>JAAZZF010000078.1 GCA_014239275.1 Flavobacteriaceae bacterium | reverse complement strand
GTTCGCCCATTAAAGTGGCACGCGAGCTGGGTTCAGAACGTCGTGAGACAGTTCGGTCTCTATCTGTAGTGGGCGCTAGAAATTTGAGTGGATCTGACTCTAGTACGAGAGGACCGAGTTGGACTGACCGCTGGTGTATCTGTTGTTCCGCCAGGAGCATTGCAGAGTAGCTATGTCGGGAAAGGATAAGCGCTGAAAGCATATAAGCGCGAAACCTTCCACAAGATGAGATTTCTTTTAAGGGTCGTAGGAGACGACTACGTTGATAGGTCACAGGTGTAAAGGCAGTAATGTCATAGCCGAGTGATACTAATTACCCGTAGGCCTATCGTGCAACTTTTTCTTAATATTGTATTTTTTATTTTACTACTTTTCTTTATATATCTTGAATTTTAATATGTTAACTTATTGTGTTATTCTTTTTAGCGTAACAACTCATTATTTTTTAATGAGAACCTTAAAGGTGGTTATTGCATTAGGGCTCACCTCTTCCCATTTCGAACAGAGAAGTTAAGCCTAATAGCGCAGATGGTACTGCCATTTGGTGGGAGAGTATGTCACCGCCTTCTTCGAATCCCAGTCATTTATTTGACTGGGATTTTTTTTTTAAAATTATTATTAATCTTGTAGATTTATCACTATCAAACGGATTTAGATGATAATCTCCAAAAACCTCCTGAATTCTTAAATTGGTATTGTTTAAATAGTTTTTAAAATTATCTAATGATAGGGCATTTACTTTTTCATTAAAATTGTATTGTTTCTTTTTATCCTTAAAAGAAATACTTTTATTTACATAATCTTGATTGACTTTTCTTTTAATATTAAATTTTATATTTTTTTTGATGATAATTTCATTTTCTATTAAATCTTTTTTAATCTTATTTATATTAAAAAAATCTATTATCCCAATTCCTCCAGTTTTAAGATTCTTTTCCATTGCATGTAAAACATCTAAGTCTTTTTTTTTATTATGATATCCAAAGCTTGTGAATAAATTAAAAACTGCATCAAATTTTGACTTAAGAGGAATTGAAATATCATGAATTATAAAATTTAGATTTTCATTTTCATTTTTTTTTGCTTTTTTAATACTGTTTTTTGACAGATCTATTCCTAAAACTTTATAACCTAGCTTTTCAATCTCTATTGAATGTCTTCCTCTTCCACATGCAGCATCTAATATTTTAGATCCTTTATCTAATTTTAAGTATTTTAAAATTTTTTTGATAAACTTTTTAGCTTCTTTATAATCCCTGTTTTCGTATAGAATATGGTAATAAGGAGAATCA
This sequence comes from Flavobacteriaceae bacterium, assembly GCA_014239275.1. Taxonomy (GTDB): domain Bacteria; phylum Bacteroidota; class Bacteroidia; order Flavobacteriales; family Flavobacteriaceae; genus MAG-121220-bin8. The sequence goes on along the minus strand of JAAZZF010000078.1, from coordinate 32,822 downwards.
AACCAGTGATTGTAATCATTATCTGAATCTATATTAAAATTTTTACTCATAAACTTCAAAATTAGAGTATTTTTAAAAATTATTTGTATGTAATGATTAATGATTTTAAAATGATTGCTAAAACCTTTTTTGGTTTGGAAAAAATATTGGCAGATGAACTTTTAAGTTTAGGTGCAAAAAAAATTGAAATAGGGATTAGAAATGTAAGTTTTTATGGGGATTTAGGTTTTTTGTATAAATCTAACCTTTTTTTAAGGTCAGCTATTAGAATTTTAAAACCAATAAAATATTTAAAGATTAATAATCAAAAAGACCTTTATAGTTATGTTTATAATTTTAATTGGGAGGATTATATTTCTATTGAAAACACTTTTTATATAGAATCAGTTTTAAATACAGAGATATTTTCTAACTCTCTTTTTGTATCTCAGAGAGTAAAAGATGGAATAGTTGATCGTTTTAGAAAAATGTTTAATAAAAGACCTAATATTGATAAAGAAAATCCTGATATAAAAATTAATATTCATATTACTAAAAATAATTGTACTATTTCACTAGATTCATCAGGTAAACCTCTAAATCAAAGAGGTTATCGATTACAAACAAACATTGCACCAATCAATGAGGTTTTAGCAGCTGGACTAATCATGCTTTCTGAATGGGATTGTGAGTCAGATTTTTTAGACCCTATGTGTGGAAGCGGTACTATTTTGATTGAAGCAGCTATGTATGCTACTAATTATCCTGTTAATATTAAAAGGGAGATTTTTTCGTTTAAAAATTGGAAAAATTATGATTCTCAGATGTTTGAAATAATTAAAAAATCTGTTTTAAAGAAAGTGAAAACCTTTAATTATAATTTAATAGGATATGATAAATCCCCATCAGCTATTAAGAAATGTAACCAAAATATTATTAATTCGGGATTTCAAAGCATAATAAATGTTTGTGAAAATAATTTCTTCAATACAAAAAAGAATAATGATAATTTTTCACATCTTTTATTTAATCCTCCGTATGGTGAACGCCTACCAATAGATATTAAATCATTTTATAAAGAGATAGGGGATACTCTTAAAAGTAATTATTCAAACTCGAATGCTTGGTTTATAACTTCTAACTTAGAATCTTTAAAATTCGTTGGATTAAGACCTTCGAGAAAAATAAAATTGTATAATGGTAAATTGGAAAGCAGATTAGCTAAATATGAAATTTATAGTGGTTCGAAAAAAATTCATAAACAAAGAAAATAGCTCTAATTGTTTTTATTTTTTTTAAATATAGGTATCTGATAAAAAATTGAATAAGTAATACCAACTCCAAAATTATTTTCTTCTAATACTTTATTAAATCCAGGTATATATAGGTTGCTAAAATTTTCAGGATTTTTTTGGTTTAATAGTCTATTTAATCTTAAACTTAAACCCATATAAGTGTTTTTTAGAATTTCAGCATTAAATCCTAATACTAATTCAAACCAACTAGCTGTTAGATCTTTAAAATCAGTAATACTATTTACATTGTTTTGATCCCAATAGTGATCCAGATCATGGATAGTATAAGAATTCAGTTTTTGATTAAATTTTGCAATACCGTACCTGAATCCAACATATATTTCATTATCTAATCCTTTTCTGTTATTGTATACATTATAATTAACACCTAATTTTAGAAAAGTCCCATCAGTATCAAAATCTAATACTTCATTAATTGTTTTTTTTTCTTCACTTCCAAATTCAGCAGCTATAAATAACCTATCAAGAATTCTATAATCTCCAGTAAATACTAAGCCTTTATAATTTGATTCAGTTAACATTCTAATTTGTTTACTAATATCTAAACCTATTTTTATTCCATATGTAGTTTTTGTTGGAATGCTATCTAATGCAATGTCTTCTTGTGAGAACCCTGTTATACTACAAGCTATAAATAATATATTAATGAAATATTTTAACATGTATAACTTTTTCGTCTTTAACTGCTGAATTCATTATTTCTGATTTAATAATCCAATTAAGATTGTCATTTTCAATAACAATTTGATTTAAATCATAGTTTGAAAAATAACCACATGCTCTACTTATATAAATATGATTGTATTGATAGTTAATTAATATGTTGTCATTATTACCTGAATTATCTACATTTTCTTTAAAATCTTTTACAAAAGAATAGTTGGTTATTTTTTCTAGGTTTTTTAATGGTACGGCAATTGAATCAGTTGTTTTAAATTGATAAATTTTTTCATTGTTAGATCCTTGGATTTTAAGATTTGTAACTTCCTTTTTTAGACCTGAAGATTCATCATAAAAAACAATAATAAGTTTTGGAGTATCAGGAATTGATGAAAGACATATATCATCTGGCTCACATGAAAGAATTATACAGCTTATAAAAAATAGGATTATGCTTTTTTTCAATTTTATAAAATAACTAATTATTAATTTTCAAAAGTACAACATTTTCTACATGATCGGTATGAGGAAACATGTCTACAGGTTGTATTTTTTTAATAGTATACTTTTCTTGTAATTTTTCTAAGTCTCTTAATTGAGTAGATGGATTACAGCTTACATATATAATTAAATTAGTTTCCAATTTTAAAATTTCTTTAATTACATCTTTATGCATTCCATCTCTTGGAGGATCAGTTATAATTAAATCAGGATCACCATGTTTTTTTACAAACTTTGAAGTAAAAATATTTTTTATATCTCCAACTTCAAATTCTACATTGTTTATTTTATTTTCAATTGCACTTTCTTTAGCTGATTGAACAGCTTCTTTAATGCTTTCAATTCCAATTACTTTTTTTGCTTTTTTTGAGATAAATTGAGAAATCGTTCCTAAACCTGAATATAAGTCATACACTATTTCATTTCCTTTTAAATTTGCTAGCTTTTTAACAGTTTTGTAAAGTTCAATTGTTTGATTAATATTTGTTTGAAAGAAAGACTTAGGATAGATTTTAAAATTCAATTTATCTATAATTTCTGTTATAAATTTTTCTCCATAAAACAATTTAATATCTCTATCATATATTGAATCATTTTCTTTGTTATTAATCACGTATTGAATAGACTTGATCTCAGGAAATGAAATTTTTAAATGGTTAAGTATTGATTTAATCTTTTCTGTATTTTTTTCAAAAAATTGAATGATAACCATAAACTCATTTAAACTAGTGTTTCGTATTATTAAATTTCTTAATAAACCCTTTTTAGATCTAGAATTATAAAATGAAAAATCATTATTAATAGCATACTCTTTTACAGATAATCTAATTTTATTTGAAGGATCAGATTGCAAATGACAATTTTTTATATCCACTACTTTATCCCACATACCAGATATATGAAAACCAATCCCTCTTTTTTCAATTTCTTTTTCTTTACTATTAATTTCTTTATTTGTAAGCCAACGGTTTTCAGTAAATGAAAACTCTAATTTATTTCTATAGTAATACTCTTCTTTACATTTGATTATTGGATCAATTTTTATATTGTTAAATATTTTTTTAAATGTATGCCTTATTTTATTTTCTTTAAATTGAGTTTGTGAATCATAAATCATGTTTTGCCATTTACAACCTCCACAAGTGCCAAAATGTTCACATTTTGGTTCTACTCTTATTTTTGAATAAGATTGGTATTTAGTTATGTTGCCTAAAAAATAATTTTTCTTTTTTCTATAAGTTTTTATATCAACAATATCGCCTGGAACTCCATTTTTAACCATTATTACAATTCCTTCAGAACTTTTAGCTATTGATTGTCCTTTTGAACCAATATCCATAATTTCAACTGAATTAAATGTTTTTATTTTTTTTGACACTTGGCTAAGTTAAAATGAAAAAACCGATATTATTAATTATATTTATGTAATTCCAAAAAACTTATTTATTATGAATTTTTCTTTAAGATATACCCTAGCTTTAATTTTAACATTATTTTTTACACTTTCACATGCTCAAAAAACTAAAAAGGAGACAAACAATGAAGCTTCTTTATACTCCGGACTAAAGTTTAGAAGTATTGGTCCTGCATTTATGTCTGGAAGGATAGCAGATATTGCAATTAATCCATCAAATGAAAATGAATGGTACGTTGCAGTAGGTTCTGGAGGAGCATGGAAAACTTCTAATTCCGGTACCACTTGGATACCGTTAACAGATGATCAATCTTTTTATTCTACAGGAAGTATTACGATTGATCCAAATAATAATGATACTGTTTGGCTTGGAACTGGGGAAAATGTAGGTGGAAGACATGTTGGAATTGGTAAAGGAGTTTATGTTTCATACAATGGAGGAAAAACTTGGGAAAATAAAGGCCTTAATAAATCAGAACATATTTCTAAAATTATAGTTAATAAAGATAATTCAAATACAATATTAGTTGCTTCTCAAGGTCCATTGTGGTCATCTGGAGGTGAAAGAGGCCTGTACAAATCAGCTGATGGGGGAAATAATTGGAGATCTGTTTTAAAAGTAAATCAATGGACTGGTGTTACAGATATTGTTGTTGACAATAGAGATCAGAATGTCATTTATGCAGCTACATGGCAAAGACATAGAAATGTAGCTTCTTATATTGGTGGAGGACCAGGAACTAAGATTTATAAAAGTATTGATGGTGGAGATTCATGGAAACAATTAAAGATTGGATTGCCTAGTGGAAATATGGGTAAAATAGGTTTGGCTATTTCCGAAATTAATCCTGATGTTTTATATGCTGCAATTGAACTGGATCGACGTAAAGGGGCAGTTTATAGATCATCAAATGGGGGGGAAAGCTGGAAAAAAATGTCTGATACAGTTTCAGGTGGAACCGGCCCACATTATTACCAAGAATTGGTGTCTTCTCCTCATCATTTTGATAAAATTTATTTAATGGATGTTAGAGTTCAGGTTTCTGATGATGGTGGAAGAACTTTTTATACTATGAATGAAAGTAATAAGCATTCAGATAATCATTCAATGACCTTTAAAAAAAGTGATCCAAATTACTTGTTAGTTGGCTCTGATGGAGGCATCTATGAGTCTTTTGACGAAACTAAAAGTTGGAAGTTTGTAAATAACCTTCCAATAACCCAGTTTTATAAACTAGCACTAGATGATACCTATCCTTTTTATAACATTTATGGTGGAACACAAGATAATAACTCTCAAGGTGGTCCCAGTAGAACATTTCGATCAAATGGAATTACAAATAATGACTGGTTTGTTCTTTTAGGAGGTGATGGTCATCAACCAGCAACAGAACCAGGTAATCCTGATATAGTATATGCACAATCTCAGCAAGGAAATATCCACAGAGTAGATAGAACAACAGGCGAAGCAGTATTTATTAAGCCTTACTCAGGATTAGATGAACAATATGAAAGATTTAACTGGGATTCTCCGATTTTAGTTAGTTCTCATGATCCTAAACGTTTGTATTTTGGTTCTCAAAGAGTATGGAGGTCTGACGATAGGGGTGATAGTTGGTCTGCTATCTCAGGGGATTTAACTTTGAATCAAGAAAGAATGTCATTACCTATTATGGGAAAAAAACAGAGTTGGGATGCTGCTTGGGATGTGTATGCTATGTCAACTTATAATACAATTACCTCTTTATCGGAGTCACCTTTGGATGAAAACTACATATATGTTGGAACTGATGATGGTTTGATTCATTCTACAACAAACAATGGTACAGATTGGTTTTCAATTTCTGTTGATAAATTACCAAATGTTCCTAAAACATCTTTTGTTAATGATATAAAAGCAGATCTTCATGATACAAATGTTGTTTATGTTGCTTTAGATAATCATAAGTTTGGAGACTACAATCCTTATTTATATAAAAGTATAAATGGAGGAAAATCTTGGAAACCTATAGTTAATGGTTTGCCTAAAGGAACACTAGTGTGGAGGATTGTGCAAGATCATATAGATCCTAATCTATTATTTTTAGCAACTGAATATGGTCTGTATTTTTCAAATAATCAAGGAGAAAAATGGATTAAATTTTCAAATGGTTTACCTACTATTTCTATTAGAGATTTAGCTATTCAAAAAAGAGAAAATGACTTGGTTTTAGCTACTTTTGGTAGAGGTTTCTATGTTTTAGATGATTATTCTCCGCTAAGATCTTTAAATAAGGAAAATAGTAGAAATTTTATTTTATTTGATGTAAAAGCAGCTCTACAGTATAATCCAATTAACTCAGGCACATCAAGCCAAGGCGCATCATACTTTACTTCTAAAAACCCTCCATATGGAGCTATATTTACATATAATTTGCCTGATTCTTATAAGTCCGTAAAAGATGAAAGAAAGAAAAAAGAAAAGGAATTGCACAAACTAAAAAAAGACATTCCATTTCCTGGTTGGAATCAACTTGATAAAGAAGAATCTAAAAATAATCCAAAAATAATCTTAGAAATCAGAAATGATAAAGGTGCTCTAATTGATAGAATTAAAGGAACTACTAATAAAGGTGTAAATAGAGTTTCTTGGGGGCTTTCAAAACCATTAGTATCAGCATTGAGTTCAAAATCAAAGAATTATCAAACATCAATTCCAGTTAAACCAGGAAATTATACTGTTGGTTTAATTGAATCAAAAAATGGAAAATTAAATCGAGTTACAAATGATAAAAAATTTACTGTAAAGAGAATTAGAAAAAATGTACTAAAAAATCCACTTGAAGATGAGATAGATGAATTTATTGTAAAACTTATTGATTTTGATAAAGAGTCTAGTTTGGTTTATGATAAATATGATAAATCAAAGAAAAAGTTATCTAATTTTGAACAAGCATTGAGATATATCGATGAAATAAATTCTGATTTAAGTTCAGATATTCAAAAATTAAACAATCAAAAGAATTCTATTGATGTGTTAATTAATGGAAACAATTCTAAGAAAGAGATTGGTGAAAAAGATAATCCTACAATTTCTCAAAGAATTTCAATAGCAACAAGAAGTTTTTATGGAAATTCATATGGCCCCACAAAGCATCATATGAATAGTTTTGAAATTGCTAGAGAACAGTGGGAAGGGTTAAAACCATTAATAGAGAAGTTTATTAGAGATGTAGAATCTAAAATTCAATATTTAGAAAACATAGGATCTCCAAAAATTATTGACTAGAGTAGTAATTAACTAAAAGGCTAACTACCATATTATAAGATTTAATACCTTGCTTTTGGTTATTAGCCTTTAAAAATAATCCATAAAAATCTTTAAAATAGGGTTCCAAAGGATTTTTGTATTGTTCCAGTTGTTTATTAGCTTGGTTTATATTTTCAATTACCCCTCTATTAACTTTAATAAATAATTCATCAAATTTTAATTTATCTGTTTTATAAAGTTCATTTAATAAATATTTTAGAGTGGATATATTACCACTATATGAAAAAAATTTATTTTTGGAATGTATAGCAGCCATTATTCCAATAAAATTAGCTTCATTTTCAGCTGAATATCCAATTTGATGTGCAATTTCATGACATATGGTTGTTGGGAGATATATTTTGGGTGTATTTGTATTTATTTGTGCCTCTAATGTAAAAGGGTTTATGTATCCGCTAAAGCCCATATAGGAAAGGGGAGTGCTATACAAGGATTTTTTAACACTAATTATAGGGGCTTTATCATTAGTTATGTTTTCTTTCTCTAATGTTTTAATTGCTTCTATAGATTCTAGATATAGCTGATTATTAATTTTATAATCAAATAATACTGGTAAAGTATCACTGTTAGATAGTTTTTTATGAATATTATTTGTATTTGTAATAAATAGATCTGTTACTTTAATTAATGAGCTAAGTTCATATTTATCTTCAATAGATAGTTTTGTTTTGAGAGTAGTCCTATAATAATTTAAACCCCATTGAAATTGAAACACTATATATAATGTAGCTATAAAATGAAAAATATTTTTTAGATTTTGTCTTCTGGTATTATTATTTTTTATTATTAACCACAATATAATTGGTATAGTTAAATATAATATGTCTCCGAATGAAAAAGGTAGTTTTCCAAAAAGATAAAGAGGTATCTCAGAGCTAATTTTGTAGAATGATGTACTGTAATAGTTCTCTATTAAAATAGGATCTTTTTTAATTATCTGAAGAAAAATAATTACAAATAAACAAAGAAAAGAGATTAGGTTTTTTTTAAAAAAAGGAAGTGTATTAGATTTAAACATTCCTTTTTTAGATTACTTTAATTCTACAATTTCAACTTCAAATATTACATTTGATTTAGGCGGTATCATTGATCCGCTTCCAACTTCACCCCATGCTAAATAATATGGAATATAAATAATTGCTTTATCTCCAACATTTAACAGTCTTAAGCCTTCTTTAAAACCTGGGATAAACGCATCATCAGGTCCAACTCTAGATTCTAGTGGTGTATATCCTCCTGCGTTTTTTTTCTTCAAATTTACAATGTCATATTGTTCTGCAACCTCAAGAATACTAGTGTCTAAAAGTGATCCATCTTCAAAATAAACTGCGTAATGGGTCATAATAGCTTTCTTTGGGTCAACTTTGGGACCATTGCTTGTATAGGTTTTAATATATTGTAATCCAGAATTGGTAGAAATAGACATAGACTTTTTAGTTTTATGTTCTATACTTTTACCTAGCTTTATATTTTTCAGTAAAGCTATTTTTTTCTCTTTATTGATTTTATCTTCCTCAAAGTAATTTGAAAATATTTTTGAAGCTTTAAAGGATCTTGCTTCTCTACCAACTCTTATTATGGAAATGTTTTCAATGGTATCGTTTTGCTTAATCAAGTTTACAACTTCCATTCCTGTTGAACCTATTACTTTTCCAAATACTGAATGACCTCCATTTAGCCAGGGAGTTTCTTTATGCGTTATAAAGAACTGACTTCCGTTAGTATTTGGTCCAGAATTGGCCATTGATAAAACCCCAGGTCCATCATGGAGTAAATTTTCATTGAATTCATCCTTAAATTTATATCCTGGATCTCCCATTCCAGTACCTTGAGGACAGCCACCTTGAATCATAAAATTGTCTATTACTCTATGAAAAATTAAACCATCATAATACTTTTTCTTATAATATTCTGTACTTACTTCTTTATTTTTTCCTTCACTAAGAGAAACAAAATTTGCAACTGTAATTGGTGTTTCTTTGAAATTTAGATTAACCATTATATCCCCTTTGTTTGTTTTAATTTCAGCGTAAAGTCCTTTGCTTAGTTTTGATTGAGAATTGGCACATGAAATTAATAATGTTATTAATAGGATATTTGTAATATGTAAATATTTTTTCATTTTATTTATTAGTAGTAAGGTTGTCTTTATATTTATTAATTAATTTTTTAAACTTATGGATAGTTTCTTCTATTGGGCCATCATCTCTTCCTCCAGCAGCATTTGCATGTCCTCCTCCATTAAAATGTTTATTTGCAAATTCATTGCATGAAAAGCCGTCTTGAGATCTAAATGAGATTTTTATATTATTTTCATCATTAATGTCTTCAATAAACATTACACTAAAAATTATATTTTTTAAAGATAATCCATAATTAACTATTCCTTCAGAATCTCCTTTTTGAAAATCAAATTTTTTAAGATCATCTCTTTTTAAATACATATATACAGTATTTAATTCTTTTAGAACATTTAAATTACTTAATGCAGAGCCTAAAACTTTTAATCTGCTGATAGAGGAGTTGTTATATACCTTATTGTGAATGTCACTTTGATTAATTCCTTTTTGGATTAGTTTAGATATAATTTCATGGGTTCTACTTGTAACACTTGAATATTGAAATGATCCAGTATCTGTCATCATTCCTAGATATAAACATGATGCAATATTAGAATCTATGTTTTTTTCATGTCCTAGTTCAATAATTAATTCAAATAACAATTCACAAGTAGATCCAATTTCTATATCTGAGAAAACTAAATCAGCATAATCTTTTGGGTTTAAATGATGGTCAATTAGAATAATTTTTGCATTAGATGAATCTACATATTTGCTCATTTCTCCAATTCTATCAAGATCATTAAAATCTAAAGTAAAAATCAGATCAGCATTTTCAATTAATTTTAAACAAGAGTTCTTGTCAGAATCAAAATATATTATATTTTCAAAACCAGGAGACCATTTTAAAAAGTATGGGGCTTTATTTGGGCTTATTACAGTTGAATTGTGATCAATTGAATTTAATAAATGCATAAGCGCTAAAGAACTACCTATAGCATCTCCGTCAGGATTTGTATGAGGAATAATAACAATGTTTTTTTTTCTAAAAAGTAATTCTTTTAGAACAACAATATTTTCGTTTTTCATCTTGTGTAAAGATAATGATTCCTAGTAGATCTTTGAACAGAAATTATATCCTCATTTTTGTACTTTTGTACTAAATTTTTATTCAATTGAAAGTTACTCTATTTAAATTAGGAAAAAATAAGCGATTTAATTATAATCCTAGGTATTATAAAGATAATTCTAATGAAGCTATCTATCAATTTGATTCTGTATATACAAAAAAACGGAACAGAAGAAGTTCAGCTGATATTGCATCAAAATGGAAAGAAGAAAGAATTTTACAAAGAAATAGAGCAAATAGATCTTTTTCAAAGAGTATTTTTTTAATTGTATTGGCATTGATTCTAATTTTTCTATTTATTATAGATTTTGATTTATCTATTTTTATTTAATTCTTTTCATGAGTAGTCTTATAAAATTACTTCCCAAGAATGTGGCAAATCAAATTGCGGCAGGAGAGGTGGTTCAGAGACCTTCGTCTGTTGTTAAAGAGCTTTTAGAGAACTCAGTAGATTCAGGTGCACAAACAATCAAACTTATAATTAAAGACGCTGGAAAAACCCTTATTCAAGTTATTGATGATGGTTCAGGTATGAGTAAAGAAGATATAAATTTGTGCTTCTTAAGACATGCTACCTCAAAAATTAGAAATTCAAAAGATTTATTTGATTTAAACACAATGGGATTTAGAGGAGAAGCTTTATCAAGTATCTCATCTGTTTCTCATCTTACGATTAATTCAAATAAAGATTCAAAAAAAGATATTGGTAATGAAATCAAGGTAAATGGTGGTGAACTTGTTAGTAAAAGTGAAGTTTTATGTAAAAAGGGTACTTCTGTGTCTGTTCAAAATTTATTTTATAATATTCCAGCTAGAAGAAATTTTTTAAAATCCGATAATGTTGAATTAAGACATATTATTGATGAATTTCACAGGGTTTCTCTAATAAATCATCAAATTAGTTTTATTTTCATTAATAATAGCAATGAAATTTTTAATTTAAAAAAATCTATTTTTAAAGAAAGGATTATTAGGGTTTTTGGAAAATCTACTAAGGAAAAATTGGTTCCAATCAAAGAAAGTACAGAAATTGCTGAAATAAATGGTTTTATTGTTAAACCAGAATATTCTAGAAAGACAAAAACTTCCCAATTCTTTTTTGTAAATAATAGGTTTATAAAAAATTCCCATTTACATCATGCTGTTAGGTCTGCCTATGAAGGTTTAATTTTTGAAAACCATCATCCTTCTTACTTTCTAATTTTTAATGTTCCAAATGATTCTATTGATGTTAATATTCATCCCAATAAAACAGAAATAAAATTTGACAATGATCAGTCTATTTATGCTATACTTAGGTCTTCAATAAAACATAGTCTTGGGCAATTTAATATATCCCCTTCAATTGATTTTGAAAATAACGTTAATTTAAACACTCCATACAGATATAAAGATAAAGGAGGAAATCCTCCTTCAGTTGATTTCAATAAATCATTTAATCCTTTCGATGTTTTTACAGGTTCTGCAAAGGATATCGAGGTAAATCTTGAATCTTCTTTTGAAAAAGAATCTTCTTTTGAAAATGTATTAGGTGATTTAAATAGCTCTATTTCTTTTTCTGCTTTTCAATTAAATAATACTTATATTATTACAAAAAACAGTTCAGGTATCGTATTTATTAATCAAAAGAGAGCTCATCAAAGAATACTTTATGAAAAATTTTTGAAAGAACTTTCTCAAGATAATAACTTATCACAAACTTTAATTTTCCCATTGAAATTAGATTTAAATTCTGAAGAAATTAGATTGCTTAAAAGCTTAAAAAAATCTTTAATTCATTTAGGTTTTAATTTTAATAAGTTTAATAAAAATGAAATCGAAGTTTCTGCAATTCATCCTGTTTTCTTAGAAGATCAGATTGATGAAATTTTTCGAGAGTTGATAGATAATGAAATATCAGACTATAAAAAAAACAGTGATAGTTTGAATGATTATATGGCTAAGGTTTTATCTAAATGCTCATCAATAAAATCAGGAATTAAATTGGAGAATAAAGAACAAGAATCTCTTGTTCATGATTTGTTTGCCTGTAAAGATCCTAATATTTCTCCTTTTAAGAAAATGATTTTTAAAGTGATTCCAATTGAATCTATAAATAAGATGTTTTTTAAATGAGAAATATTCCTGAAACTATAAAACACCTTCTTGTAATCAATATATTATTTTTTATTGGTGCACAATTTTTAGGTGGAATAAGCAATGATTTATTAGCTCTTCATTATTTTAAAAACGACAAATTTATTATTACTCAAGTGATTACACATATGTTTATGCATGGAAACTTCTATCATATACTTTTTAATATGTTTGGCTTATGGATGTTTGGTTCTCCTTTAGAAAAAATGTGGGGAAGAAAGAAATTTCTATTCTTTTATTTTTCTGCAGGTTTAGGTGCGGCTGGATTACAGTTACTTGTTTATCATCTGGAAATTCAATCTGTTTTTTCTCTTTTAAACTCAAACGGATTGTCTTTTCAATCTTTCAAAGAAATATTATCTTCAGGCTCTTATAATACAGCTATTTTACAACATGTTGACGAAGAAAGTCTCACTTCAGCATATTCTGCATATAATTCTTCATTAATTGGAGCTTCTGGAGCTATTTACGGAATATTAGTAGCTTTTGCTTTTTCATTTCCAAATTCTGAATTAATGCTTTTGTTTCCTCCTATTCCTATAAAAGCAAAATATTTAGTTCCCGGATTAATTTTAATGGATCTTTTTTTCGGTTTTTCATCTTTTTCATTAGGGCCAATTGCTCATTTTGCACATGTTGGAGGAGCAATATCTGGCTTTTTAATGGTTTGGTTTTGGAAAAGAAATCAATTTAATAGAAACAGATGGAATTGATAAGTAGCTTAAAATATAAGTATAACAATTTAGATGTTTTGGGACAAACCATAGTTTGGATGCTTATTTGTTTCGCTTTTCCTTTTTTAATCAATACATTTTTATTTTTATTTGATATTAATTCATTTTCTATTATTGATTATTTTCAAGTTTCTCCATCATTATATGAATTAATATATAAACCATGGTCATTAATAACCTATGGTTTTTTTCATGCAGATCTATGGCATTTAATTGGAAATATGATAATTCTATATTTTGCTGGAAGAGTAGTTTTAGATCTTTTTGGCAAAGAAAAGTTTATAAAAATATTTATTATTGGTCTATTATGTGGGTCTTGTACTTATCTTATTAGCTACAATATTTTTCCTGTTTTTCAAGGTTTAAAACCTCCTATGATTGGAGCATCAGCTGGAGCAATTGCAGTATTTGTTTTTTTAACTTCTCATATGCCGTCTTATACCTTTAGATTAATAATTTTTGATGTAAAAATTGTTTATATAGCTCTGTTAATTATAATTATGGATTTGATTCAAATCCCAGTTAGTAATGCAGGTGGACATTTAGCTCATCTTGGAGGAGCTGCATGGGGATTCTACTATAATAATCAATTGAAAAAAGGAAATGATTTAGGAAAATGGGTTATTAATTTATTAAATTATCTAAAAAGATTTCTTAAAAAGAAATCTAAAGTTAGAAAGGTTTATAAGAGAGATAATTTTAGGAAACCTTCTAAAGAAGCAGTAGATCAGCAAAAAATTGATTTAATTCTTGATAAAATTAGTAAATCAGGCTATGATAGTTTAACAAAAGGCGAAAAGGAAACGCTTTTTAAAGCAGGTGAAAATTGAGATTTTTATATTACAATAGAGGTTTTTTTAAAAAACTGTTGTTTCTCATAAACCTCTTCAACTCTCTATTAATCTTAATTTGTGGTATTCTAAATTATTATTATCATCCAATATTTTCGACTTTTTCTTTTCTTACATTTTTATTCCCAATCATATATCTGATAAATATATGTTTTTTAGTTTACTGGTTAATAAAAATTGATATAAGAGTTTTGTTGCCTATAATTGTTTTAACACTTCTTTTTTACAACTCATTCTACTTTTACAAAATAGGGAATACAGATACAAATAATAAAGAGGGTTTTCATATAATGAGTTTTAATGCAAGGTTATTTAATCATTATAAGTGGATTAAAAACGATAATATTCCATTAAATACTAAAGAATTTTTATCAAATAATAAACCAGATCTATTGGCATTGCAAGAATACCATGTAGATTATCAATATTTACTAGAGAATTTTAAAAATAAACACATCCATCTTTCAGGAAATAATGTGGGTCAATCTATTCATACAGACTATCAGATCTATAATAAGGGTATTGTTGAGTTCGATAATTCAATTAACAATGCGATTTTTGTTGATTTAGTAATTAAGAAAGACACTATAAGAGTTTATAATGCTCATTTTGAGTCATTTAAGGTAGATTTATTAAATCTTAAGGCAGATTTAATTTCATTCAAAAAAGTTGTCAATAAGATTAAGTTAGCATATATAGCTCAAAAGGAACAGTCAAATACTTTAATTAATCATATAGTAAAATCTCCATATAAAGTTATTTTGGCTATAGATTTGAATAATACTCAACACTCATTTGTTTATAAAGAAATTAAAAATAAATTGAGTGATGTTTTTGAATTAAAAGGTTATGGATTTGGTTCTACGTATGATTTTAAGTTTATGCCAATTAGGATAGATTATATCTTTATTTCTCATTCAATTTCGCCAAAATATTTTGAAACTTACAATCAAAAATTATCTGATCATAAGCCAATTAGTGCTTTTCTTGATATTTAATCTAAAAGTTTATATTATAATATGTAAAAGACTGGAATAAAGTATTTTATGATTTAAAAAAACTAAAGCAGCATCTACCATATTCTCTAGATTCAGAATAGTTTTTAGAGTTTTTTAATGAAATATTTTTTGAGTGTTCAATTATAAGTAACCCATCATTTTTTAATAAGTTTTTTTTAATAATTAATGAAATTAATTTTTCATATTTTTCGATTTCAAAATTGTATGGGGGATCAGCAAAAATTATGTCAAAATCTAAATTACATGATTTTATAAATTTATAAACATCACTTTTAATTGTCTTAAGATTAAATGAAAGTTCATTTGAAACAGACTTTATAAAATTTATACATTTATTATTAATATCTACACTAGTTATGTGTTTTGAACCTCTTGAAGCAAATTCATAACTTATATTTCCTGTTCCAGAGAATATATCAAGAATAATAGTATCTGTTATATAAAAATTATTATTAAGAATATTAAATAATGCTTCTTTTGCTTGATCTGTAGTTGGCCTAACAGGAAGGTTCTTTGGAGCATGAATTTTTTTTCCTTTATATAATCCGGAAATTATTCTCATATGATTAGAAAATCTATTTCTGTATCATTTTCTAACATATGAACTTTATTAATATAATTTTCTTTAAAGTCAATTATTTCTATATTATCAATAAATTTTGAAATTAGTAAATAAGCTTCACTTTTAACATTTATTTTTCCAATTAGATAAAGTTTAGATTTATTACTATCTATTTTATTTTGTTCTATAACAAAAAGTAAAAAATATAGTATGTCTTCTTTTTTATTAAAATCAAAATTATTGTAATATAAAAGCTTATTTTTTTTAATTATTAATACCTGGAAGTCTTCTTCTTGCAAATTTGCATATAAACAGGACTCTTTTCCTTTATTATATTTAATAAGTTTTTTAATTAATAAAGTTGAATAATGATAGAAATCGAAAGAACCAAAATTTTCTAATATGTAATTGTTTACGTTAACATAAGGAAGATAGACATTTACTGCATCAATTTCTTCTATTAAATCGTGGGCAGCAAAATCATTTTCCAGCAATTTAGAGTTAAATTTTAAGTACTCTAAACTTAGTTTTTCCTCAAAAAGATTGCCAGGAACTAATGAGGATAGTTTGTTACAAATAATAAGTTTTACATTAATAATATCTGATTTATTTATTTCAGATTCTTTTAGAATTGTATTTAATTTTTTAGAAAGCTTTTCAGGCGGGATTTTTTCATCGAAATTATAATTAAAACACTGAATTATACTGTCATCAAATGAATTTGACAGAACTAATGTAGCGTTAAAAGAACTGAGCTTTATTGTAAGTAAAGTACTAGCCTCTATTTTAATTTCTTGCGATTGCATCATAGGTTGTTGGCCAATTACCATTGGAACTAACCTCTGTTAGCGACCCTAAAACAATATCAGGACCATTTACACCATCAACAGACATTAATCCTTTTTCTTGCTTTAAAAGATCTTTATTTTGATCAAATAAAACAATGTCTTTTGAAACTCGTACTTCAAAAACAGGAATACCATATCCATTTTTATCAATTATATCAGATTTGATCTTAAAAGTTTCATTAACTCCTTGAATAGGTACTTGAGCCATGTTTTTGTATCGGTTAGAATTTCTAAATAAAGAATCTTTAACTGAAGCAAAGCCTAATGTATCAATTACTATGACTTCTTTCAACATATCAATTCTGAAAGTTCTATTATATTCTAAAAAACTAGAATCTCTTTTTTGAATCAATGTATACTGAGCAGTATCGACAAAATTGATTAAACTATCAAAATTATCACAATAAAAACCGTTTACACTTTTATAGGCGATCTGAGCATTACGAATATCCTTTAATCTATCAATTACTTTTAAGTATCTTTCATTTTTGACTTCGTTAAAATCAATAGGTCCTTTAATTGAACCGTAAACCTTGTAGGCAAAAATTATTATAAGAAGCCAAAGAACCCCCTTAATAATTCTCATGTATTTTGATATGAATTCCATTGTATAATTAATTATATTTAAGCAAAACTACAATTTTTTTTTTTTTTTCAAAAGTTAATAATAATAATAGGGTTATTTAAATAAAAATATACAATGAATTCATTAGAATTTAACAATTTGCTTTTGAAGAATTTTAAATTTAATCCTACAAAAGATCAAACATTAGCTTTACAGCATATAAGTTATTTTTTATCTGATAAATGTAGTAGTAACTTGTTTTTATTAAAAGGATATGCTGGTACTGGAAAAACAGCTTTAATGAAAACTTTAGTTGAAAATTTACCTTTTATAAAAATGAATTATTATTTGTTAGCTCCAACCGGAAGGGCAGCAAAAGTATTATCAAAATATACAGATAAAAACGCTTCCACTATTCATAGAAAAATTTATTATTCAAAAGTTGATAAGTCAGGAAATTTTAAATCTATCTTAAAAAAAAATAAGAGCAAAAACACTTTATTTATAATAGATGAAGCATCTATGATTTCAGACTTTTCTAATTCTGTAGAACTTTTTAATAAAAATTCCTTATTAAAAGATGTGATTGATTTCATCAATTTTAAATCTAATTCAAAATTAATTTTTTTAGGAGATACTGCTCAATTACCTCCAGTAAATCAAACTATTAGTCCAGCTCTTGATTCTAAATTTTTAAAAAACACTTATAATTTAAATATTGATGAATTTGAAATCAGTGATGTTGTGCGTCAAACAGAAGAATCAGGAATTCTTTTTAATGCAACTGTCATAAGAAATAATATAATTAATAATAATTTTGACTTTTCCTTTAAAAATTTTAGTGATATAACTTACCTGTCGGATGGTTTTGAAATTCAAGAATCAATTGAATCAACTTTTAATGAAATTGGAATTGATAACTCAATAATTATTGTACGTTCTAATAAGCGTGCAAACCAATATAATCAGCAGATAAGAAAGACAATTTTGTCATATCATAATAAAGTTTGTGTTGGAGATCTATTGATGATTACAAAAAACAATTATTTCTGGACATCTCCGGATTCTGAAATACCTTTCTTAGCAAATGGAGATATTATTGAAATAATAGAGATATATAGAATCAGAGAGTTATATGGTTTTCAATTTGCAGAAGTAAAAATAAAAATGGTTGATTATTTTGATGTAGAAGCATTCGATACTACAATAATATTGAACACTTTGAATTCAGATTTGCCATCTCTTTCATATGAACAATCTAATCTTTTATATCAGGAAATTCAAAAGGATTATTCTAATATAAAATCAAAATACAAGAGGTTCTTAAAAACGAAAGAAAATGCTTTTTTTAATGCCCTTCATGTGAAGTTTTCTTATTCAATAACATGCCATAAAGCACAAGGTGGTCAATGGCCTGTTGTTTTTATTGAAAAGCCATATTTAAAAGACGGTCCAGATATTGATTATATGAGGTGGTTATATACAGCAATAACCAGGGCTGAACGCAAACTTTATTTAATTGGTTTTTAATAAAAAATATAGATGTATTTTTATAAAAAATTAGTCTATGAAAACTATAGCGATGATTCCAGCGAGAATAGATTCTGTTAGGCTTCCAGGAAAATTAATGATGGATTTAGGCGGGATACCAATAATATTGAGAACCTATAAAAACGCATTGAACACAAAATTATTTGAAAAAGTATACGTAGTAACAGATTCAAGAGTTATATATGACTTAATAAATGATAATGGAGGAGATGTTTATATGAGTTCAATTCAACATACTTGTGGATCGGATCGAATAGCAGAATTTGCTCCAAAAATAGATGCAGATTTAATAATAAATATTCAAGGAGATGAGCCTTTTATTGATAAAATAAGTCTTGAAAAATTAATAAAAGTATTTTATGATGATAATCAAAAAAAAATTGATTTAGGATCCCTTATGAAATCTATTAAAGCTAATGAAATAAAGAATCCAAATAATGTAAAAGTTGTTGTAGATAGTGAAAATTTTGCAATATATTTTTCTAGATCAATAATTCCGTTTAATAGATCTAAGGATAATATAAAATATTTTAAACATATTGGAGTTTATGCATTTAGAAAACAAAGTTTAATAGATTTTTATAATTCAGAACCTACTCCACTTGAAAAATCTGAAAAATTAGAACAGTTGAGATATATTGAGAAAGGAAAAAAAATAAAAATGGTTTATACAAACTATAAAGGAATGGGTATTGATGTAATGGATGATCTAATTAATGCTAGAAAAATAATTAATGCATAAATTCGCAAAATTTTTTCTTTACAAGATTTTAAAATGGAAAATATTAGGTGATTCTAAACTTCCAAAAAAATGTGTTATTATTGTGGGTCCACATACACATTGGCAAGATTTTATTTATGCTATAATTATCAGAAAAGTTATTAATCAAGAAATCAATTTCATAGGAAAAAAAGAATTGTTTAAATTTCCTTTTGGATTTTTTTTTAGAATGATGGGAGGCAAGCCAGTAGATAGGGGAAGTAAGTCAAATACTGTAGATATTATATCAGAAATGTTTAAAAATAATACTCAATTCAGACTTGGAATATCCCCTGAAGGAACTAGAAAGAAAGTTAAAAAATGGAAAACAGGCTTTTATTATATCTCAAAAATAGCGGGTGTACCAATTATTAGTGTAACATTAAATTTTAAAGATAGAAGTACAAGAGTTTCTAAACCCTATTATCCTACTAATAATATGGAGGAAGATTTTAAAAAATTAAAACTGTTTTTTAGAGGAGTTAAAGGAAAAGTGGAACAATTTTCATAAACTTATTACATATTATGAAATACATTTTGAACATCATTATCTTCCTCAATCTTTTCTATCAGAATATTAACTTCTTCTTTTTTGTCTTCATTTAACACTTTTAATTGTTTTGGAATCCTTTCAAATTCGGAAGATATAATTTCTATTTTTCTTGATTCTAATTCTTTTTGAATTAATCCATAGTTTTCAAATGGGGAATAAATTAGTATCGCATCATCTTCTCTAATTACTTCATCAACACCAAAGTCAATTAAATCTAATTCTAATTCTTCAATATCAAGTTTTGTTTTAATTTTAAAATGACATAATCTATCAAACATGAATTCTACAGATCCTGCGGTTCCTAGGTTTCCATTATATTTATTAAAATAACTTCTAATATTTGCAACAGTTCTATTGTTATTATCACTTGTAGTTTCAACAATTATGGCAATACCATATGGACCATATCCTTCAAATAATATTTCTTTATAATTTTCTGAAGATTTTTCGGATGCTTTTTTAATAGCTCTTTCAATATTATCCTTTGGCATATTAGCAGCTTTAGCATTCTGGATTATAGCTCTTAATTTTGAATTTGATTCAGGAGATGGACCACCATCTTTAACAGCCATAACAATGTCTTTACCAATCCTAGTAAAGGTTTTAGCCATAACGGACCAACGTTTCATTTTTCTAGCCTTTCTAAATTCAAATGCCCTTCCCATATTTTTATTTATCAGATTTTAACAAATGGAATTTTAACAACGGAAGCTTTAACCATTTTGTTTCTAATTTCTACATTTAATGATGTTCCTAATGTTGAATTATTTGTATTTACATAACCTAAACCGATTCCTTTCTTTATTGAAGGTGACATAGTTCCAGAAGTAACAACTCCAATTTTATTCTTTTTTTCATCATATATAGGGTAGTTTTTTCTAGGAATTCCTCTTTCATCTAATTGGAAACCAATAAGTTTTTTTTCAGTTCCATTATTAATTGAATTAAGAATAGGATTTTTTCCTATAAAATTTTTATCAGTTTTTGTAATCCACTTTAATCCAGCTTCAATTGGATTTGTATTGGAATTGATTTCATTTCCATATAAACAATATCCCATTTCAAGCCTTAAGGTGTCTCTTGCAGCTAATCCTATGGGTTTTATATCAAATTCATTACCAATGTCAAATAAAATTTCCCAAATACTGATTGCATCATGATTATCACAATATATTTCAAATCCACCTGAACCGGTGTATCCAGTTCTTGAAATTATTACATTTTTATGTTTATTTAATTCAGTTTTTAAAAAGCTGTAATTACTTAAAGATCTAACATCAAATTCTACTATTTTTTCTAACAAATCATATGATTTTGGACCTTGTAAGGCTAATAATGACATCTTATCAGATTTATTTTCTAGATCATTATTATATTTTTTATTTTGAAGTTTAATCCAATTCCAATCTTTTTCAATATTACCCGCATTAACAACTAACATGTATTCTTTTTCGTTAAACTTATATACAATTAAGTCATCAATTATTCCACCATTTTCATCAGTCATGCAGTTATATTGCGCTTTACCATCTACAATTTTAGTTATATCATTAGTACATATGAATTGTAATAAATTGGTGGCATTTTCGCCTTTTAAGAAAAACTCACCCATGTGAGAAACATCAAAAAGTCCAACATTATTTCTTACATGTAAATGTTCGACATTAATTCCTTCATATTGAACGGGCATCAAAAAATCTGAAAATGGAATTATTTTTGCTCCTCTTTTAACATGTTCTTTATAGAGAATTGTTTTTTTCATATTTAATTTAATTATGTGTAAATTACGTAGAAAATCATATACTTTACAATTAAATATTATGAATAATAAATTTTTAGTATTCCTCTTTTCCTTTTTTATTTTGACTTCAATTTATGGCCAAGAAATTAATGGTGAAATAACTGGATTTACTAGCCAGGATACATTAAGAGGGTCTATTACTAAGGAGAGGATATGGTGGGATCTAACTTATTATCATTTAGATATAGTGGTTAATCCTGAAAAAAGAACTATTTCAGGATCCAATGAAATTAGTTACACTGTTTTGGATTCATATAAGGAAATGCAAATTGATTTACAATCGCCTCTTTTGTTAACAAAAGCTGAACAAAATGGTCAATCTTTAAAAATAAGACATGTAGGTAATGCACATTTCATTACTTTAAAAGATAAACAAACAGTAGGCTCTAATCAAAAGATAAAAGTTTATTACGAGGGTGTACCAAGAAAAGCAGTTAGAGCTCCTTGGGATGGTGGTATATCGTGGGAAAGAGATATGAATGGAAATCATTTCATAGCATCTTCTTGCCAAGGTTTAGGCGCTAGTGTATGGTGGCCAAACAAGGATCATATGTATGATGAAGTAGAAGGAATGCTTATAAGTGTAAATGTTCCAAATGGATTAATGAATGTGTCTAATGGTAGATTGATAAATATTGAAGAAAAAGAAAATACTAAAACATATCATTGGAAAGTTGAAAATCCAATAAATAATTATGGAGTTAATATTAATATAGCTGACTATGTTAATTTTTCTGAGATATATAAAGGTGAGTCAGGAGATTTAGATATGGATTATTATGTTTTAAGAGATAATTTGGAAAAAGCAAAAATTCATTTCAAAGATGCTATTAAAACCATGCAAGCATTTGAATATTGGTTTGGACCTTATCCTTTTTATGAAGATAGTTTTAAGCTTGTTGAAGTTCCTTATTTAGGAATGGAACATCAAAGCTCTGTAACATATGGAAATAAATATAAAAAAGGTTATTTAGGAAGAGATCTTTCTGGAACAGGTTGGGGTTTAAAATTTGATTTTATAATTATTCATGAGTCTGGACATGAATGGTTTGCTAATAATATTACATATATAGACATTGCTGATATGTGGATTCATGAAGGTTTTACAGCATATTCTGAAAATCTTTTTTTAGATTATCATATTGGAAAGCAAGCTTCATCTGAATACGTTATTGGAACTAGGAGGGGAATAGGTAATAAAAAACCTATTATTGGCACTTATAATGTAAATAAACGAGGATCTGGAGATATGTATCCTAAAGGTGCAAATCTTTTACATACTTTAAGACAATTAACAGGTGATGATAATAAATGGAGAGAGATTTTAAGAGGATTAAACAAAGATTTTTACCATCAAACTGTTAATACTTATCAAATTGAAAATTATATTGCTAAAAAGATGAAAATGGATTTAAAACCATTTTTTAATCAATATTTAAGAGATATTAGAATACCTGTTTTGGAATATAAAATTGAAAAAGGAATATTAAAGTATAGATGGAATAAGATTGTAGATGGTTTTGAAATGCCAATGGAAATAATTGTAGGTAAAAAAAATAAGAGAATTTATCCTTCATCAAAATGGAAAGAGATTAATTTAAATACAGATAACTTTTCTTTTGATAAGAATTACTATGTCTATACAAAATTATTAAATTAGACCTTTAAATATTTTATTATGAAAAAAATTATCTATTTATTAATAATCTTAAGTTTTTTTTCTTTCTACTCATGCAATCAAAATAATGATGCATCATTGGATGTAAAAGATTATGAAAATGCTACTAAACACTTTTCTAAAAATTTAAATAAATATTTTTTTGACATTCTTAATTATCAACAATGGGAAAACGAAGACTTTCTTTTTTACGGAGTTAAACATGAAGATAAAATAGAAAACTATCAAATTAATTTAAAAACTAATAAAAAATCAATTTCAAAAAATAAGAGAACTAAATCCTCACCATATTCAAGAAGAAATGGAAATGAGTTTTTATCTCCAAATGGTAAATTGGCAGCTTACATAGAAAATTATAATCTTTGGGTTAGAAATTTAAGTACAAACAAAAAAACTCAACTTACTTTTGATGGTAAAGAAAATTATGGATACGCTACTAACAATGCAGGTTGGACTAAATCTAAGGGTCCCGTCCTGAAATGGAGTCCAAAATCTGATAAAATTGCTACTTTTAGACAAGACGCAAGGGGAGTAGGAGAAATGTATTTAACAACTACTAATGTTGGTCATCCAAAATTACAAGCTTGGAAATACGCACTTCCAGGAGATGATAAGATTTTTGAAATAGAAAGAATTATTATTGATATAAAATCCAATAATATTGTTAGGCTTAATATGAAAAATGATTTTCAACGATCAACTACTACAGATCATATTGCAGGTAGAGGAGGAGAATTGTTAGATACACAGTGGAATAAAGATGGGTCGAAGTTAGCTTTTATATCTTCTTCTAGAGATCACAAAGAAGCTCATTTACAAATTGCAGATTCTAAAACAGGAAATGTTTCCTCAATTTTTAAAGAAAATGTAGAAACTTATTATGAATCTGGAGTTAGAGGTGAAAACTGGGAAGTGTTATTTGATTCAGATGAATATATATGGTATTCAGAGAAAGATAACTGGGGCCATCTATATCTTTATGATTTAAAAACTAAGAAATTAAAAAACAGAATTACTGAAGGAGAATGGCTTGTTAGAGAACTAATGCATATTGATACTGAAAAAAGGGAATTAATTTTTACTGCTGGAGGGAAAGAAAATGGAAATCCATATCATGTTTATTTATATAAAGTTAATTTTGATGGTACTGGCTTACAATGCCTTACACCTGAAAAAGGGACTCATAAAATAAATCCATCTCCAGATTGGAACTATTTTGTTACTACCTATTCAACAACTTCTAATCCACCAGTTTCAATATTAAAAAACAGAAATGGTGAAAAAATTACAGAATTATCTTCAAGTAATTCTTCAGAACTTGAAAGAAATGGCTGGCAAAAACCCATTGAATTTTCAGTAAAAGCTAGAGACAATAAAACAGACTTATTTGGTATAATGTATGTACCTAGTTTTTATAATGAAAATGATAAATATCCTGTTTTAAATTATATTTATCCCGGTCCTCAATCAGGAAGCGTGGGTAATTATTCCTTTGTAGTTGCTAGAAGAGATTTTCAAGCATTATCAGAACTTGGTTTTGTAATAGTTAGTGTAGATGCTATGGGGACTCCTGGTAGATCTAAGTCGTTTCATGATGCTTATTATGGAAATATGGGTGATAATGGTTTGCCAGATAATATTACTACCATAGAACAGCTTTCAAAAAAATATAAAGCTATGGATTTATCAAGAGTTGGAATTTGGGGTCATTCTGGTGGAGGCTTTGCATCGACAGCAGCTTTACTTAGATATCCTGATTTTTATGATGTAGCTGTATCCAGCTCAGGAAATCATGATAACAGAAATTATGAAGCAGATTGGGGGGAGAAATGGCATGGATTATTAACTCCTTTAAATCTTAATTCTTCTGATGGAAAAACAGATTTTGATTCAACAAAAACTAATTATGATATTCAAGCAAATCAATTACTTGTTGAAAATTTAAAAGGAAAATTATTGATTGCTCATGGAATGTTAGATGACAATGTTCCTCCTTCAAATACAATGGTAGTTGTAGATGCTTTAATTAAGGCTAATAAAGACTTTGATTTATTATTATTTCCTAATAAAAGACATGGTTATGGTGACTTGAGTAATTATATGATGAGAAGAAAATGGGATTTTTTTGTAAAACATTTGAAAGGATTAGACCCACCTAAGAATTTTTCTTTTAAGAATTGATTTTTAAGTTCTTTTAGAAGATTTTTTTGTCTAACTTATTTACTGTTTTTCGTTGTTAATTTATCAGATTTTCCATCCCAGTCTATCTTTATTGCATCTCCAACAGTTAATTTAGTTTTTACTATTTCTTCGGCTAATAAATCTTCAACATATTTTTGAATTGCCCTTTTTAATGGACGAGCACCATACTTTTTATCAAATCCTTTATCGCAGAGAAAATTAATTGCTTTTGATGATATTTTTACATCGTAGCCAATATCTTTTATTCTTTTTAACAGATTTTGAAGTTCAATATTAATAATTTTCTTTAAATCCTCTTTCTCTAGACTATTAAAAATAACAATTTCATCAACTCTGTTAAGAAACTCTGGAGAAAATGCTTTTTTTAAGGATTTCTCTATTGTATTTCTTATGTTTTTTGATTCTTGAGCTTTTAGTGCTTCGGTTCCAAAACCTACACCATTACCAAAGTCTTTAACCTCCCTAGCTCCAAGGTTGGAAGTCATTATTATAACGGTATTTTTAAAATCAATTTTTCTACCTAAACTATCAGTTAAGGTTCCTTCATCTAAGACCTGCAATAGCATATTAAAAATATCGGGGTGGGCTTTTTCAACTTCATCAAGTAATATTACACTATAAGGTTTTCTTCTAACCTTTTCTGTTAGCTGACCTCCTTCTTCATAACCAACATAACCTGGAGGAGCACCAATTAATCTTGAAACGGCAAATTTCTCCATATATTCGCTCATGTCAAGCCTTATAAGTGAATCATTTCCATTGAAAAGCTCATCAGAAAGAATTTTTGCAAGTTGAGTTTTTCCAACCCCAGTTTGACCTAAAAATATAAATGAGCCTATTGGTTTGTTTGGATCTTTAATTCCAGCTCTATTTCTCTGAATTGCTTTAACAACTTTAAGAACTGCTTCCTCTTGACCAATTAATCTTCCCTTAATTTTCTTATCAAGATTAGATAATTGATTTAGTTCCGCTTTAGCTATTTTATTTATTGGAATTCCTGTTATCATTGACACAACATCTGAAATATCATCTTCAGTAACAGTTTCTCTGTGTTTCTTTAAATCTTCATGCCATTTTTCTTGAGCTAATATGAGTTCTTTTTCAATTCTTTTCTCATCATCTCTAAGCTTGGCAGCTTCTTCATACTTTTGTTTTTTTACAACAGAATTTTTCTCAATTCTTATTTTTTCAAGATTTTTTTCCAATTCAACTATATTTTTTGGAACATCCATATTTGTAATATGGACTCTCGATCCAGCTTCATCCATTGCATCAATTGCTTTATCTGGAAGAAATCTATCAGAAATATATCTATTAGTTAATTTTACACATGCTATTATTGCATCATCTGTATAATTTACATTGTGATGAGACTCATATTTTTCTTTAATATTTTTTAAAATATTAATTGTTTCTTCTATATCAGTAGGTTGAACTATTATCTTTTGAAATCTTCTTTCTAATGCCCCATCTTTTTCAATATACTGTCTATATTCATCTAATGTAGTAGCACCAATGCATTGTATCTCACCACGAGCGAGAGCAGGTTTAAACATATTTGAAGCATCAAGACTCCCAGTTGCTCCTCCAGCTCCAACTATTGTGTGTATTTCATCAATAAAAAGTATTATATCATCATTTTTTTCAATCTCATTCATCACAGCTTTCATTCTTTCTTCAAATTGTCCTCTATATTTTGTTCCAGCTACAATACTTGCTAAATCTAATGTTACGACCCTCTTATTATATAAAATTCTTGAAACCTTTTTTTCAATTATTCTTAAAGCTAATCCTTCAGCGATAGCTGATTTACCAACTCCTGGTTCACCTATAAGTAAAGGATTGTTTTTCTTTCTGCGACTTAAAATTTGAGAAACTCTCTCAATTTCTTTTTCTCTACCAATAACTGGATCTAATTTACCTTGCATGGCAAATGATGTTAAATCTCTTCCAAAATTATCTAAAACAGGAGTTTTAGATTTTATTTTAGACTTTGTATCCGTTTTAATTGTGAAAGGATTTTCTTCAATTGGATCTTCTTCATCCTTTGAATCTTCAGGAAATGTTTCAGAAGAGGGAAGGCCAGAGTAGTTGTCATCAGACTCAGTGAGCATATACTTAAACTGTTCTTTTACAGTTTCATAATCTAATTGAAGTTTTATTAGAAGTTTCGTTGTTGGATCATTTTCATTTCTTAATATACATAGCAAAAGGTGAGCTGTGTTTATTGATTTTCCTTGAAAAAGCTTTGCTTCAAGAAAAGTAGTTTTTAATGCTCTTTCAGCCTGTCTAGTAAGGTGTAAGTTTTTTTTATGATTTTGATCAAAATCATTAATTGGATTAGGTGGACTTAAAATTTCCACCTTTTTTCTTAAATAATCTAAATCAATCTCTAAAGAATTCATAATAGAAATGGCTTTACCTCCACCATCTCTTAACATTCCAAGCAATAAATGTTCTGTCCCAATAAAATCATGCCCAAGTCTTAAAGCTTCTTCTTTGCTATAAGTAATAACATCTTTAACTCGCGAAGAAAAATTGTCATCCATTTTCTAGTTTTTGTTTTTTTAGATTAATTCAAAAGTAAATAGACAAAAAAAAAAAATTAATTCCAAGTTTTTAATCCGTAATTAATCAATTATATAAAATAAAATATGTTAATAAAATTATGTATAATTATTGGTTCATTTAGGTATATATAACTGAGGAAATCTTATATTTGTTAAGTTATATTTTATACAACATTTTAATGAATTAAAATTATATGGACCAAGGAGAAAAATTAATTCCAGTAAATATTGAAGATGCTATGAAATCAGCTTACATTGATTATTCGATGTCTGTAATAGTTTCTAGGGCTCTTCCTGATGTAAGAGACGGCCTCAAGCCTGTTCATAGAAGAGTTTTATATGGTATGCATCAATTAGGTTTAAGAGGATCTAGTAAATTCAAAAAATCAGCATTTATTGTTGGTGAAGTTCTAGGGAAATATCACCCTCATGGTGATTCTTCTGTTTATGACACTATGGTAAGAATGGCTCAAGAATGGAGTCTTAGATATTTATTAGTTGATGGACAAGGTAATTATGGTTCAGTTGATGGAGACAGTCCAGCTGCAATGCGTTATACGGAAGCTAGAATGCAAAAAATTTCTGAAGAAATGGTTGCAGATTTAGATAAAGAAACAGTAGATCATCAGCTAAATTATGATGATTCTATAATGGAACCTACTGTATTGCCAACAAAAATTCCAAATTTATTAATTAATGGTGCATCAGGTATTGCTGTTGGAATGGCAACTAATATGCCTCCACATAATTTGTCTGAAGTTATTAATGGAACAATTGCTTTTATAGAAAATAGCGATATAACAATTGATGAATTAATAGAGTTTATTAAAGCTCCAGATTTTGCAACAGGAGGAATTATTTATGGTTATGACGGTGTTAAAGAAGCTTTTCATACAGGTAGAGGTAGAATTGTTATGCGTGCAAAAGCTGAAATTGAGGAAGTTAATGGAAGAGAGTGTATTATTGTTACTGAAATACCATATCAAGTAAATAAAGCAGAAATGATAAGAAAAACTGCTGAAATGGTTAATGACAAAAAAATTGATGGCATTTCCACTATTAGAGATGAATCTGATAGAAAAGGAATGAGAATCGTTTATGTTCTTAAAAGAGATGCTATTCCTAATATAGTTTTAAATACACTTTATAAATATACTCCTCTACAATCCTCATTTAGTGTAAATAATATAGCATTAGTTAAAGGAAGACCTCAAATGCTAAACTTAAAAGAAATGATTAGTCATTTTGTTGATCATAGACATGAAGTTGTTGTTAGAAGAACAAAATTTGAATTAAAAAAAGCAGAAGAAAGAGCGCATATACTTGAAGGGCTAATAATTGCTTCTGATAATATTGATAAAGTCATCAAATTAATTAGATCTTCTTCAAATGCTGATCAAGCTAAAGAAAAATTAATTACTGCATTCAAGTTAAGTGAGATTCAATCTAAGGCAATTGTTGAAATGAGATTAAGACAATTAACAGGTTTAGAACAAGATAAACTTAGATCAGAATTTGATGACTTAATGAAAACTATTAAAGATTTAAAAAATATTCTTGATAGTAAAGAAAGAAGAATGGATATAATCAAAACAGAACTTTCAGAAATTTTAGACAAGTATGGTGATGAAAGAAGATCTGTTATTGAATATGCTGGAGGAGATCTAAGTATTGAAGATATGATTCCTGATGAAAAAGTAGTTTTAACTATCTCTAATGCTGGTTATATTAAAAGAACCCCTTTAGTTGAATATAGAACACAACATAGAGGTGGAGTTGGTCAAAAAGCATCTACTACAAGAAATGAAGACTTTTTAGAACATTTATTTATTGGTACAAACCATCAGTATATGTTATTTTTTACTCAAAAAGGAAAATGTTTTTGGATGAGAGTTTTTGAAATACCTGAAGGCAGTAAAACTTCAAAAGGAAGAGCTATTCAAAATTTAATTAATATTGAACAAGATGATGAGGTAAAAGCATTTATATGTACGCAAGATTTAAAAGATGAAGAATATATTAACAGTCATTATGTAATTATGGCCACTAAAAAAGGTCAGGTTAAAAAAACTTCACTTGAACAATATTCTAGACCAAGATCAAATGGAATAAATGCAATAACAATTAAAGAGGAAGATGAATTATTAGAGGCTAAACTTACAACTGGAAATTCACAAGTTCTAATAGCAGTTGAATCTGGAAAATGTATTAGGTTTGAAGAAAGTAAAACACGACCAATGGGCAGAAATGCATCTGGTGTTAGAGGAATAAGGCTTAAAGATGAAAGGGATGAAGTTATTGGTATGATTTCTGTTAATGATATGGATAGTGATATTTTAGTTGTTTCAGAAAATGGTTATGGTAAAAGATCTAGTTTAGATGCATACAGAATAACTAATAGAGGAGGAAAGGGAGTAAAAACTATTTCAATTACCGAAAAAACAGGAAAGTTAGTATCTCTTAAAAATGTTAATGACAACGATGACCTAATGATCATAAATAAGTCAGGAATTGCAATTAGAATGGAAGTAGCATCCTTAAGAGTTATGGGAAGAGCTACTCAAGGGGTTAAATTAATTAATTTAAAGGAAAATGATTCTATAGCTGCTGTAGCGAAGGTTGTTCATGAGGAGGAAGATGTTAAAGATTTAGAGGATATTGAAGTTGATGTTGTTGAAGAAAAATCAGAAAAAGAAAATAATAATAAGTAATTTTAAAAAGATGAAAAATTTATTAACAACTATTTTACTTTTTGTAACCTTTTTAGGTTATTGTCAAAAGAAAGAATTAAGAAGTGCACAAAAACTTTTAGATCAAAGTTTTTATAACGAAGCTTTAGATGTGTTATCTAAAATTGAAAAATTAATTCCAAATTCAGATCAAAAGTATCAAGCTCAGTATTATTATTTACTTGGTTGGGCTAATAAAGGAGATGCAAACTACAATGAAGCCGTTACATTGCTCAGAAAATCTATTGAGTTAGACAAGTTAGAGAAGTATAAAGAAAATGCGAATATTTTAATTGAACAAGTTGAAGTAGAATTAATTAATTCTGCAGTAGAGGATAATAAAGCAGAGGATTTTAAGAGTGCTTCTAAAAAGCTATATGATGCCTATTTGTTTAATCCTAATAAAGATGAAAATAAAACTTACTTATATTTTGCTGCATCAAGCGCAGTTAATGGAGGGGATTATGTGTTGGCATTACAATACTATAATAAGTTAAAAGATATCGGTTATACTGGTATAGTTTCAGAATATTTTATAACTCCAATTAAAAAAGACTCTGATGGAAACCTTATTGGTATAGAAGAAAAAATAAGTCAAACAGAATACAATCTTTTGAAATCATCAAAAGATTATACTAATCCAAGAGTTGGAAAAACAGAGTCAAGACTTCCTGAAATTGTTAAAAACATAGCTTTAATATATGTTCAAACAGGTGAAAATGACAAAGCAATATCTGCAATTAAAGAAGCTAGAAAAATTAATCCCGAAGACATTAATCTTCTTTTATCTGAAGCGGATTTATATATGAGACTTGGAGATAAAGTAAAGTTTAAAGCTTTAATGCAGGAAGCTATAACCAAAGACCCTAATAATGCAATACTATATTATAATTTAGGAGTAATTAATGTAGAACAAGGTCTTTTAGAAGAGGGTATGACATATTATAAAAAGGCATTAGAATTAGACCCTACTTATTCTGCAACATATCTTAATTTAGTTGGATTAATTTTAGAAGGAGAAACTGTTTTAGTTGAAGAAATGAATGAGATAGCTACTTCAAGCAAAAGAAGTGACTATGAAAGGTATGACGAACTTAAAGAAGAGAGAGAAAAATTATATTCTTCTTGCTTACCTTATTTAGAAAAGCTAATTGAAATAGATCCAAAAAATATCGAGGCTTTAAAAACAGCTAAGAATATTTATTATACTGTTGGTGATAATGAAAAGTTTAAATTGATGAGTGCTAAGATTGAAGAATTGCAAAATCAATAACTTCTAAACCCTATTAGTTTATGAGTAAGCTTTTTTGTTTCTGAATTAACAATACCTTTATTGTTGACTTTATCAATCCTTATTTTTCCAAAAGCATGAATAATTTCATTTTTATTTATCATTATACCGACATGAGTTACCTTTTTATTTGTTTTTCCAAAAAAAGCTAAATCTCCAGCTTTTAAGTTCTTAATACTTGTTATTTTTCCTTCATTTGCTTGCTCACCTGCATCCCTTTTTATTTTAATACCATTGATTTTATATACTATTTGTGAAAATCCTGAGCAATCAATTCCAAAGGGAATTCTACCTCCCCATAAATATGGAGAATTTAAATACTGTTTAGCAGTTTTAATGATATTTGATTTTGTTGAAACAGATGATTTTCCAGTATATTTTGATTTCAATTGATCACAAGAGCTTACTAGACTTCCAATTGGTGTTAAGGTTTTTTCATTGTTTTTATCTATTATATAACCACTTATATCAATGCAGTAGATGGAATTGTTTGATTTTATACTATTGAATTTTTTTTTATTTATAAATTTTATTTGGGCATTGTTTGCCCATCCCTCATATTTGTCATAATAATTGGAAATTTTTGACCATTTCTCTCTTTTT
>JAAZZF010000077.1 GCA_014239275.1 Flavobacteriaceae bacterium | reverse complement strand
CTTTTAGATATTACTAATCTTCAAGATGTTAAAAAGAAAAATGTAGATGGTTATTCCGGAGGAATGAAACAACGTTTTGGAATAGCTCAGTTACTTTTAAATGATCCTAAATTAATTATTGTAGATGAACCTACAGCAGGATTGGATCCAGCAGAAAGACAGAGGTTTTTAAATGTTTTAAGAGAAGTTGGAACAAATTGTACTGTAATTTTCTCTACTCATATTGTGGATGATGTTAAAGAATTGTGTAATGACATGGCTATATTAAACGGAGGAAGAATCTTAAAACATATTAAACCTGTAGAAGCTACAGCAGAAATAAAAAATCAAATATGGACAAAGGTTGTTAAAAGAGAGGAATTAGATGAAGCAGAAGTCAATTTTAATATTTTATCATCCAATTATAACATAGATAACACTTTAACTATTAGAGTTCATTCAGAAAAAAAACCTGCCACAGGTTTTAATAAAACAGAACCCCAGTTAGATGATGTATATTTCATTGCACTGAAAGAGGATCAATAATTTCTATATAAACAAAACAACTTTCCATTATAAATGTTCTTTACAATTTTTTTTAATGAAATAAAGTATTGGTTTGGAAAACCAGCTTTCTATATATACGCTGTAATTTTTCTTTTTATAGCATTAATGATGTCTGGTGCTTCAGCAGGACTTTTTGACTTCTTGACTGTTACCACAGGTTCTTCAAAAATTGTTAACTCTCCACTAGGAATAACGGGATTATTTGGAGGATTAACAGGGTTAATTATTTTCCTTTATCCCGCAATAATTGGAGTGACTGTATATAGAGATTATAAAAGTGAAATGCATACTATTTTATACTCCTACCCTTTTACAAAAGCAGAGTATTTATTTGCTAAGTTTTTTAGTGGAATATTTATAGTAAATCTTCTAGTTTTAATAATTGCATTTGCAATTTCATTTGGATTTGTTCTCCCTGGAACTAATCAGGAAATAGTTGGTCCTTTTGATATTAAATCTTATTTGGATGTTTATTTTATTTACATACTTCCTAATATGCTATTTATGGGAGCCATAGTTTTTGGAGTAGTTACCTTTACTAGAAACATATCGGCCGGGTTTATTACAGTTCTTATTTTACTAATATCTCAAGGATTCTTAGTTAGTCTTTTTGAAGATCCTGATAAAAGGTTTTTAGCTGCAATATTAGATCCTTTTGGTGACTCTGCTATTTTATATTATACCAGATATTGGACTGTGTCAGAGCAAAACGAATTATACCTTCCTATAAAAGAAGTTTTAATTTACAATAGATTGTTGTGGGGTGGCATTGGAGTTCTAATATTTGGAACGATTTATAGATTATTTAGGTTTAGTCAAAATGCCTTTACAATTAATTTTAACAAAAAAGATTCTAAAAGAACAACCAAATCAAATTTCGGAGGAATTGTAAAAATTAACTTACCTAAAATCAATCTTAATTTTTCATTAAAAAATGAATTAAAATCACTGTGGAAACTATCAAATATTGATTTTTTATTTATTATAAAAAGTTGGCCATTCATATCCATAGTTTTAGTTGGCTTGTTAATCAATTTAGTTGGTCTTTTTGAACTTGGAAATCTTTTTGGAACCGCAACCCTTCCTAGAACATGGAAAATGTTGCAAACTGGATCAACTTTTGCTCTTGCAATTAATATATGTACATTTCTCTACGTAGGTATTTTAATTCATAGATCTAGAATATCTAATATCAACCAATTAATTGACACTACCCCTACTCCAAACTGGGTTCTCTTAGGCTCTAAGTTTTTAGCGATTTTAAAAATGCAATTGGTACTTCTAGCACTAATAATGATTACAGGATTGTTATTCCAAACCTATAAGGGTTTCTACGATTTTGAAATAGGTCTTTACATTTATGAACTACTAGTATTAAATCTTGTTTATTTTATTATTTGGGCCTTTCTAGCGTTTCTTGTTCAAACTCTTATTAGCAATCCATATGTTGGGTTGTTTATAATGATAGTTCTTTTAATAGGAATTCCACTTTTAGGCTTAGCCGGTGTAGAACAATCAATATTTAAATACAACCAAGGAGCAGGAAGATCATATTCTGATATGAATGGATATGGAGCAACATTAAATTTATATTTTATATATAAGTTTTATTGGCTTTGTTTAGGAATAGTTTTTTATATAATTACAGCACTATTCTACGTTAGAGGATTGCCAAATAACTTTAAAGAAAAGCTAATAATTGCAAAATCTAGATTTAATGGTAAGTATCCCTTTTTTATATCCATTTTCACAATTATATTTATTTCAATTGGAGGATATATTTATTACACAAACAACATATTAAATGACAGAACATCATCTAAAGAAAGAGAAATTGAAACTGTTGAATGGGAGAAAAAATATAAAAAATATGAAAACTACAATCAGCCAAGAATTGTATCGGTTAATGTAGATGTAAATATTTTTCCTGACTCTAGAGATGTTAATTCCTCTGGTGAGTATATAATGATAAACAAAACAACAGAGCCCATTGATAGTATATTTTTAGATCATAATTCAGCTTTAAGCACTTTTAAATTTGATAAAGAAAACTCCCTTGTTTCTGAAGATACATTATATAATTTTGATATATATAAATTAAAGAAACCATTATTTACTGGAGATACATTAAAATTATCTTTCACAGTTAAAAACAAACCCAATACATTATTGAGAAATAATTCTAGTGTAATTTATAATGGTACGTTTTTAAACAGCTCACTTTTTCCTTCTCTTGGATATAGTGGAGGTGAATTGACTGATGATAAAACAAGAGAAAAATATGATCTTCCACCTAACAAACTTAAACCACATCCATCAGATTCTACAGCACTTGGAAACACATATATTGCAAAAGATGCTGATTGGATAGATTTTGAGGCTACTGTCAGTACTTCTAAAGACCAAATTGCAATAGCACCGGGTTATTTACAAAAAGAATGGATTGAAGGCGATAGAAGATATTTTCACTACAAAATGGATAGTAAAATTTTAAATTTTTATGCGTTTAATTCTGCAAAATATGAAGTTGTACAGGATAAATGGAACGATGTTAATCTAGAAATTTATTATCATAAAGATCACGATTATAATTTGGACAGAATGATGAAAGGAATGAAAGCAGCTTTGGACTATTGTACAGAAAATTTTAGTCCTTATCAACATAAGCAATTAAGAATTATAGAGTTTCCTAAAACTGCTGGTGGATTTGCTCAATCATTTCCAAACACTATTCCATTTTCAGAAAGTGTTGGTTTTATAGCAGATGTTGATGATTCAGAAGAAGGAGGAAATGATTATGCTTTTTTTATAACTGTTCACGAGGTAGCGCATCAGTGGTGGGCGCACCAAGTGATTGGAGCTGATGTTCTTGGAGCTACTGTATTGTCAGAAAGTTTATCTGAATATGTTTCCTTAAAAGTTATAGAAAAGGTTAATGGAAAAAAGAAAATGAGAAAATTTCTAAAAAGATCATTAGATGAATATTTAACTTCTAGAACTTTTGAGAGTAAAAGAGAAAATGCTCTGATGTATAATGATGGTCAAGGATATATACGTTATCAAAAGGGATCTTTAATTTTTTACGCATTAAGTGATTACATTGGAGAGAAAAAGTTAAATAAAGCCTTAAGAAAATATGTTAAAAAAGTGGCATTTCAAGAACCACCATACACTACTACAATAGATCTTGTCAATCATGTTAAAGAAGTAACACCTGATTCATTAAACTACCTGATTAAAGATATGTTTGAAACCATTACTCTTTATCAAAATAAAATAGTATCAACAGAATCTAAAAAATTAGAAAATGGAAAATATCAAGTTGATATTGAGTTTAAAGTAAGTAAGTATAGAAATGATGAAAAAGGAAAGATTTTTTATGGAGATCAAGAGAGAGATTCAATTTCATTCAAGACTGAAGAAATGAAAAAACCTGAATATTCGGTATTTTTATCAGATTATGTAGATGTTGG
>JAAZZF010000076.1 GCA_014239275.1 Flavobacteriaceae bacterium | reverse complement strand
GCAAAAGAGCAAAAAATTAATCTGGCGTGAAACATATTTATGATTTTACATATACAAATTAGAAATTTTTAATTAAATCAGGTTGTTTTTTTATAGTTTATAAACAATACGCTATATTTGCACCTGTTGTGTTACTTATAAACTTTTTGTTTATAAGAGGTTTGTAGAAAACCGATGAAGAGCTTTCCTGAAAATGGGGAGCTTTTTTTGTTTAAACCCTTATTATTGTTATGTTAGTATAAATGAAAAATAATTTTAAAGTTTTAATTTTTCTTTCATTCTTTTTTGTTTTGCTTTCCTGTAAAAAAGAGAAAGAAATTGAAATGCCCAATATTATATTGATAATGACTGATGATCAAGGTTGGGGTCAAACAGGATATTATGATCATCCTATTTTAAAAACACCTAATCTTGATGCTATGGCAAAAAATGGTATTCGTTTAGATCGTTTTTATGCAGGAGCCCCCCAATGTTCACCTACAAGAGCAAGTGTGCTTACTGGCAGAAATAATGATCGTACTGGGGTTTTTTATCATGGATATACATTAAATAGAAATGAAAAAACAATAGCTCAAGTATTAAAAAAAGCAGGATATGCTACGGGACATTTTGGAAAATGGCATTTAAATGGATTGCGTGGTCCTGGTGTTCCTATTTTCAAGGATGATAGATATAGCCCTGGAGTTTTTGGATTCGATCGATGGTTAAGCGTTACAAATTTTTTTGATATTGATCCTGTAATGAGTTATAATGGAGAGTTTATTGAGTTTGAGGGTAGCTCATCAGAAATTATCGTTGGGGAAGCATTAAAGTTTATAAAAGAAAAGAAAGCTATGGACTTACCTTTCTTTACTGTTATTTGGGATGGTTCTCCTCATAGCCCCATGTTAGCCAGTGAAGAAGATCGTAGTGAATTCAAAGATTTAGATGAACGCAGTCAACATCATTATGGAGAACTAGTTGCTTTTGATCGAAGTTTAGGGGTTTTACGTAAAGAACTAAAAGAATTGGGAATTTCTGATAATACTATTTTATGGTTTTGTAGTGATAATGGTGGTTTAAATGGAATTTTACCTTCTACTGTAGGAGGATTAAAAGGATTTAAAAATACAATGTGGGAGGGAGGATTAAGAGTTCCAGCAATTATTGAATGGCCTGCAGTAATTAAATCAAGTATATCTAATTATCCTACTTCAACTATGGATATATTTCCTACAATTTTAGATATAGTGGGAATTTCTGAATCTGAGATACTAAATCCTATTGATGGGATAAGCATTAAGCCAATATTTAATTCTGAAAAAGAAAATAGATTAGTTAAAATACCGTTTCGTTTTGATGATAGAGGAGCAATGATTGATAATAATATTAAGCTGGTTGTAAGAAGTATAAAAGATTCTCAATTTGAATTATATAATTTAGGTAGGGATCCTAAAGAATCTAATGATATTTCCGATGAAAATCAGGAGGTTTTTGAAGTTATGAAAAAAGATTATTTAGATTGGAATATGAGTGTCGAAAACAGTATTAAAGGAAATGATTACAGCAATTCAGAAGTGTCTAACGATTCTTTCCCCAAAGTATGGAATACGGATGAACGATATAAGCCCTATTTTAATCAATGGTCCAAACGTCCAGAATATAAAAATTGGATAAAAATAGAAAAGTAATTAGGTCTGATTTCAACTAAGGAACCACCCAATTAGATAATAATCTATCAGTAATGCTATTAATACGACAATCGTACCAATAATCCATGATTTTGATTTTTTAATAGTCATAATAATTATTTTAATCAAATATACGAATACTCTCCAAATAATCTTGAAATATAGCTGAGAATTTTGTTAAATTAGATAGATGAGACAACTTGTAATTTTCCTTATAACTTTTTTATTAATTGGATGTTCAAATAAGATTGAAAATTTAGATGGATTTAAATTATTGCCTTCAGTTCAAGAGCTAGAATATAATAACGATTTTTCAAATCTGAACTTTGAGAATATAAAATTTGCTTATTCTACTAATAATACTGAGCTTCCAAT
>JAAZZF010000075.1 GCA_014239275.1 Flavobacteriaceae bacterium | reverse complement strand
TTATAAGTAACACAACAGGTGCAAATATAGCGTATTGTTTATAAACTATAAAAAAACAACCTGATTTAATTAAAAATTTCTAATTTGTATATGTAAAATCATAAATATGTTTCACGCCAGATTAATTTTTTGCTCTTTTGCTCTAATTCTTTTAAGTACATCAGTTAATGCTCAGAAGACTAGCTTCAAAGTAATGGCATGGAATATTTTGCATGGTGGTAACGATATTGAAAATGGTCCAGAAAATGTTGCAAAAATAATTAAGGAAATAAATCCAGATGTGATTTTAATGGTAGAAACATATGGATCTGGTCCATTTATTGCTGATTATTTAGGATATAATTTTCACTTAATTGCTTCTGAAGAAACTCCTTTAAATGATACTTCAGTTAACTTATCTATTTATTCTAAATATCCTTTTGGAAAGAGAATCGATACAAAATTCCCGTTTTATTTAGGAGGAATTGAAATTTCTATAAATGGGCAAACAATTCGTTTTTTTTCAAACTGGTTTCATTATTTGCCTTGGGATAATGAACCCGAAAAAATGAGAAAATCTGTAGAAGAATTATTAGAATGGGAAAAAACAGAGTCTAGACATAAAATGATTCAAAAAGTTCTACCATATTTAAAAAAGTTTGCTAATGAAACTGACTCTATTCCTATGATATTTGGAGGAGACATGAATTCACTATCTCATTTAGACTGGACAAAAAAAACAAAAAAAATTCATAACAATTTAGTAGTTCCGTGGAATGCCACTGAAATTCTGGATGATTTAGGTTTAATAGACTCATATAGAAAAGAAAATCCTAATCCAATAACTCATCCTGGTGTAACATGGGATAAAAAAGGAAGAAAAGATTCTCATAGAATTGATTATATTTTTTATAAAGGAAAATCAATAAAATCTACAAAATCAAATTCTTATAATGCTTTCTTTAATGAGCCTATAATTATTAATGGTAAAGAAATCATTTACCCATCTGATCATGGTATTGTTGTTACATCATTTAAATTGAGATAATATATTATAAAATGAAAAGAAGAAATTTTATAATTAAAGCTTTAAAAGGAAGTATTATAGCTTCAATTCCTATATCCTTATCATCTTTTAATTTAAAAAATACTAAATTGGAGATCGGTGTAGTTGCTGATGTTCATCAAGATATAATTCATGATGGATTTTCAAGATTGAGTTTTTTTATTAATGCAATGAAAAAAAGAAAACCCGATTTTATTATCCAGTTAGGAGATTTTTCATTGCCGAGAGAACAAAATCAACCTTTTATTGATAAATGGAATTCATTTAATGGCCCTAAATATCATGTTTTAGGCAATCATGATATGCGAGATTTTGGATATAAAAAAGAAGAAACTATGAAATGGTGGAAAATGGAGAAAAGATATTATTCATTCGATTATAATAATTTTCATTTTATTGTATTAGATGGTAATGATGAAAATCCTGAACCATGGAATGGGTATGTCCGCTATATTGGACCAGAACAAAAAATGTGGTTAAAAGATGATTTAAAAAAAACTATAAAGCCTACAATAGTATTCAGTCACCAAAGCTTAGAAGCAAAAGGAGGTATAGCTAACAGAGAAGAGATTAGAAATATTTTGGAGAAATCTATAAATAAAAATGAACAACCAAAGGTTGTTGCATGTCTCAGTGGACATCACCATACAGATTACGTAAAATCAATAAATAAAATTCCTTATATCCAAATAAATAGTATGTCATACAAATGGGTAGGAGATAAATTCCAATACAAACGATTTTCCCCGCAGATTGAAAAAGCTTTTCCTAATTTGTCAAAGACATGTCCTTATAAAGAGCCTTTATATGCTGTATTAACTCTAGATCCCGAACAAGAAATGTTGCATATTGAAGGAAGAAAAACTTCTTTTATAGGCCCAACGCCAAATGAATTAAAAATTCCTGATGCTGAAAAAATGAATCCAACAATTTCAGAAAGAAATATTAAAATTTAATTTATTGCTAGACCTAGTTTTTCAGGTCCATAGCGGATAACATCCGTAACGGGAAGGTTTGTTAAAGATTCTAAAGAATCTACCGCTTTTTTAGCTTCAAATGAGTCTAATTTAAATGTGTTTAATGAAATTCCTATTACTTTAGCTTTTGGGTAAATTCCACAGGCACTTGCTAGAGATTCATAGAGTTTAATTACTTCATTTAAGTCGGGAATTATTATATTCTTATAATCCCTTAAAGCCAAAAAATCTGCTCGATGGCAAAGAATCATATGAGTAGCACAACTTCCTCTTAATAATGGTAAACTAGCTGTACTTCCAGGATTCAATAATGAACCTTGTCCTTCAATAAAAACCCAATCATCATTTGATTTTTCTAAAACTATCTTTTCAACAGCCCCACATGCATGATCC
The DNA here is from genome assembly GCA_014239275.1 of Flavobacteriaceae bacterium. GTDB lineage: Bacteria > Bacteroidota > Bacteroidia > Flavobacteriales > Flavobacteriaceae > MAG-121220-bin8. The sequence goes on along the minus strand of JAAZZF010000075.1, from coordinate 305 downwards.
ACTTTATATGCATCAAGAGGAATCCCATTTCCTGTTACTGTTATCCCAATCTGACCTGTTGCTATAAATGAACTTTTTATTTTATTTTCCATTGCCCATTTATGAATTTCAAGACTTGTTGTCATTTTACCAACAGCCATATCAGTACCCACACACAAAATTCGCTTGTTATTTAATTTAGCAGCTTTTCCACTAGCTATTTCAGGAATAAATTGTGGGATCCTGACATCCCAAATCCATTGATTATCAGTAAGCTTGTTTTTATATTTTAAAGACAATAAATCATGAAGACCATTAATTATTGA
>JAAZZF010000074.1 GCA_014239275.1 Flavobacteriaceae bacterium | reverse complement strand
TTGCCCTGACTCTGCTTCCTCAAGAAATTAAGATGATTGAAAATACCAAGAAAAGAAAAGAGTTTTTTATTCAAATCGTCTTACCATTAATTATTAAAGAAAATAATAATATAAGAATAGATAGAAATAATCTTTTTAAGATTATTAACAAAAGTAACAATACTAATTTAGAAAAACAATGGCTTGGAAAAAAATATAAACAATACGGTGTTGTCCTAGGAGATTTATCTTCATTAAAAATTAGAATGGATGAGATTCCAGTGTCACTAGCAATTGCTCAAGCAGCAAAAGAAACTGGATGGGGAACATCAAGATTTGCCCAAGAAGGTAATGCATTATTTGGCCAATGGACTTGGTCTGGTGAAGGTTTGAAGCCCAAGGAAGCTAAAGCAGGAGAAGGTCATAAAGTAATGAAATTTAATGTTTTACAAGCCTCAGTAAGGGCCTACCAAAGAAATTTAAACACTCATTCAACATATAGAGACTTTAGAAGAGCTAGGGCTGAATTGCGTGATCTAGGTAAACCCCTGGATAGTCTAGAGCTTTCCAAATATTTAAATAAATATGCTGAGACGGGTAATCAATATGTTGAGGTGCTTCAGAAGATTATAAAACAAAATAAATTAAAAGATTTTGATGATGCCAAGTTGTTACCATCTAATGGTGATTTAGAAAGTCTTATTTAATTTTCTTTGATTGGAAATTGAACCCCAAACCATCGCCATTTACCATTGTCGTTAAGAGAGCAATTTATTCTACCTCTTCTTGGTTTAAACAGTGCTCTGAACTGAATAGTAAGAGTATTATTTAATATGTTAGTTTTAGATTTTTTCCATTTATCACCTTCATTTGAATAACAATTAATATTTTCTAAATTTTTTTGATCCTTAAAAAACTCAACTACAAATTCTGGAGGGTTATTTTTCTTTGTTAACTTTTTTTCTAAAGGTAGTAATTTTTTATATTCAAGAGGAAATGAATTTATAATTGATTTAAATCTATTTAAATCACCATAATTTTCATTAATAGGAAATCTAGGTAGTTCAAATTTATCTTTGTTTATATCTATAACACCCGAGTGTTGGCCAAAAGCAAATTGAAAATTTTTAGAAATGTAATCCCTCATAAATTTTGAGTATTCACCAAACGGATAAGAAAAAAAACTTGGTATATATCCTAGTTCTCTTACAAATATTCCATTAGCTTTTTCTATATCTAAAATAAAATGATCATTCGTTTCATCGATAAGGTAATTATGTGTATGAGAATGATGCCCTATAAAAGCAAATTCCTTGGATTCAACCTCTCTTATTTGATCCCAGGTCATATATCCCCTTCTACCAACAGGTTCAGTTGATACAAATAAAATAAATGGAATCTTGTTTTCTTTAAGATAAGGCCAAGCCTCTAAGTAAAAAGACTGAAAAGCATCATCAATGGTTATGAGCACTTCTTTATTTAATTTTGGAATATCAAATTGTTCTTTAAAATTATCTGGATTGTTAAAATTATAATTAGATTTTTTTATGATTTCTATTTGATTTTTAAAAACTTCCATCTGAATATTAGTTGAAGGATACTTAGATTCATTAAAACGATGATACATTATTGATAAAATACCTTCATCATTAGAATAATATTTGATATTATTTTCATCTGAATTAGAACTTACATTAGAGAATATAAAAAAAATGAATAAACTTATTATTGATGTTGCTAATGAAAAAATTTTTTTAATGATCATTACTAATAATGATATTTATAATATTATTTATGATAATACTAAAATTAATTATGAAAAGTTAACTACAATCATTAACGATTTTTTAAAAACCAAAAATTTAGAAATAAAAGATATTAGTAAAATTTATATTAATAGAGGTCCTGGAAGCTTTGCGGGTATAAGAAATTCTTTATCTATAGTTAAAGCCTTTAATATAGCAAAAAAAATTGATTATTATTGTTATAGTTTGGGAGATTTTAAAAGTGAAGAGAATATAAGTTATGAAAATATCCCCAATTTATGTGATAAATTTAAAATTAAAAAAAATTTGATTAATCCTATTTATATAAGCTAAAATTAAAATTATATGCCAGAAACAATTGAAGAAAAATGCCTATCAAAAGGAGTTAAGTTAACTGATCAAAGAAAAGTAATTGCACAAGTAATGTCGCAATCAATGGATCATCCTGATGTAGATGAATTATATAATCGAGTTTCTAAAATTGACTCAAAAATTAGTATTGCAACTGTTTATAGGACTGTAAAATTATTTGAAGAGTCTGGAATATTGGCCAAACATGAGTTTAAAGGGGGTAAGGCTAGATATGAAGAGCTGAATGAAGGTCATCATGACCATTTAATTGACGTTAGGTCTGGCGAAATAATAGAATTTGTAGATGAAGAAATTGAAAAACTTCAAAATAAAGTTGCAGAAAAATATGGCTATAAATTAGTAGATCATAAACTTGAATTATATGGGATAAAGAAAAAATCCTAACTGCATGGCTCAAAAAATATTTATCAAAACATTTGGTTGTCAAATGAATGAGTATGATTCAAATAGAATATATGACTCTGTAAAAAAAATTGGTTTTCAAAAAACAGAAAATTATAAAGATGCAAATTGTTATTTGTTAAATACATGCCACATAAGAGATAAAGCAAAAGAAAAAGTTTATCATGAAATTGGAAGAGTAAAAAAAATTTTTAGATCAAAACAAAAACCACTTGTAATTATTGCTGGTTGTGTTGCTCAAGCAGAAAATCAAGAAATGCTAAAAAGAGAACCATATATAGATTTAGTAATAGGACCTCAATCTTATCATAAAATTAATGATACAATATTAAACCATATTGAAAAAAAGAAAAAAATAGAAGAAACAGAATTTGATGCAATTTCTAAATTTGAATATTTGCAAAAGATTAAAAATGAATCAAAAGGTGCTTCTTCTTTTTTAACCATTCAAGAAGGTTGTGATAAATTTTGTCATTTCTGTGTTGTACCCTATACAAGAGGACCAGAGTATTCCAGACCATTCAAACAAATATTAGATGAGGCAAAAAATTTAGTTGATAATGGTGTTCAAGAAATAATTTTATTAGGACAAAATGTTAATGCTTATAGTAATGAAGAATACAGATTATCAAATTTAATTTTAGAAATTGAAAAGTTTTCAGAAATAAAAAGAATTAGATACACCACATCTCACCCAAGAGACATGTCAGATGAATTAATCGAAGTTTATAAAAATTCAAAAAAATTAATGCCTTTAGTTCACTTACCAGTGCAAAGTGGATCAAATAAAATTTTAGATCTCATGAATAGGAAACATAGCATTAGTGATTATTATAAAATATACGATAAACTTAAAGAAATTAACTCTAATATTGAGTTTTCGAGTGATTTTATTATTGGCTACCCTGGAGAAGAGGAGAAAGATTTTCAAGATACACTTCAGCTGATTAAAAGAATTAAGTTTATTAATTCTTACTCATTTATTTTTAGTCCAAGACCAGGAACTGTTGCAGCAGATTTGAAATTAATAGATAAAAAAATTTCTATAGAAAGATTAGAAGTGATTCAGAATCTATTGTTTGAAAATCAAACAAATATGAATAAATCATTAGAAAATAAAACGATTAATGTTTTGGTTGAGAATTTAACAGATGACAAAGCACAAGTTTTTGGAAGATCTGAATATATGACATCAGTTATTTTTAATGGTAAAAAAGAAGATATTGGAAAAATTATGTCAGTAAAAATTAATAAAAGTAACAGAAGCACATTATTTGGAGAACTTATTGTTAACTCTAATCAAAAGGTAGCATA
>JAAZZF010000073.1 GCA_014239275.1 Flavobacteriaceae bacterium | reverse complement strand
ATGCTCCATGTCCATGGGCTATTCTCGGCATTGTAATTCCATTTATCATAGAAGCTCCAGAAGCTGGATCAGGATCCAAATTATAATGAGAGTCTAGATCAATATGATCAATTTGTCCAGAAATTGAAGCTCCTGCTGAAATTGAAATGGAAGATTCACTCATACAACCTATCATTGATTCTAATCCAAATGACTTTGCTGTTGACAAAATTCTTAGACCCTCTGTTATTCCTCCACATTTCATTAATTTTAAATTAACTCCATCAACATAATCGTAATATTTAATAATATCTTGAGAATAGCGACAAGATTCATCAACAAATATTGGAAGGGACCTACTTTTATATAGAGTCTTTAAATCTTTCTCCTTGCCTTCAACTATAGGTTGTTCAACATAATCACATTTTCTTTTAGATAACCAATTAATCATATACTTTGCTTCTTCCGTACTCCATCCTCCATTTGCATCAACTCTAAGTTTAATATCATAAGGTTTTATACTTTCCAGAACTTGGGTATACATAGCTTTATCAGCTTCTAATCCTTTATTAGATCCTAATTTTACTTTAAGGAATTTTGCTGAAGTCCCCTCAAATAAAAGAGGGATTCTCTCTTTAACAGAATTAGGACTCATTATTCCAATTGTAAGAGATGTCTTTGATTTTGGAAGAGGTAAACCTAATAGTTTATGTAGAGGCATTTTTGCTTTTTTAGCTTTTAAATCCCATAGTGCAATATCTAACCCGGCATATGCACAGGGAGATATTTTCATTTCACGGGAAATCTGCTCTATTTCATAGATTGATTTGTCTTCAATATTTATATCTATCAGCTGTTGAAGTTGTAAAATAACTTCATTAGTATTTGTTGCTCCTTCGCTTTTACCAGGAGCCGATTCCCCCCAACCTACCAAATCGTTTTCTTCAACCCTAACAAAAACATTTGAGCTTTCTGATCTTACTCCTCTACTAATTTCTAGTGGAAATCTTTTTTTTAATAAAACTTCATGAAAACTAATCTTCATCAAACAAAAAATCTGTTAAATAAATTTAGATAAATATCTAAAAACTTTTACTTATATAATAAATATAATTTGTTTAATTAGTATTTCTCATTGCAATCTCCTTAATACTTGAAACGAAATGATCTAAATCTTGGAAATTAGTATAAATATTTGGACTAATTCTACACCCTTTTACATTTTCATGATTTATTGCAACAGTAAATATATTATAGTCATCAAATAATATTTTTTCCAATTTAGAAGGATCTAAACCTTTAATTCCAATATTAGCAATCCCACAACTCTTAAAAGACTCTAATGGTGTATTAATTATCACGTTTTTAAAATTTCTTAATTGATCTGACCAATATCTTTGAATCTTTCGAAGTCTTTCTTCCTTTCTCTTTATGCCAATCATCTCTATGTAATCAATGGCATTTTCTATTGCTAAATCAGTATGAACAGGATGGGTGCCAATATGATTAAGTCTTAAAATATTGTCTTTCTCATTAATATGAGATCCTAATAATGGCCAAATTTTGGACACTTTACTTTTGGAGACATAAAGCAACCCTGCACCTAAAGGAGTGCTAAGCCATTTATGTAGACTGGAACCATAATAATCACAATTTAATTCCGAAATATTCACATCAAAATGTCCAATACAATGAGCTCCATCAACCAATACTTCAACTCCATATTTATGGGCCATATCACATATTTTTCTTACAGGTAAAATATGCCCCGTAATATTGATCATATGGCTAACCATAATGAGTTTAGTCTTAGGAGTAATTTGATCTTCATAAATAGACACTATTTGTTCATCAGAAATTGGATGATTTGGTATTGAAACTATTTTGTTTAAAACCCCATGACGTTTTGATACAAGTTTAAACATTTGTTGCATAGCTCCATAATCTTGAGTAGCATAAATTGCTTCATCTCCTTTATTCCATCGGAAGCCACCAATTATCAAATCTAATGACTCAGTTGTATTTCTTGTAATTACAAGCTCGTCATCACTACATCCAACTAATTTTGCAAGACGACCTGCGACTCTTCTGTTATCAATTGTTCTTTTAGTTCTCATATAGTAAGAACCCTCAAAGTTTACAGTTTTTACATGTTCAATGAATTTTTTTAAAGTTGGATTTGGAATAATATTATAATATCCGTTTTCTAAATTGATATAATCTTTTTTAAGAGAATAATCTTTTCTGATTCTTTTCCAAAATTCATCATCATTAAGTAAAGTTCGGTCAGAATATAAATCATAGTCATGATTTTCTAAATCAAATGAAAAAAATGGTGAAAGCATTAAAGCATTACCAAAACTTTTTATAAATTTTCTTTTTTTCATAATACTAAATTTACAAAACTTTAATTCAATGTGATTGTTAGTTAAATTTTAACCAACCTCTTTTTTTCATTTCATTGTTAACGTTAGGAGCCAATATTAAAAGAGCTATCATATTAGGAATACACATTAAAGCAAAAGATATGTCAATAATTCCAATAACAACATCTACTGTAACTAAAGCTGAAATTATAATGCTTAATACATATATATAATTATAATATTTCCCCCAAGAAGGTTTTGTCAGAAAGCCAAGACATTTTACTCCATAATACGAATAAGTAAAAAGAGTTGAAATTCCAAAAACAAAAACCATTATCATAAGTAATACATCTCCAAATCCAAAAAACAGCGTTCTGAAAGCTTCTAATGTTAATGAAATTCCATTTAAATCACTTCCAATATAAGCTCCACTTATTAATACAATAAGCCCTGTAATTGTACAAACTAGGATAGTATCAAAAAAAGGTCCTAACATAGCAACTAAACCTTCATCAGTCCCTAGTTTTGTTTGAGATTGTCCGTGATACATTGGCGCATTCCCTACTCCACTTTCATTTGAAAACACCGCCCTTCTCACTCCTAAAATCAGAAGACCCCAAAATCCACCTGAAACTATAGCATTCAAATTAAATGCTTCATTAAAGATTAAAGAAAAAGTTGGAATAATTTTATCCACATTTATTATCAATATTGTAATTCCAATTGCCAAATATATTACCACCATTACTGGCACCAAACTAGAGCTTGCTTTAACAATTGAATTAAGTCCACCAAAAATGACAAATGATGTAATTACGGCAAGAAATATTCCGAAAATTAATTTCCAATTAAAATCTCCAATATTCAACAGTTCTCTAGAAGGATCTACAACACTTACAAAAGTTTCCGTTAATTGATTAGCAGTAAAAGCTGGTAATACTCCAAAAAGCCCTGCAATTGAAAACCATATAGCCATTGGTTTTCCCCATTTTTTTATTCCATTTGTCATATAGTACATTGGCCCTCCTAGAGGAGTGCCATCACTATTATAAGTCCTAATATTTACAGCTAAAGAACAAGAATAAAATTTAATTATAGAACCAATAATTGCTGTTAACCACATCCATACTAAAACTCCAGGTCCACCCATATGAATTGCAATAGCTACACCAGAAATATTTCCTAAACCAACAGTAGCGGCTAAAACAGCAGAAAGTGCTTGAAACCTAGAAATTCCAACATTATCATCTTTACTAAATAAAAGTCTAAAAGAATCTTTAATTTTTAATATAGGATAACCTCTTGAATAAATAGTTAAATAAATTCCCCCTCCAATAACTAGGAATAGCATAATCCACTCTAAAGGTGCTATAAGATTATCTAAAACTATTTGAAATTTTTCTAGAAATTT
>JAAZZF010000072.1 GCA_014239275.1 Flavobacteriaceae bacterium | reverse complement strand
TTAGATCAATTAAATGAAATTAAAGAAAAACTATCAGAAATTAATAATGGAAAAAAAGATAATGGATCCACAAACAATGTTACACCGAGCACAGATGAAAAATCATTTGATCATAATTTTCCAGAACCCTCAGAATTGCTAAGTCGTATGGACAATTTAGAGGGTCAACTAAATAATATTGAAGCGGACAATAGTGTTTTTAAAAAAAAATTTATCAACGTAGAGAATACGCTAAATCGCTTTGAAGATTTAGAAAAAGAAATAAAAATTGAATATGAGAATGATGAAAAAAAACCACTACAAAATATTCTTGTTGCTATACTGAGCTTATTATTGGGTATTGTTTCTATACTAATTATTAGTGACCAAATGGGTTATGTTGATCTTTATTTAAATGAAATTTTCCAGTCATTATTTTTTAAATAAATGATCGGAGTTCTTTTTTTAATAACAGGAACTTTGTTTGGTAGTTTTGCAAATGTATGTATTTTAAGATTGCCAAAGAATGAAAACATTATATTTAAGTCATCATACTGCCCAGAGTGTAATAATAAAATAGATTGGCTCAATAACATACCGGTAATTAGCTATGTTATTTTAAGAGGCCATTCCAAATGTTGTAATAAGAAAATTAGCATTCAATATCCATTGGTAGAATTCTTCTTAGGTATTCTGTTTCTGCTGAATTATATATTGTTTGATTTAAGCCAAGCCATTCTTTTGAGTGGTTTTTTTTTTTTAATTACAATTGTAATTGTTATCGATTTTAACAAACAAATAATTTTTGATATTTTTCCTTATATTATAATCGTATTTGGTTTACTGATTACCTTTTTTTTTCCAACACTAAACCCCTTTCAGGTTGGTATATTAAATTCATTATTTTCAGTGGTTATTTCATTTACTTTATTTTTAACAATAAGAAAAGTATTTAAGAAAGTTAAAAAAAAAGAAGGATTGGGTTTGGGTGACGCAAAGCTTGTGACTGCACTAAGTGCTTGGACTGGGTTTGAAAATTTTTTGTATTTACTGATTATTTCCTCATTGATTGGCATAATCTATTATTTTATTGTTAAAAAAAAAAGAAGCCAGGAAGTTCGAATCCCTTTTGGATCTGCTTTGGGAATGGGCTTTATAATTTTGTTATTATATTAGTTTTAAGAAACTATTTGCGGCTTTAAGGAGTCAACCTTTTCCATGAGAGTTTCAATATCTTTATTCTCAACCTCCGATTCAATCAATGTTTCCTTCGAATGAGTTGCGACCAACTCAAAATCTTCATCATTAATATTACTAAAATATTAATCTAACTTTTAATCTTTATTAATTTTTGAGTAAAATAATTTTATCAGCTTTTCTATTCCAGGTTTTTGCCTATACTTCTCGTAAAGATTTTCTATTATTCCCCTATTGCAATAATAGTAATGTCATCTTTTAAACTTTGATTGGTTGTAATTTCAGTTACAACGTTTTTTACTTCTTTTTTAATATTTGAATTACTTTTATTTTTTATTAGTTTTTGTGTTCCTTCTACACCCATCTCGTTACCTTGATCGTCAAGGCTTTCAGTAATTCCGTCAGTAAAAAGATAAATTCTTTTATTATCTAGAATCATATTGTTTATTGTATAATTAGTACTTTGTTTTACTCTAATCAAACCGAGAGGCTGTGAGCTTTCATCTGTAATATCTTCAAATTCGTTTTCCTTATTTTTTACAACAGGTGTTATATGACCACAATTAATCCATGTTACTTCTTTAGTATCTAGTTTATATTCACCCAAAACACTTGTAATAAACATTCCTCGAGTCTTTGTATCATAAATGTCATTATTCATTTGAAGTGCTATTTCTTCTAACGAATAGCTATTTCTTGCAAAAATTTCAAACAAGGTAATAGCTTTTGCCATAACCATAGCAGCATTTATACCTTTTCCAGAAACATCAGCAATAATGAAATAAATACCATCATTCTTAGGAAAAAAACTATAAAAATCACCAGATAATTCTCTTGCAGGAATATTATAAGCTGCAACTGGAAATTTTGCTAAATCCCTTTTTGGAACAAAGCTATTTTGAACTTCAGTTGCTAGATTTATTTCATTTATAACTCTCGATCTCCATTTTTCCTTCTCCGCTTCGCTTTTTTCTAATTTGTTAAGCATTTTATTATAATAAGTTCCTATTATTCCAGCATTAGTAAATGGATTCTGAGGTGTCCTTAGATTTAAATTACCCGACTTTGTTTGTTCATCCATAATATTTATAAGTTCAATTTCATCTGTTGATGAATTGTGTTCTGATATATTCAAACCAACTTCTTCGTTAATCGCTGAAATCCTTAACGGGAAAAATTTGTTTATTAAAGCTAGTATCAAGTAAGAGCTAGTGAAGCAAAATAGACCAACAGACACAACACCGATTATTTGTACTCCTATAAATTCAAGTCTATTATCAACTATCATTTCTCCAGAAATAGGGCCGAAAATGCCAGTCGCTATTGTTCCCCAAATTCCTGCTGCCAAATGAACAGGAATTGCACCTACCACATCATCCAATTTAAATTTTTCAAGCAGTTTGTCGCAATAAATTGCAAGCAAAGCGCCAATTGAACCAATTAGCATGGCTATAGGTTGTGAAATTACATTACAATTAGCAGTTACTGATACCAAACCTGCCAACGGACCTAGAATCATATATTTTGGCTTCAGCAATTTTTCAATGACGGAGCTATAAATAATTGAAGTTATTAATCCAAAAGCACCACCAAGAAATGTATTAATAATAATGGTTGGAAGTGTTAAATCTATTTTGCCGTTCGAACCTCCATTAAAACCAAACCAACCAAACCACAAAATAAGAGTACCTAATATTGCAACCGGATAATTGGAACCAATAGTTTTATTTTTTACGCCTTTATCAAATCTACCTATTCGTGGTCCAATAATCATAATGGCCGCCAAAGCAACCCATCCTCCCACTGAGTGAACGATGGTGCTTCCTGCAAAATCAACAAACCCAATTTTAATCAACCATCCTGGATTCATTATTCCATCACGAAAACCTGCCGCCCACCCCCAATGCCCTACAATAGGATATATGATTCCTGATGTTAGAATCGTAATGATTGCATAACCTTTAAATTTTAGTCGTTCTGCCACTGCTCCAGATATAATAGTTGCAGCAGTGGCAACAAACATTGATTGAAAAATAAAATGAACTTGATGGGCAGCAAAGCTGGTGGTTAAAAAAAAAAAATTTGTTCCAAAAAAACCATGATAAGAAGTTCCAAACATTAGGCCAAAACCCAATGCCCAAAACACAGTAACGGATAAACCAAAATCAACTATGTTTTTTAAAGCAACATTAATAGTATTTTTAAATCGTACTAAGCCTGTCTCCACACACAGGAAGCCCGCTTGCATTAAGAATATCATAAATGCACTTACAAGCACCCAAAGAGTGTCTATATTTCCTTGAAGTTTATAAAAATTTGCAATTATTTCAGATTCACCCATGGTGCTAAGACTCTAATCAATTTATTGAGGATCTAATTCTACTAAATAAAGATTAAATCTCTTTTAATTTTTTAATACCCATTTCTAAACTATCAATTTTTCCTTCTATCCTAGCTGCTTTCTCTACT
>JAAZZF010000071.1 GCA_014239275.1 Flavobacteriaceae bacterium | reverse complement strand
AGGATCGGTTTCTTCTACTATGCAGATAACGAGCGCTATGAAAATGGTCTCAGCTGCAAAATTAAAAAAAGCTCAAGATGCTATTACAGCTATGCGCCCTTATTCTAATAAGCTTTCGGAGTTAATGCAAAGGTTTAGTGGTGCAAGCGGAACAGGCGAAAAAAGTTTTACTAATAAAAGAAAAATAAAAAAAGTTTTAGTTATAGCAATTAGTTCTAACAGAGGCCTTTGTGGCGCGTTTAATGCAAATATTGCTAAAGAAATTAATATTATTAAGTCTAGGGATGAATTTAAAAAGGCTGAAATAGATTTTTTAACTATTGGAAAAAAAATAAAGGATACTCTTGAGAAAACTGAAAAAATTATTCAAAATGACAGTGATGTATTTGACGATTTAAATTATGAGCGCGTTTCGAAAATTACAGAAAAATTAATGGAGTTATTCCTTACTCAAGAATATGATCACATGGAAATTGTTTACAATTCTTTTAAAAATGCAGCGACTCAGATTATTAAGTCAGAACAATTCTTGCCAATTCCATTAAATGAAAAAGAAGAATCAGAGAATGCATTATATATTTTTGAGCCATCACTAGAATTAATTGTAAGCACTTTAATTCCAAAATCTTTAAAAATGCAATTGTTCAAAGCAATTAGAGATTCTTTTGCTAGCGAACATGGAGCTAGAATGACAGCTATGCATAAAGCTACAGACAATGCATCTGAGCTTCGAGATGAATTAAAGCTTACTTATAACAAGGCCAGACAAGCTTCAATCACTAATGAAATTTTGGAAATAGTTGGAGGAGCAGAGGCCCTCAATGGCTAAGCTTTAATTTATTTTAATTCGGTAATTTTATTAAAACAAAACCCTTTTATGATTATTAAAGTAATAAATAAATCTTCTAATCCCTTGCCACACTATGAATCTCCTCTTTCAGCAGGGCTGGACATTAGAGCATTTTTAGAGGAGAGTATATTTTTAAAACCACGTGAAAGAGCCTTAGTAAAGACAGGGCTCTATATTGAATTAGAAAAAAATTATGAGGCACAAGTTCGTCCTAGAAGTGGGATTGCATTAAAAAAAGGGATAACGGTATTGAATTCACCAGGAACAATAGATGCGGATTATAGGGGCGAAATAGGAGTAATCTTAATCAACCTGTCAAATAAAAACTTTGAAATAAAATCTGGAGACAGAATAGCACAATTAGTTATTTCTAAACACGAAAAAATTGAATGGCAAACAACAGAATTACTGTCAGATTCAAATAGAGCTGCAAAAGGGTTTGGAAGTACAGGCATCAAATAAAAAGAGATGAAAATAATTATACCCATGGCAGGAATAGGCTCTAGATTAAAGCCGCAAACTCTTATTGTACCAAAGCCTCTTATTCCAATCGCAGGGAGCCCTATTCTAAATCAGTTGGTAAAAGAAGTCGTCAAATTAATTGATGAACCAATTGAAGAAATGGTATTTATCGTCGGGAATCCTTTAATTTTTGGAGATCCAATTATAAAGGAGCTTAATGATTTAGCAAAAAGATATAACTCTAAAGCCATAATCTACAGGCAACTAAAGCCATTAGGAACAGGACATGCGATTATGTGCGCAAAGGAATCTTTAAAAGGCAATGCTGTTGTGATGTATCCAGACACATTAATTAGAGTAGATGAGACTTTTGATAAAAGCTCCGATGTTGTGATTTGGACTAAACAAGTTGAAAACCCTGAAGCTTATGGCGTAGTTAGATTAAATTCAAATAAAGAAATAATAGATTTAGTGGAAAAGCCTTTAACCTTTATCTCTGATTTGGCTGTAATAGGAATTTATTATTTTAAGGAGATATCTCAGCTTAAAAATCAGCTAGAAATAGTTATTGCTAATAATAAAATGAATTCTGGGGAGTTTCAAATCAATGATGGGCTATTGGCAATGATGAAAAATGGAAAAAAATTTTCAGCGGGGAAAGTTATAGAATGGCTAGATTGCGGGGATGTTAAAAAGGCAATTATTGCAAACAAAAAAATGCTTGCTTTTATGCAGGAGGACAAGGGAGGGTTAATTTCCAAAAACATAGACACAATAAACTCAAAGATTATTCCACCGTGTTTTATAGCAGATAATGTTATAATAAAAAATAGTAAAATTGGACCCTATGTTTCAATTGGCCCAGGGTCGGAAGTATTAGACTCAAGGATTTCAAATAGTATAATTCAGATGAATTCCAAAATAAAAAATGCCAATATTGAAAACTCTATGATAGGCAATAATTGTAAATATAATGGCAAAGGCAAACAAATAAATATTGGAGATTTCAGCGAGTTGATTTAACTTGCTAGAAATGAAAAAAACAATTTTTTTATTTTCTTTATTAATAATAGGATGTAATGCTTTAAAAAAGGCAGAATATAGAACGGACCTTAAAAAACTTTCTACCAAATCATTAATTAATGAAATTGAAAAAAGAAGTCCAAATTTTAATTTTATTGTTTATAGGGCACAAGCCACATTGGCAGAAGAAAATTCTACAAATCAATTTAATATTGGTATAAGAATAAAAGAAAACGAAAAAATATTAATTAGCGGGTCTTTATTAATCCCATTGTTTAAAGGGCTATTAACTAGAGATCAGATAAGTTTTTATGAAAAAATAAGCAGATCTTATTACAAAGGCAGCTACGCATCCTTTTCAAAAAAATTCAATCAAGAATTAACTTTAAGGTCATTACAAAACTTAATTATAGGGCTTCCTATAATTAAGTTAACGGAAAAGAAATGGAAGCAAACAATTAAGAATCAAACGTATAGTTTAGAAGCATTTTCGAAAAAAAATAATGTTACTATAAGGTATAACTTTAGCCCAATTAACTTAAGATTAATTAGCCAGTCAATCACTTTTAATAACAATCAATTAATGGTTAAGTATGGGAAATATAAGATTACAAAAGGGAAGTTATTCCCGCAAGAAATAGAAATATTTTTGCGCTCAGGCAGCAAAGAGCTAACAACATCTCTTAACTTAAAAATAAACAAATTAGGAAGCCCGGTCTCCTTCCCATTCAAAATTCCCAAAGGATATAAGCCTATTAAGCTATGATTTTTAAAACTAGAGTCAGATATTTTTATGTTTATGTTTTTTTGTTACTATTTATAAATTATGGTTTTTCTCAGACTAACACAAGAGAAAAATTAGAGCTAAAGAGAGCAGAAATACAAAAAGAAATTAAGAAAATAAATGAATTATTATTTAGCAATAAAAGGAAGAAAACAGCAGTTTATTCAGATATTGAAAACCTAAGCTTGAAAATTCAAAGAAAAGAAGAATTGGTCAAGCTTACAAATCAGCAGATTAATCTTTTAAATAATACAATAGAAAGAAATCAAAAGGAGGAAGACTCATTAGAATCTAATGTAATAGAGATAAAAAAGGCGTATCAGGAAATGATTTTAAAGTCGTATAAAACAAAATCAGGCAAAAGCAGATTAATGTTTTTATTATCATCGGAAAGTTTTTTTCAAGCATACAAACGCATTCAATATATTAAACAATTTAGTCTTTTTAGAAAAAACCAAGCAAATAAAATTTTGTTTTTAATTAATGAAATAGAAGAGATAAATAAAGAACTAAATTTTCAAAAAACAAAAAAAGAGGATTTGCTAAAAAGCAATAGATCTATACAAAAATCTTTAGAATCAGAAAAAAAGGAATCCAATATATTAGCATATGAATTAAGAAGAAAGGAAAAAAAATATCGTGATGAAATTGTTAACAAACAAAAGTTAAGCCTTCAAATAGATAAAGAAATAGAAAGGCTTATAAGGGAAGCAATTGCTAAATCTAACAAGGAAAAAAACAAATCAGACAGCTTTAACTTGACACCTGAAGCAAAAGAATTATCAAAAAACTTTGTTTTAAATAAGGGAAAATTACCCTGGCCAGTGATAAGAGGAGTTGTGATTCAAACGTTTGGCACCCAGCCACATCCAGTAGTAAAAACAGCGAAGATTAAAAGTAATGGAATAATTATTGCTACAGCTAAGGGCGAAAAAGTAAAAACAGTATTTGATGGAGTGATATTATCAGTGCTACAATTTAAAGGAAGCAACCCTACAGTTTTAGTTCAACACGGGAACTATATAACAGCTTATAAAAACCTTTCTAAAGTATATATAAAAAAAGGAGACAAAGTTGTGTCAAATCAAAATATTGGAGAGGTTTTCACAAACAATTCAACAGGAAACTCTACAATTCAGTTCAGTATTTTTCAAAACACAAAGCCTATAAACCCTTTGTTCTGGATTATTAAAATGTAGAGTCAATTGTGCTTAGACAGCATTTTTTCCAAATATTTTCCAAGAATATCAAACTCTAAGTTAACAGTATCTCCTACTTTTAAAGTCTTAAAATTAGTGTTACTATAGGTATAAGGGATTATAGCAACACTGAAACTATTATTGTTTGATCCAAATACTGTTAAGCTAATTCCGTTTATGGCTATTGAGCCTTTTTCTACAGTAATGTTGTTTGATTTGCTATACTTAATAGTAATAATCCAACTGCCATCCTTTTCTACAATATCAGCACATTTTCCAACCTGATCAACATGCCCTTGAATCATATGACCATCTAATCGATCACCCATTTTCATTGCCCTCTCTAGATTTATTTCATTTCCAACTTTCCAGGAACCTATACTACTTTTTGAAATTGTTTCTTCAATAGCTGTCACAACATATTCCTTGTAATTGACATCAACAACCGTTAAGCAAATTCCATTATGAGACACGCTTTGGTCAATTTTAAATTCATTTGCCAAATCGCTTTTTAATGTAATGTGTAAGTTCCCTTTTTCCCTTTCTAATTTAGAAATAACAGCTATTGTTTCTATAATTCCAGTAAACATATTGTTTATTTTATATATATATTTAGCCTTATAAAATTAGTGATAAATACTATAAATATTTATGGAAGAAAAATTATTGCCTATTGTTGGAATTTCATGTGGTGATCCAAACGGAATTGGAATAGAAATAATTTTAAAATCTCTTCATGACAAACGTATTCTTGAATTTTTTACCCCAGTTATTTTTTCTAATTATCAATTGCTCTCTTCCCAAACATCCTTTTTCAATTTAGATCTAAAATTTAATAAAATAAAGTATGGAGTACACGCAAAAAAAGGACAAATAAACGTAGTTAATGCTTGGGAGAATGAATTTATCATAGAATTTGGAAAATCTACAAGGACTTCAGGGGAGATGTCATATAAATCATTAGAATTAACAACAATGGCGATTGTCGATAACAATATAGATGTAATGGTGACTGCGCCAATTAATAAAAAGAATATACAAAATGAGAAATTTAGTTTCCCTGGACATACTGATTATTTGTCGTCTAAATTTAACGGCGAAAGCCTTATGTTCATGATTAGCGAGAGGTTAAAAATAGGACTTTTAACAGACCATGTTTCAATTAATAAGGTTGTCTCTAAAATTAATACTGAAAAAATTAAAAAAAAGATTTCTATAATGGAAAAATCTTTAGTAATGGATTTTGGAATTATAAAACCTAAAATAGGAGTGCTTTCTATTAACCCTCATGTTGGCGATGGAGGGATTATTGGAAATGAAGATGAAGATATTTTAATTCCAGCATTAATGGATATTTCAAAATCAGGAACTTTAGTTTCTGGGCCTTATTCAAGCGATAGTTTTTTTGGCTCTGGACTTTATGAAAGCTATGATGCAATTTTAGCTATTTATCATGATCAAGGACTTATTCCTTTTAAAACACTTTCATTTAGAGAAGGAGTTAATTTTACTGCTGGACTTGATAAAATTCGAACCTCGCCTGATCATGGAACAGCCTACGATATAGCAGGAAAGAATATAGCAGACCCTGCTTCTTTTAAAAATGCTGTTTTTTCTGCAATAGATATTTATAAAAACAGAGTTTCTCATAAAAAAATGTTAGAAACTCCTTTTTTAGAGTCAAAAAATAAAAGGAATAACAAATAGTCTTTCTCTTTTTAAAATTACTTATATTCGCGTCCTTAAACAAGGATAACAAATGAAATTCTTGACTCAATATGCAATTAATTTTGGAAGATTAATAGAAGGAAAACATGAATTTCAGTTTCAATTAAAAAAGAAGTTCTTTGCACATTTTGACTATGATGAATTTAATAGCTGTAAAATAACTGCCAAGGTTAAATTAATTAAAAAGCTTAATTTATTAGAATTAGAGTTTTGTTCTTATGGAATGATTAATTTGAATTGCCACGTTTCTAATGAGGCATTTGATTACGTTCATAATTCAAACATGGATTTAGTAGTTAAGTTTGGCTCTAATTATAATAATGACAATGATGAGCTTTTAATTTTACCTAAAGGGTCTCATGAATTAAACATATCACAGCAATTATTTGAAATGATAGTGTTATCTTTGCCAATAAAAATAATTCATCCTGGTATCATAGATGGATCATTAAAATCAGACACTTTAAGCAGATTAAAAATATACGAATCAAAATTTAAAGATAAAGCTTATAAGAGGGACCCTAGGTGGGATAAATTAAAAGATTTAAAATAAGATAGTTATGGCGCATCCTAAAAGAAAAATTTCTAAAACAAGAAGAGATAAAAGAAGAACACATTATAAAGTGGCAGACTCTCAAATAGCTATTTGTAAAACAACTGGAGAGGCTCATTTGTACCATAGAGCTCATTGGCATGAAGGCAAACTTTATTATAGAGGAAAAGTATTAATAGACAATACTGAAGAAGCCTAGAGTTTTATACTAAAAAATGTGTTTTTTGCCATTTTTTTATCATTTTTTATCATTTTTTACCATTTTTTACCATTTTTTTACCATTTTTGACTAAAATTCAAAAAAACAAATTTGAATATAATCAACGCCTCAATCACTGGGCATCATTTTTAAAATGGGGATATAACAGTTAAAAAAAACAATCATTATGAATATAAAAGACATACAACAATTAATAAAATTTGTAGCAAAGTCTGGCGTTAGTGAAGTAAAAATAAAATCGAAAGATCTTAAAATAGGAATTAAAACGGGCGCAGGCACTAAGCCGGTTGTTTACAAAGAAAGCCCGACAATTCTTCCACAGACTAATATTTCTCAAACTTCAGAATCTAAATCAGATCAAGTTTTAGAAAACAAAAAAACAGAAGAAGAAAGTAATTTACTAACCATTACATCCCCAATTATAGGGACATTTTACAGAAAACCATCTCCTGATAAACCAAATTTTGTTGAAAAAGGAGATGTAATCTCAGAAGGGGATGTACTATGTGTTATAGAAGCAATGAAATTATTTAATGAAATTGAGGCTGAATTTTCAGGCAAAATTGTCAAAATTTTGGTTGACGATGCCTCCCCAGTTGAATTTGATCAACCTTTGTTTTTGATTGACCCCTCTTAAAGTAAATATTGTATTTAAAAAAATATAAAATGTTCAAAAAAATTTTAATTGCTAATAGAGGTGAAATAGCGCTAAGAATAATAAGAACCTGTAAAGAAATGGCAATAAAAACAGTTGCTGTATATTCTTTAGCCGACGAAGAAAGTTTGCATGTTCGTTTTGCGGATGAAGCAGTATGTATTGGACCTCCCAGTAGTTCAGAGTCATATTTAAAAATAGCAAACATTATAGCAGCAGCTGAAATAACTAATGCAGATGCAATTCATCCTGGCTATGGGTTTTTATCAGAAAATGCTCGTTTTTCAAAAATATGTGAAGAACATAAAATTAAATTTATTGGAGCATCTGCAGAAATGATTGAAAAAATGGGAGATAAAGCTTCTGCGATATCAACTATGAAAGAAGCAGGGATCCCAACTATTCCAGGATCTGAGGGAGTAGTTGAAACTTTAGATGAGGCAAAAAAAATAGCTAAAAAAATAGGCTACCCTATTATGATTAAGGCTACAGCAGGAGGTGGCGGGAAAGGTATGAGAGCAGTATGGAAAGAAAAAGATTTTTCAAACTTATGGGAAAGCGCTAAAAATGAGGCACAGGCTTCTTTTGGGAATGATGAAATTTATATGGAAAAACTAGTTGAGAATCCTCGACATATCGAAATTCAAATTGTGGGAGATAAATTTGGGAGAGCCTGTCATTTGTCTGAAAGAGATTGTTCAATTCAAAGAAGGCATCAAAAACTTACAGAAGAAACACCTTCTCCATTTATGACAGATACATTAAGAAATAAAATGGGCAAGGCGGCAGTACAAGCAGCAGAATTTATTAAATATGAAGGCGTGGGGACAATAGAATTTTTAGTTGATAAGGACAGAAATTTTTATTTTATGGAAATGAATACAAGAATTCAGGTTGAACATCCAATAACAGAGCAGGTAATAGACTATGATTTAGTCAAAGAACAAATTAAGGTAGCAGCTGGAATTAAGATTACAGGAAATCATTATTTGCCAAAACTGCATTCTATAGAATGCAGAATTAATGCAGAAGATCCTTATACTGGATTTAGGCCGTCTCCAGGAAAAATTACTAATCTTCATTTGCCTGGAGGACATGGAGTCAGATTAGATACGCATGTATATAGTGGATATGTTATTCCCCCAAATTATGACTCTATGATTGCAAAATTAATTGTTACAGCACAAAATAGAATGGAAGCAATCCAAAAAATGAAGAGAGCTTTGGATGAATTTATAATAGAGGGAATAAAAACCACAATTCCTTTTCATAGGCAATTAATGGATGATGAAGACTATATTTCAGGGAATTATACTACAAAATTTATGGAGGAATTTGAAATAAAATAGATTTAATTTACAAACCCTTTTTTAATTAAATATTCAGCAATTTGAATAGTGTTAGTTGCAGCACCTTTTCTAAGATTATCTGTAACTACCCAAAGGTTTAAACTGTTTTTTTCAGAAAAATCTTCTCTAATTCGGCCAACAAAGACCTCATCTTTTCCTTTGCAAAATAAAGGCATAGGATATTTTAATTGTGCGGGATCATCTTTAACGATTACACCAGAAGCATTGGTTAATAAATTGTTTATTTCCGATATCTCAAAAGAATTTAAGAGTGTAATATTTATTGATTCACTGTGCCCTCCAATTACAGGAACTCTTACAGCAGTTGCACTGATTTTAATAGTAGGATCAAGAATTTTATGAGTTTCATTTGAAAGTTTCATCTCCTCTTTAGTATATCCATTTTCTAGGAAATCGTCGCAGTGAGGAATGGCATTTTGATGTATAGGATAATTATAGGCCATTTCACCATTTTCACCCTTGGACTCACTCTCTAATTGTTTTACAGCTTTCATGCCTGTCCCAGTAACAGACTGATACGTAGAAACTATAATTCTTTTTATTTTATATTTTTTATGAATTGGAGCTAAAACCATTAACATTTGAATAGTGGAGCAGTTAGGATTTGCAATTATTTTATCTTCTGAGCTTAAAAGTGAGCCGTTAATTTCAGGTATGATTAGTTTTTTATCATCATCCATTCTCCATGCTGAGGAGTTATCAATTACAACCGCACCTTTTTCAACAAATTTTGGAGCCCACTCTAAAGCAACTTCTCTTCCTGCAGAAAAAATGGCAATGTCAGCATTAAGCTTTATAGCTTTTTCAAGACCAATGACGGAATAGGATTTGTTCAAAAAATCAATTTGTTTGCCAATGGAAGCAGGAGACGCTACAAGAAATAATTCTTCAAATAATAAATTGCGCTCCTTTATAAGATCAAGAATCGCCCCTCCTACCATGCCGGTTGCCCCGATTAATGCAATTTTCATATAAAAGATATTAAACAGCAAAAATAATTATTTCAATAGACATAAAAAGTCTTAACTGTTTTTAGATCATTTTTTATTTTTTTTGTTAAAAACAAAACAATTTAATTTATAATAACTCTTTTGATTCTTTTGGATAGAGAAGCCAAAATTTCATAAGAAATAGTGTCAATAGATTTTGTAAATTCATCTGCTGAAATATTTTTGTCATCAAAAATTATTACCTGATCACCTTCTTTGCAGACTATTTTGGAAATGTTAATCATCATCATGTCCATACAAACATTCCCAATAATCGGGGCGAATTTTCCATTGACCATCACCTTACCATTTCCATTTCCATATAACCTACTAATCCCATCCGCATGCCCAATAGGAAGTGTTGCTGTAGTAATATTATTAGTGGCAATAAAGCCTTTGTTATAGCCAACAGAATCTCCTTTTTTAATTTTATGGATTTGAGAAATAACAGTTTTTAAATTAATTACAGGCTTTAAGGCATTTTTGTATTTATTGTCATTTCCAAAGCCATATAGTCCAATTCCTGTACGAACCATTTCATACTGAGCCTCAGAAAAATTTAAAATACCAGAGGTATTAAGAATATGTCTTTTAATTTTTACACCAATTTTATTTTGAAAATATTTAGCTAATGATGAAAATTTTTTTATTTGATCATTGGAAAAGTTCTTTTCATTTTCATCTTCTGAAGCTCCTAAGTGGGAAAAGATGTAAGTTGGCTTTAATCCATTAAGATGATCAATTAAACTATCTATTTGATTTTCATGAAATCCTAGTCTGTTTAATCCAGTATTAAACTTAATCTGAAAAGGATAATTTTTTTGGAATTTAGCACTGGACATAAAGGCTTTTAAAATTCTAAAAGAATATATGCTTGGTTCAAGATTGTATTCAATAATTGTATTGAAATCATTAATTTGAGGATGAAGAACAAGAATAGGAGACATAATTCCTTTTTTTCTCAACGCTAATCCCTCACTAGTATATGCAACAGCCAAATAATCAATTTTTTGTTTTTCAAGCTCCTTGGAAATTATGAATGCATCTGCACCATAGGAAAATGCTTTGACAACAGCCATTATAAGAGTATTTGGATTTAATTTGGACTTTAAAAAACGTAGATTATTCTTTAGATTTTTTAAGCTAACCTCTACAACAGTTTGCTGGATTGCCATTATTTCTTTTTTTCTCTTTTCTCCATTCTTTTTATAAATGCACCCCTAGAAAGGGGTTCATATTCCTTTTTTTCTCCAACTAAAATTAGATCATTAGTGGTATTTTTTCTATAACTATAATTAGCTAATTCTCCAGTGTCAATACAAACAGCATGTACTTTAGTAATCTCTTCTGCACAGGCCATTAGATTAGGCATCGGGCCAAAAGGATTTCCTTTATAGTCCATGTCTAAACCTGAAACAATCACTCTACACCCATCATTTGCCAATTTATTACAAACCGCAACTAAATCTTGGTCAAAAAATTGAGCTTCATCTATTCCTATTACATCATAATTTTTTGAACAAGAATAAATTTCTTGAGCATTTTCTACTACTCTAGCTCCAATTTCATTTTTGCCATGGGAAATTATTTTATTCTTTGGACTTCTGGAATCGGTTTTAGGCTTAAATACTACAAATTTTTCTTTATCAAGCGCAGCTCTTTTCAATCTTTTTATTAACTCTTCTGTTTTACCAGAAAACATGGATCCGCAAATAACCTCTAGCCTTCCTTTTGAGTTGTTTTTATTTCCAATCATTTTAAACTTATTGATATTATTCCCAAAGTAGTTAACTTTAACGGTTTGACAAATGTCCAAAAATTAATTCAACATGGCAAAACTATATATTGTCCCTACACCAATTGGAAATCTTGATGACATTACAATTAGAGCAATAAAAACTTTAGAAGAGGTTGATTTAATATTATGTGAAGACACTAGAAGAAGCAAAAAATTATTAAATCACTTTAATATTAAGGGGGAATTAAGATCTCACCATAAATTCAATGAACATGATGAAGTTGAGATTATAATTAATAAAATCCAAAAAGGGATTAATGTAGCTCTTATTTCAGATGCAGGAACTCCTGGAATTTCGGACCCCGGGTTTTTAATTGGAAGAACTTGCTTAAAAAATGACATAGAAATTGAATGTCTTCCTGGGCCAACGGCTCTTATTCCTGGACTGCTGGTCAGTGGAATTTCAGCAGATAAATTTGTTTTTGAAGGATTCTTGCCTATTAAAAAGGGAAGAAAAAAAAGACTTTCTATTCTTTCTTCAGAAACAAGAACGATGATATTTTATGAATCCCCTCACAAATTAATAAGGACGTTAATTGATTTCAAAAATACCTTTGGCTCAAATAGAAGAATTTCTCTATCAAGAGAATTAACAAAGCTCTATGAAGAAACCTTAAGAGGAACAATTAGTGAAATTATAGATTTATGTCAAAAAAAGAAGCCTAAAGGAGAGTATGTTATTGTTGTGGAAGGAATAGAATAATAAGATGAATTGGATAATAGAAGAAAACACAGATAACCGGACTATTGAACAGCTTTCAAAAGAACTTAATGTTAATAAGATCATTTCTTCTATGCTTGTAAAAAGAGGAATTAAAACTTTTAATCAAGCAAAAGATTTTTTCAGACCAAAGATTAATCAACTACATGATCCTTTTTTAATGAAGGATATGAATGAGGCAGTAAACAGGATATTACAAGCGATTGAGAATAAGGAGCCCATGATGATTTTTGGAGACTACGATGTAGACGGCACCTCTTCAGTCGCACTTTTAAGCTCGTTTTTAAAGGATATTGGAGCCAAGCTTTCTACCTATATTCCTGACAGAAACAATGAGGGCTATGGAATATCTTTAAAGGCAATTGACTTAGCTGAAAAAAATAAAGAAACCTTGATAATTGCTCTGGATTGTGGAATTAAAGCGAATGATCAAGTACAATATGCTTTAAAAAAAGAAATAGATTTTATTATTTGTGATCACCATAATCCAAGTAATCAATTGCCAAATGCATATGCAATTTTAAATCCTAAAAGAAAAGATTGTAAATATCCGTTTAAAGAATTGTGTGGATGTGGTGTTGGATTTAAATTGATTCAGGCAATTAATCAAAGAAAAGGTTTAGAAATGGAAAATATTATTCATTACTTGGATTTAGTAGCTGTAGCTATTGCAGCAGACATTGTTCCTTTGATTGGTGAAAATAGGATTTTAACTTATGTCGGACTACAGGTTATAAATTCTAATCCACGACTGGGGCTTCATTGTCTATTACAGAATAATAATAAGAAAGAGTTTAATGTTGGAGATCTGATGTTTTATGTAGGGCCAAGAATTAATGCAGCTGGCAGAATGGATCATGCCTCCTTGGCCTTAGAATTGCTTTTGGAAAAAGAGTTAGATAAAGGAAAAAAATTAGCTGAGAAAATAGAGGAATTAAATATTCAAAGAAGGGAAATAGAAAAGAATATTACGGAGCAAGCGTTAAAAAAAATAGACAACGAGAACAAACTAAATTCTAATTCAACAGTTGTTTTTGAAAAGTCTTGGAATAAAGGAGTGATCGGGATAGTAGCATCAAGATTAATAGAAAAACATTATAAACCAACAATAGTTTTTTGTAAATCAAAAGAAGGAAACTTAACAGGATCGGCCAGATCCATTAAAGATGTTGATTTATATAAAATATTAGAAAAATGTAAAGCTAACATTTTAAAATTTGGAGGCCATAAGTATGCAGCAGGGCTAACTATTGAAGAGAACGATTATGCAAGTTTTAAAGAAAGTTTTGAAAAGGCAGTTGGGGATTATATTAACAATAAGCTGCCAGAGAATGAAATTAGAATAGAATCAAAAATCGAATTAAGCTCAATAACTCCAAAATTTTTTAGAATTTTAAATCAATTTGAACCTTTTGGACCTGGAAATAGAAGGCCAATATTCTTATCTGAACATTTAAGCCTGAAAGGAGGGTTAAACAAAATAGGGAAAAACAGGGAGCATCTTAAATTAAGTGTTTCACAGGAATCAGATAAAACATTTTCAGCAATTGGATTTTGGCTTTCTGAAAAAGCAACCAGCATTTCATCCAATTCCACTTTTTCAATGTTGTATACAATTGATGAAAACACATGGAACGGCATTACAACCATTCAATTAAAAATCAAGGATATTAAATAAAAAAGCCTCTTAAAAATAAGAGGCTTTTTTATTAAAAAAATGTTTGAAAATTAGAATCTATAAGTAAATCCTAGATTCCAAGTTCTTCCCCAGCCAGGAAAAACTCTATTTTTTTCATTAACTCCTAACCAGGTAGGATCTCCAGGACTTGCGAGGATATTAGTTGCTGATTCAGCTATATAGTGGGTGTCAAATAAGTTATTTACGTTTAATCTTAAATAAATTTTTTCTTTAGCAATAGACAACTTATATGATGCTCCAAAATTAAACAGTTCATATGCTGGAATCTTCATTGCCATATCACCATCTGTATCAAAATCTTCCGGATTGAAGTTAGCGTATAGTTCAGATGCAGAGAACATACTCACATTAAATCCGAATAAGTCAGTAGGGCTAACTTTAAGGTTTATTCTTGAAGTAGTTTGCGCAGCATCACCTACCTTAACTCCATCTAGGAATAATGTTGCAGTCCCAATTTTTTCTCTAGCTGTATTAAATACATCCGCTGTAACATCACTTCCATATTCATAGTTTCCTAAAGATAACATCCCTTGGACAGTTACGAATGGGCTAATCTGATATTCTCCATCAAACTCAAAGCCAGAGTGAACTTGTTTTATCCCATAATAATTAGCAGTTCCTCTATTACCACCAACAGAGACACCATCTGATAAGAATCGGTCTTCCCATGTAGTTTTATATACATTTATATTCATTCTTAGTTTACTTGAAACATATCCATATCCAGCCTCCATACCAGTTACAGTTTCATTTTTTAAGTCGGGATTCAAAGTATTAGAGTAATTAATATAAACTGCATCAAAATTTGGCTGCTTAGAATAATAGCCTCCATTGACATATACATTACTTTTTATATCAAAGTTATAATTTACTCCTGCTTTAACATTTCCTCCTGTAATGTTTTTCCAGCTTGAAGTTGCTGTTCCTACTTGATTGAAATACTCTATTCTTTGGAAGCCTTGATTAGAAACTGCTCCTTGAAGAAAAGCAGCAACATTATTATGTTTGTATTTAAGTTGAGTAAATGCTCCAGTCCATCTAACTAATCCATCATTATGGTAGTCTATTTTTTCCTCTTTATCAGTGTCTCTAAAAACATTCCATAAACTTCCTAGGTTTGAGCTGTATTCAGTTGTTCGTACAGCACTTCCTTTACCATTAATGGACTTATCAGCATAGTTTTTATTATCAAAATCTCTATAGCCATCAGCTCCAAGTAAGTTGTCTAATCTTCTGTAGTGTATCCCCTTATAAGACCTAATATCAACTCCGAAGTCAAGGGAAAATTTATCATTAAGCTTCTTTTTAAGATTAATAAGGCTTCCAACAAAATTATGAGAATTTACAGAGGCTCTTCTAACTATTCCATTTCTTTTTACTCCATTTACTCTTTCGTCTTGATCATTAACTATGAACAATCCAGTAGCAGCATCTTTGGAGTTTGCAGCTGTTTTGCCCTGGTAAAAAGTAGTAGAAACGCCACTGTTATATGAATATATTTTATCATAGTTCACATGACCATTTATTGGGTTTCTAAAAGCATACCCTCCATTATAATTCAAATCTCCACTGGCATATTGATAACCATAGGCTCTACCTATATCTCCAGTTCCACCTCCTCTACCAATTGAGTAATAAACAGAAGCAGAAAGGTCAGTAGTTTCGTTTATATTATATTCCCAGTTAATTGAAGCAAGTGGTTTGTGATAGAAATTTTTTCTCCAGTTAAATTCTTGACCATTTAAATAACCATGATTGTAGTTATAACGAATTCCATATTGTTTATACTGTGCCCCCAAAGCCATATTATAAAAGCTCCCAGTTCTTTGATGATGAGTTTGTGGAGCTCCAGTAATTATTAGCTGAACATTGTGTTTGTTTGAACTGTCTCTCCATCCATATCCTAAAAAGTAATTGTAACCCTCAAACATTGTTCCGTCTACATACCCATCTCCAGCTGTTCGAGAGAACAATAACGACAAAGCATGACCTCCATCCATTTCACCCGTGTTGTAGGAAGCAACAGTTTTTCCATAACCATCATTACCAACCATAGCGGCAATTCTACCTCCTTCACTTAGTTCTGTAGATTTAGTTAAAACATTAATTGTTCCACCAACAGATGAGATAGCTAGTTTAGAAGCTCCAAGCCCCCTTTGAACTTGCATCGCGGACACAACATCTGAAAGCCCAGACCAGTTAGACCAATAAACCCTTCCATTTTCCATGTCATTTACAGGAATTCCATTAATCATAACTGCAGTGTTTTGGGAATCAAACCCTCTTACATTAATTCTGGAATCTCCAAAAGCCCCTCCCGCTTTTGTTGCATACACCCCAGGAGTAGCATTAAGCATTTCAGGGAGTTCAAGATTACCAATTCTTTCTTGAATATCAGCAGCAGTTAAAGTTGTAACAGTAACCGCTTGATCTCTATTCATAGCAAAATCTGCAGTTCCAAATACAGTTATTCCAGATAATCCGGAAACTTTTAAAGAAACAGTTATATCCATAGATTCTTCAAATTTTATTTCTTGACTAAGATATCCAACAAATGAGACGACCAAAGTACCAGGACCATCTGAAGAGATTTCAAATTTTCCATCAAAATCGGAAGAAACTCCATTTGAAGTACCTTTAATTAAGACTGTAGCTCCAGGGAGTCCTTTGCCCATCTCAGAATCAACAATTGTTCCAGTTAAAACGTTTTGAGAGTAACAGAACCCTGAAACAAGAAGCGCTGTCAACATTAGAGTTAATTTTTTCATATTGTTAGTAGTTTTATAGTATAATAGCAAATGTGATTAATTTTTCGAAATAAAAGGCAAATTATAAATTAATTTTTTAAACAATTATTGTGAATAACTGTTCTAACTTTTTAAATATTTGTTTAGAAGGGAAATAGTAGAATCATCATGCTTTTTAAAATCTTTGTTTTCAAACTCTTTTAAAAGCTTAGAAGCTAACTCCTTTCCCAACTCTACTCCCCACTGATCGTAACTATAAATATTCCAGAGAACTCCTTGAACAAAAACTTTATGTTCATACATAGCAACCAGGCTACCTAAAGTTTCCGGAGTTAATTTTTCAATCAGAATAGTATTAGTTGGCTTGTTGCCTTCAAACACTTTATAAGGGAGTAATTCCTCCACATTATTATTGTTATCTGACAATTCCTTTTCAACTTCCGAAGGACTTTTGCCCATCATCAACGCTTCTGCTTGAGCAAAAAAGTTGGACATTAATTTGTGATGCTGATTATTTTCTTTATAAAGTGGGTTTGCGAATCCTATAAAATCGCAAGGAATTAATTTGGTGCCTTGGTGAATTAATTGAAAGAAAGCATGTTGGGCATTAGTTCCTGTACCTCCCCAAATTATATTTCCAGTTTGATAACTGGTTTTATCACCATTTCTATCAATGCTTTTTCCATTACTTTCCATAACGGCTTGTTGTAGATATGCAGGCAATCTATTTAAATATTGAGAATATGGAATGACAGCCTCAGTTTCGCATTTAAAAAAATTATTATACCAAATGCTGATTAATGCTAAAACTACAGGGATATTCTTTTCGATAGGAGAGGATTTAAAATGTTTATCCATTTTATTAGCCCCTTTCAGTAAGCACTCGAAATTATCTGATCCAATGGAAAGACTAATTGAAAGACCAACTGAACTCCATAGAGAAAACCTTCCTCCCACCCACTCATTCATTGAAAATAAATAGGCTTTATTTATTCCAAAATTTTCAATTTCTTTTGTGTTTATAGAAACAGCCGCAAAGTGACTTTGAACACTTTTTTCTCCCAATTTTGAGATAAGCCATTTTTTTATAGTATTTGCATTTGAGAGAGTTTCTTGAGTTTTGAAAGTCTTGGAAACAATTAT
The DNA here is from genome assembly GCA_014239275.1 of Flavobacteriaceae bacterium. Classification (GTDB taxonomy): domain Bacteria; phylum Bacteroidota; class Bacteroidia; order Flavobacteriales; family Flavobacteriaceae; genus MAG-121220-bin8. The sequence goes on along the minus strand of JAAZZF010000071.1, from coordinate 21 downwards.
AAAAAGAGTGGTTTCAGGATT
>JAAZZF010000070.1 GCA_014239275.1 Flavobacteriaceae bacterium | reverse complement strand
TTATTTTTTCAGTAACTACTCTTGATGATAAAGAAAAATTCTTCTGTTTATAAGAACCTAAAGAAACTTCTTGAAGATTAATATTTGCTTCATTCGTTTTTCCTTCTACTTCTTTAGTTACAATATTTATTGCACCTGAGAATGCATTTTGTCCAAAAATTCTTGCAGCAGGACCTTTAATTATTTCTATTCTTTCTATTAAATAAAGTGGGAGAATCATATTAAGTGTATGATGACCTGTTTGAGCATCATCCATTTTCATGCCATCAATTAATAGTAAAGTTTGGTCAAACCCTCCTCCTCTTATATATAAATCCCCTTGAACTCCCCCTGCTCCCCTTCTTCTAATATCAATTCCTATTACTTGTTGTAATAAATCAGAAACATTAGTAGCATAACTACTTTGTATTTCTTTTGAACTAATTATTTTAATTGTTCTAAAATTTTTTGAAAATGGCAAATTAATCTTTGTTGAAGACACCACAACTTCATCTAAAATTTGATCTAAAGGTGGATCCTGAGAAAACACCATTTGAGTAATAAGAAAAAGTATTATTGAAATCTTATATTTCATAAGTGTAAACTAATACTAATGTAATAAAATTAACAAGAGACCAAAACTAGTCTGTTAAAATGATTATTTTATTTTCTTTCATTTCAACAACACCTGAAATTATATTTAAATGTGTTTCCTTTGAACTAATATTAGAAAAGATATCAGATAAATTTTCAGGAATTTTTATTTCTCCTAGAATTTTTATAGTTCCTTTAGTTAAAGTAGAAACAATAGGAGCATGATTATTTAACATCTGAAATGGACCATCCGAACCAGGAACCAAAACAGATTCAACATCTCCGTTAAATAAAGTTTTTTCAGGACTTATAATTTCTAAATACATAATTATTAATTACGCTTCCGCCAACATTTTTTCTCCTGCTTCAATTGCCTCTTCAATGGTCCCCTTAAGGTTAAAAGCAGCTTCTGGAAGGTGATCTAATTCTCCATCCATAATCATGTTAAACCCTTTAATAGTATCCTTAATATCTACTAAAACTCCAGGAGTACCAGTAAATTGCTCTGCTACGTGAAAAGGCTGGGAAAGGAATCTTTGTACTTTTCTTGCTCTATATACTGAAAGCTTGTCTTCTTCTGAAAGTTCTTCCATACCCAAAATTGCAATAATATCTTGAAGTTCTTTATACTTCTGTAAAAGCTCTTTAACCCTCTGAGCACAATTATAGTGGTCATCTCCCAAAATTTCAGCAGTTAAAATTCTTGAGGTAGAATCTAAAGGGTCTACAGCAGGATAAATTCCTAGTTCAGCGATTTTTCTTGAAAGTACTGTAGTAGCATCCAAGTGAGCAAAGGTTGTAGCTGGAGCTGGATCTGTTAAATCATCTGCAGGCACATAAACCGCTTGGACTGAGGTAATAGATCCTTTTTTTGTAGAAGTAATTCTTTCTTGCATAGCACCCATTTCAGTTGCTAATGTTGGCTGATAACCAACCGCAGATGGCATTCTTCCAAGCAATGCAGAAACCTCTGAACCTGCTTGAGTAAATCTAAAAATATTATCAATGAAAAATAAAACATCTTTACCTTGGTCATCTCCAGCACCATCTCTAAAATATTCAGCAACTGTTAACCCAGATAAAGCTACTCTAGCTCTAGCTCCAGGAGGTTCGTTCATTTGACCAAATACGAAAGTTGCTTTAGATTCTTTCATTGCTTTTTTATCGACTTTACTTAAATCCCATCCTCCTTCTTCCATAGATTTATCAAACCCTTCACCATATTTAATAATTCCTGATTCCAACATTTCTCTTAAAAGATCATTTCCTTCTCTAGTTCTTTCTCCTACACCAGCAAAAACTGAAAGTCCACCATGACCTTTAGCTATATTGTTAATTAATTCTTGTATTAATACTGTTTTACCAACACCAGCACCACCAAATAAACCAATCTTACCTCCTTTAGCATAAGGTTCAATTAAATCAACTACTTTTATTCCTGTAAATAAAACCTCAGTTGAAGTAGAAAGTTGGTCAAAAGCAGGCGCTTCTCTGTGAATTGACAAACCATCATCTCCCGTCTTAGGTAGATCTCCTAATCCATCAATAGCGTCACCAATAACATTAAATAATCTGCCATAAATATCTTCACCAATAGGCATTTGAATTGGATTTCCAGTTGCAAGAACATCTATTCCTCTTTGAAGACCATCTGTTGAGTCCATTGATATAGTTCTAACTACATCTTCTCCAACATGAGATTGAACTTCTAATACTAAAACAGAGCCATCTTCTCTTTTTATTTCTAGAGAATCATATATTTTAGGAAGCGAAGTTGAAGATGTATCAAATGTTACATCTACTACAGGACCAATAATTTGAGAAACTTTACCAATTGAATTTGACATTATATAATTTTTTATTGAAAATATTTATTTAAAAATGGAAATTTATTGGTGCAAATATAAAATTTATACTTCAATTTTTTTAATTTTTAAACAAAAAAAGGCGCCAATTGGCGCCTTTTTTTTAACATTCAAAATTGGTATTAAGGATTCAAAGTAAACCCAACATAATATTGACTTCCGATAAATCCTGATCCAGGCATTATTTGATACTCATTTCCTCCTAAGTTCGCTCCTCCAACTTTAATTCTAGCATTGATTTTAGGCACATCAAAATTCATTGCAGCATCAAATACTGTACAATGAGGAATTACAGCATCTATAAAACCAGATTGTTGCCACATAAAGCTATCGTGGTATTTAGCAGTTACATTGAAAGAAAAATTCTTAGCAAGTTTTGTTGACCCCAAAGTAACATTTAATCTAGTCTGAGGAGTGTTAAATCCTGCCTCATAGGTAGATAATGGATCTTTAAATTTCATCTTGTTATATGAACCTGTTATACTTACGTCATAAGTTTTGAAAAGTTCAGTTTCAAATCCAGCACTAACCCCATAAGTTCTAACAACCTCGTCGGTGTTGCTATCAACACTAACTGCTCTAAAATCACCTTGAGAAAGTGCAGCTAATCCACCAAAAGTAGGATGCATATACATAGGTGTTACTACCGTTTGAGCAGCAATAAAATTATCCCATTCTGTAAAATAGGCGTTAATATCTAAAGCTGTTTTCTTACCATTTATCCTATATCCAAGATCATAAGATTTTACATATTGTGGTTCTACATTTGTTAGTACAGCTGCAACTGGTGCTCCAGCTTGAACAGAGGCCAATGTCCATGAATTTTCCATAATATGCTTACCTGTTAACATATATCTTGCAGTTGAACTTACTCCTTGAACTTCCATTTTAAAACGATCAATATTATCTGATGATGATCCCATTAAAATAGCAGAACCTATATCCAATCCAATATATTGATCTTGAGAGGATGGGTTTCGGTATCCAGTTTGGTAAGAGAATCTTATATTCTGATTTTCTGTTAAAGACACTAATCCTCCAATTCTTGGAGTGATATGCCCATCAAAAAACTCACTCTTATCATAACGCATAGAAGCTGTTAATTTTAAAGCTCCGTCAAAAAAGTCTTTTTTAGCTTGAGCATATAATCCCATATCTGTATATTCAATTGGAGATGTATAATCCGTAAATAATGTACCATTAGATCTTAAAATATAATCTCTATAAGAACCTCCAACAATAACATCGGCAATACTAACTAAGTCTTGTAGATTATAATTAACTTCAAAGCTATTAGATTTAGATGTATCTAAAATTCCTGCACCTCCACGAAAAACATCAATTCCGTTAGTTATAGCTTGTTTGTATACTTTATCCCATAAAGCACTTCCTTTCTTTATCATATTTGCATCTGCTACTTTTCTTGCTGCAAGGTGTGCTGAAAGATCATTTTTAGATAGTGAAGCAAGTAATTGTTTAAAGGTAACTCCTTGTGCCGCAGCTCCAAGAATAGTTTGAAGTCCAACTACAGGGTTTGCATTAATAGTAGTATAAACTCCACTTAAACCAAAATACTGATTTAAATATCCTCCATACCATGCAGCCGCACCTCCTGGTTGAGAAAGTACCATAACTGAACCTAATGCTTCCATATCGTGAGTATTACCAGAATCTTCAATAGTAGTATATGCTCTTAAAGTAAGGTTTCTGTTGTTATACTCTATTTTATGTTGCTGAAGACCAAAGTTTTTTAGCATGTTTCTATTAGTTGCATGAAGCATGGTATTACCTTGACCTATTTTAGAGTTAATAATTAATTCAGAATCTTCAGTTGGTTTATAATGAAAAGCGATATCTGTCTTCATACTAGAAGCTTTATTATCTGTTAGATCCACTTCATTATAACCTGTTGTTCTAATTGTTTGGGTTCCAAAGAAAGTTTGTGTAGCAAAAATATTTCCAAAAAAACCGGCTTGAGCAGGACTAATTAATCCTTGTTGTACCAAAGTAGGAAGAACTAATCCAGCAAAAGCTAAATCCAAATTAATATTTTGAGCAAGATTACCATAAACATTTATACCATCATAATCAGCAAAAGATCTAGGATCTTGTTTTTGTGTATCAGAAGCAGCATAAGCTCCCCCTAATTTATTTTTATCTCTGTAATCTACTGCATGCCAATCTTCACCTTCTACATAACTAACAGTAACTTTAGCGGCAAATTTGTCACTAAATTTATGAGCTGCTCTAAAAGCAATATCATGATAATAATTATCTCCAGCAGCTTTCTGTGAAGTTAGTCCATGTTTGTATGAAACACTTACACCAGGAAAATCAAAAGGATTTTTACTATTCATAAATAAAATACCTTTTGTTGCATTTGCTCCATATAAAGCAGAAGCAGCACCAGGCATTAATTCAACGCTCTGAATGTCTAATTCATTAATTCCTAATAAGTTACCAGCTGAAAAGTTTAATCCAGGCGCTTCATTATTCATTCCATCTACAAGTTGAACGAAACCTTCATTGTAAACAGTAGAGAAACCTCTAGTATTTATCTGTTGCAATAATAGCCCTCCAGAGTTAATCTGAACTCCCTTAAGTCCATCTAGGCTACTGTAGAAATCTGGTCCAGTAGACTGAGCTATATCTTTATAATCAAACTTCTCAATAGTTACAGCAGATTCAAAAAGTCTTTCAGGGACCCTAGAAGCTGAAACTACTATTTCATCCAAAAGGTTTTGTGAAGAAACTAATTCTACAGCAAAATTTACATTTGATACTGTAACATTTAAAGTAGTAGAATCAAAACCTACACTTGAAACTGTTAAAGTGAATGGTGGATTCTGATTAACAGAAATAGAAAAATTTCCATCGAAATCAGCAATAGTACCATTCATTTCATTGAAAACAATATTAGCTCCAGGAATTGGATCATTGTTATCATCCGTTACAGTTCCTGTTACGGTTGTTTGTGCGAAAATTAATGTACTAAAAAGCACAGCAATCAGTGACAAAATTCTTTTCATAATATAATTGTTTTAGTTTTTTTAGTTGTTATCTATACGTTATAACCTTGTAAATATAAATAAAATTGTAAAACTAGCATCTTTTATGATATAAATAGAGAATTTTATACCTCAAAAGCTAATTGTTTAAAGAATATAAAAAATCAATCCGACTTTAAATTGTTTAATATTCTTAATATTTATATGGTTTTTAGCAAATTCTTCATCAAATAAAGGCTTAAGACCTAGATAAACCCCTAAATTCCAGGTATTATTACCTGCATTTAAGGTGAAACCCGATTGAAAATTATTAAATGGCAAATCCCTAATTGTTTGGTTATTAGAGGGGGATTCATATTTGACCTTACTACTAATAATATAACTAGTTTTCAAACCAAAATAAATTCTCCAAAATTTGTAGTTTTCTGGTGTTGAAGTTCTCCATCTAATTTCAAAAGGAAGTTCTAATTCATTTAAAACCCATTTATTTTTAGTAAAAGAATCTAAATTTGAAACAATTTTTGAATCAAGCTGATTATTAGCGTTAGAAAATTTTAGATTATTATGAAAACTACTATTAGAATACCCTAAACCTAAACCTAGTCCAAAATTCCTAGACTTATTTAATGGAATATCTCGAATAAAACCTAGATTAATAGAACTTGAAAACTTATTTTGATTAAAGTCAGTGGGGCTATTTATTAATGAATTGTAGAATACTCCGAAATAAATCTGATCTTCTCTATATTTATCATCAACTTCATTGATCTGAGAATAGCATAAAATTGAAAATAATAAAACACAAATAAGGTTTACTAATCTTAACACTTTATAAAGTTACTTTATTAATACAAAAAAAGCATCCAAAAAAAGGATGCTTAAATATTTTTAATTTAAAAAACAATCTATCTATAGTTTTGAGTATAATCTCCTATTCGAGTAGTGTAATTAATTTTTAAAGCATTCACTTTTCGTAATTCTTGCTTTATATCTGAAATTAGACCCATATTAGTTTCTCCATCAACTTTTAAGGCAGTTGTTAAAACATTTTGAAGTTCCTCACGCTTAGTTGCTCTCTCAGCTAAAACATAAGCTCCTACATCAGAAACTACAGAAAATTTGTCGTTTAATTGTATTCTTGGCTGATCCCCATATTTATCCTGATACCTAGCGCTTGGTTTTCCAGCATATATATAAATAACACGATCTTTTTTGTCTAATTTTTTTATTTGATCAGCTGCTGGAAGAGTATTAGTAACCATTAAAGTATTATCACGCATAACTGTTGCTACCATGAAAAAAAACAGAAGCATGAAAACAATATCAGGAAGAGAAGCTGTAGATATTGCAGGTAATTCGCCACCTTTTTTCTTTTTAAACTTAGACATCTTAATTAATTTTTTGTTTTACTAGGTTCAGCCTCAGATAACTTCTGAGGATACATTTTTTTTAAAACAGCAAGCTTTGGCTTTAATAAAGCTTTAACTTTAGGACTTGTTCTAGGGTCAGAATAAAATTTATCCGCCTCAACATAAGTCTTTCTTTCATTAGGATAAAGAGCCATAAACTCCCTGTTCCTAAGTTGATTATATGCAGCAACCAATTCATTTTGAACTGATATGTAAACCTTATAATCTGTTTCTCTATCATTTTTTAAAGATATAATTGCCTTATCAGGATTATCGGACGAAGAAGGATCTTTTTCACCCTTGCAATAATCACAAGCTTCTTCTCCAATACCACCTCCATTATCAAGAAATTTCACTGCAGCCGCTCTAACATCTCTTAAATTCATAAGTTTTTCTTCTACAAGAATATCATTATTCTTATTTACAACGACCTTAAAAATATTTCTTTCTTTTATTATAGGAGGATCTATCAACTCGTCCATTGGTGGAAGTTTTCTATTAATTCCTGAGTCAGTTTCAATAGTCGTTGTTACCAAGAAAAATATTAATAGTAAAAAGGCAATATCTGCCATAGAGCCAGCATTAACCTCTGGAGATTTTCTAGCCATTTATTTTTTTATTAATTTTTTAACAGAATGAAATGCCATTGCCCCAATTGCAATTATAGTTAAAAAATAAAAAGTTCTTATTCCAGTCTCTACCATTCGAGCTCCACCAGCAGATAACATTTTGCCATCCTGCATAGGAGTCTCCTCTCCAGATGAAAAAAGAAACGCAACTAAAATTACGACAGCAAAAGCTGCTATAAACATAAGAGATTTCTTTAAATTTCCTTTATCACTAGCTAAGTTTTTAAGTGAAAAAAACAAGGTAATCAAAACAGTGATTAATAAAATAAATTGAGCTAAATAAATGATATAAGAAACGGTACCGTAATCTCCTTGCATAGCACTCATTTCAATTGCATCATCTCCTTTTCCAATAATCAAGGATAAAAAGATTAAACCAATAACTCCTAAACCTACAGAAACAAGTGTGGTTGTTTTTTGAATATTCATACTAATTATTTTTTATGAGCTACTAAAATGTCTATCAAAGTTATAGATGCATCTTCCATATCATTTACGATACTATCAATTTTAGCAATGATATAGTTATAAAATACCTGTAAAATAATAGCTACAATAAGTCCAAATACAGTAGTTAAAAGAGCTACTTTAATACCACCAGCAACTAATGAAGGTTGCATATCACCTGCTGCTTGAATTTTATCAAATGCTTGAATCATCCCTATAACAGTACCCATGAAACCAAGCATTGGAGCAAGAGCAATAAATAACGAAATCCAAGAAACATTTTTTTCAAGTTGTCCCATTTGAACACCTCCATAAGCAACTACTGCTTTTTCAGCACTTTCTACACTTTCTCCAGCTCTATCTAATCCTTGATAAAAAATAGAAGCTACTGGACCTGAAGTATTTCTACAAACTTCTTTTGCAGCTTCAGTTCCGCCTGATTTTAAAGCGCTTTCAACATCTTCTGTTAATTTTTGTGTATTGGTTGTTGCAAGATTTAAATAAATAATTCTTTCAATAGCTATTGCTAGTCCAAAGATTAAACAAGCAAGTACAATACCCATAAAGCCTGGCCCTCCTTCAATAAAACGATTCTTTAATTCTTGAGTAAAAGAAGGTTCAGCAAGTTCTTCAACCATTACTTCTTCTTGTACGGCTTCTCCTTGTACAACAGATTCATCTTGAGCATATATACTAAAACTAGATAAGAAAAATGTTGTAATTAATAAAAGTGATAAGATTCTTTTCATTTTGTATTCTAATAAGTTAGTTTGTTTAAATTTTAAGTTGTTAAATATATATAAAAAGTTTAATTAATAATAATGTTTTT
>JAAZZF010000069.1 GCA_014239275.1 Flavobacteriaceae bacterium | reverse complement strand
TCCTCTAGTAGATTCTAATATTCTTCCATTTGTTGTAAAATACTGATTGTCATCTCTTTCATAATCTAATTCAAAATCAAAAAAGTCCCAACTTTTCATTTCAATCTCATAGCCTAATTCTGGGGCTAAATCTGCAAAACGAATAAGATCATTAGGCATCTTAAAACCTAAACTAGCAATAGCAGATTTTGGAAGGTCATTTTTTGTAACAGAAATTCTGTTTTCAGCATTAATAATTGCTTCGATTAATTCATCATCAGACATTTCTCCTGAATTTTCACAAGAAGCAAACATTAAAGGAAATATCAGAGCAAATAAAAATATTTTTTTCATAACTATAAATTTTACTTTTTAATATTTAGACTAATCATTAGTCTAAAAGGTTTAACTACATTGCTTTAAATCAAAACATGTGCCAAACAAAATCAAATTTATAAAATTTTATTTAAATCGTTATATTTTTTCTATCTAGTTATCTTAAGAAAAAATAATCTAATCTAAACAGTATTTATTATATTGCATCCCATGTTAAAAAAATCCATAGTAATCTTCTTACTATTTTTTGTATTATCTAATTATTCACAAGAAGAAAATCTTGTTGATGAAGATTTTCCTATTCTTCCTATTTGTAATTTAATTCCTGAGAATTTACAGAAAAAATGTTTTGAAGAATCCATCCAAGAGCATATTGAAAAGTACTTTATTTATCCTAAAACAGCTCTTGATTTAAGACTTCAATCAGTTGTAAATGTCTTTTTTGAAATCAATGAAAATGGAGAAGTCAATAATATAACTGCTAAATCAAATCTAGTTGGTGTTAAGTTTGATAGTGAAGAAGCCTTATTAGCTGCTAATCAATTATTTGAAAATGCTGCTCAGGACATTGTTAAAAAACTTCCTAAAATGATACCTGGCAAAGTAAATGGGGAACCAAGCTCTTTTCCTTTTAAGCTTCCAATTACCTATAGAATGCCTTCTGATTCTGATCAATCAAATGAGGTTTTTCTATTGGATAGTGTAGAATGGGCTCCTTTATTTCCCGGATGTGAAGACATGAATTCAGATGATTCTAAAACATGTTTTAAAGAAAAGGTAGATAAACATTTTAAAAAATATTTAAAATTTCCTAAAAAAGCTAAAGATATTGTAGCAGCGGAATCAATAGTTTTTGTTGAAATTATTGTTGAAAATGATGGTAAGATTTATGATATTACTATTTTAGGCCCTGATGTCTTTAGAAAAGAGACAGAAAGGGTTATAAAAAAACTTCCTTCAATGGAGCCTGGATTAAATAATGATTTACCAATTGCTGTTTCTTATACAATTCCTGTAATATTTAAACCTAATTAAAAAATGAAAAAAGTTAAAAATCATTCCGGTTGGATTAAATCTTTATTATCCTTTTTTCTGCTAGTTGTTCCTCAATTTTTTGGAGGAATAGTTTTGTTATTACTTGGATATGATTTATCAAAAATTAACAATGCAAATATTAACTTAAATACCATGATCACCCTGGAATATTCTATGATTATTAGTATGGGAATTATGTTATGGATTTTTATGAAATTTATTGATAAGCAACCATTAATTGAAATTGGTTTACAGACTAAAGGAAGGTTAAAAGAATTCAATTATGGATTAATAATGGGTTTAGTAATTATGGCTTTTGCATATGTTTCCCTTTCTTTAATTGGTGAAATAGTTTTTGAAAATTATACTTTTAATTTACAAAAGATTTTTTTATCAATTATTTTATTTGTTGGAGTTTCTGTTTTTGAAGAAGTTATTTTCAGAGGATATATGCTTAAAAATTTATTAGAATCTTTTAATCCTTATGTAGCATTATTTATATCCTCTATTTTCTTTTCTTTAATTCATGGATCTAATCCAAATGTAACTACTCTTGGTTTGTGTAATATATTTCTAGCAGGATTCTTTTTAGGAGCATCTTATATTTTTACAAAAAATCTATGGTTTCCAATTGCGTTACATTTCAGCTGGAATTTCTTTCAATCTATGTTTGGATTCAAAGTTAGTGGACTTGATTCTTATTCTATAATTGAGTTTACAATTCCTGAAAATAATATGTTAAATGGAGGTGAATTTGGATTTGAAAGCTCATTTCTTTCCATTATAATATTGATTATTGGTACTTTTATTATTTGGAATTATTTTAAGAAAAATAATTTAGAAAAATCATAGATTTGATATATTAAAGGGTCATTAACTCAGTTGGTTCAGAGTGTTACCTTGACAGGGTAGAAGTCACTGGTTCGAATCCAGTATGACCCACAAAAATTAATATTAGATATGCAAAATAAATTTGTACTTGCTTTTTGTTTTTTTATAATACTATCCTGTAGCAATGAATCTGAAAGTAATGATAGTGAACCATCATCAACAAATAATAATGGAACGGTTGAAATATACCTTATAAATTCGTTGGATGATTCCAGAGGATACTGTTTAGATATTGTAGGATATAAGGAAAATGCAAATGTAAATAAAGGTCTTCAGAGTCATTCGTGTTACTCTTACCAAGGTCAAATTTCAATAGATCAAGGATTTGATAAAGGAAAAATTTCTGAAAAAGAATTTTACATTCCTCATTTTAAAGTTTGTATGGAAGCAGACAGCATTCAGGAATCATCAAGTTTAGATTTAAAAACATGTGATAAGAATGAGAAACAGAAATTTATTCTTCAAACTAATGGAAAAATAAACCCTGAAAGTAATTTGAATTTGTGTTTGACAGTTTCAAAAAATTCCAGAGAAGGTGGTGGAGGTACTCCAGTACATTTAATTCGTGATTTGAGCCTGCAAATTTGCGATGAAAGCCTTTCTGCTTACCAAAAATGGGGGACTAGAAAAAGTAATTGAGATGATTTTTCAAAAAGAAATTAATTTAAAGCCTTATCCCAGGGGATTTCATCTAATTACAGATCATATTATAAACATTATTCCAAATATTTCTGGAGTTGCTCATGTTTTTATTAAACATACTTCTGCTAGCTTAACAATTAATGAAAATGCAGATCCATCAGTAAGAATAGATTTTGAAACCCATTTTAATAAAATGGTTTCTGAAAATGAATCCCATTTTACTCATATTTATGAAGGTAAAGACGACATGACTTCTCACATAAAAAATAGCTTATTGGGATCTTCGATTTCTTTTCCAGTAAGAAATGGAATTCCTCAATTTGGTACTTGGCAAGGAATTTATTTATGTGAACACCGAGACAATGGAGGGAAAAGAAGATTGTTTATCACAGTAATAGGAGAATAATTTTCTTTATTTTTGAAAAAAACAGAATTATGAAAAAATTATCTCTTTTATTTTTATCCTTATTTGTTCTATTATTTTCATTTGATTCAAATGCACAAAAGTTTGATAAAAAAATAAATGAATTGAGTTCTAATTATGAATCTGATATAATTGAACTTAGACATTGGTTTCATCAAAATGCAGAGTTAAGTAATAGAGAATTTAAAACAGCGGAGAGAATAGCAAATGAATTAAGAAAGATTGGATTAAAACCTCAAACTGGAATAGCTAAAACTGGAGTTGTAGCTGTATTGAAAGGGGGAAAACCTGGTCCAGTAGTTGCTCTTAGAGCTGATATTGATGGTTTACCAGTAAAGGAAAGGGCTGACTTACCATGGAAATCTGAAATGATTGGTGAATATAATGGAGAAAATGTTCCTGTAATGCATGCTTGTGGTCATGATACTCACACTGCTATTTTATTAGGTACGGCTAAAATTTTATATGAATTAAAAGATAAGATTCCTGGCACAATAAAATTTATTTTTCAACCTGCAGAAGAAGGCGCTCCTTCTGGTGAAGAAGGTGGTGCAGAACTTATGGTTAAAGAAGGAGTTTTAACAAACCCTGATGTTGATGCTATTTTTGGACTTCATATTTGGTCTCAAATTGGAGCTGGACAAGTTTTTGTACGTCCAAAAGGGATAATGGCGGCTGTTAATGAATTTAGAATTGATATTGAAGGAGTTCAAACCCATGGTTCAACGCCCTGGACAGGAATAGATCCTATTGTTACTGCTTCTCAGATGATAAACTCAATTCAGACTATAGTAAGTAGAAGTATGCCATTAACTGAAGCTGCTGCTGTAGTTACAATTGGAAGTATTCATGGAGGCGTTAGAAGCAATATTATTCCTGAAAGTCTCTATATGTTAGGAACAATTAGAACTTTAGATGAGGGAATGAAAAAAATTGTTTTAAAAAGATTGGAAGAAATTGTTCAGAATGTTGCTGAAGCAAATAATGCTAAGGCAAAACTTAAATATATGGTTAGCTACCCTATAACTTTTAATGATCCAGAATTATATGAAAAAATGTTGCCTTCATTAAAAAGAATAAATGGTTCCAGTAATGTCAATTCAATGAATGCAATTACCGGGGCAGAGGATTTTTCTTTCTTTCAAGAGAAAGTGCCTGGAATGTATTTCTTTATAGGTGGAGCAAAAAAGGGGACTGACCCAGCTAAAGCAGCTCCTCATCATACACCAGATTTTTACGTTGATGATTCTGCAATGATCACTGGTTTAAAGTCAATGACAACTTTGGCATTGGATTACTTAAATAAAAATTAATAATTATTCTGAATCCCAGGCCTTGAAT
>JAAZZF010000068.1 GCA_014239275.1 Flavobacteriaceae bacterium | reverse complement strand
ATGGATTCTAGTATTATGTATAATGAAAAAATAGCTCCTGCAAATTCTAATAATATAATTCAAGACGTAACATACGTAATGATTTTAAAAGATTATGGAGAAGATGTTACCATACCTAGACCAATTAATTATAATAGGGAAGAATTTATTTGTTCTTATGATTCAAAAGAATGTTATAATACAGATTTAAAACTATGGTCCAAAGAAGCTTTAATCTCTTATGGAAAACTTCCAAATGGGAAGTTTATGATTAATTGGCCAATAAATGGAAATGATTATTATGTTAATTCAATTGAGATGAGTGAGGAAGACAGAATTTATCACTACGAAAAAGCTAAGCAGAAATCTATTAGGTTTTTATATTTTATTCAGACAGAAATGGGGTATAATAATTTATCGATAGACAAAGAAGAATTCTTAACAATAGATGGCTTCCCAAAAATGCCATACCATAGAGAGTCTAGAAGAATTAAAGGAAAAGTAACGTTAGACTTAAATTATATAAAAGCCCCATATTTTCAAAACAATGCATTATATAGAACAGGAATTGCAGTAGGTGATTATCCTGTTGATCACCATCATAATGCACATCCAAATTATAGAGAATTACCAAAACTTGATTTTTATCCTATTCCTTCATATTCAGTTCCATTAGGAAGCTTAATACCAGAAAACATTAATAATTTTATTGTAATTGAAAAATCAATTTCAGTTTCAAATCTTGTTAATGGAACCACAAGACTTCAACCTGTCGTAATTCAGATTGGTCAGGCAGCAGGGATATTAGCTTCTTTGGCAGTTTCTCAAAACAAACTAATTGATAAAGTAACCATAAGAGAGGTTCAGTTAGAAATATTAAATAACAAAGGATATATTCAGCCATTTGTTGATGTAAGTTCTGAAAACCCAAACTTTATAAGTTACCAAAAAATAGGTGCATGTGGGATCCTAAAGGGAGTGGGAATGAATATAGGTTGGGAAAATAAAACATTATTTTATCCTGAAAATGACTTAATTAGAGAGGATTTGATTGTAGGATTAAAAGATTATTATAATCTTAATAAATACCCAATTCCAAATCTATTAACTATTGAGAATATTAGTAATTGGATTATTAAAGTTAGTGGAGAAGAAAAATTAAGATTTAAGGATTTAGAAAAGAAATGGAATGATTTGGGATTAAAAGAATATGATTTAAATAGGATTATTAAAAGAGGAGAGTTCGCTATATTAATAGATAAATATTTAAATCCATTTTCTATGTTTGAAGTTAATTTTAAAGGACAAATTATTAAAAATGATTAGAAAAGCAAATTCAAAAGATTTAGAAAGAATAGTTGAAATTACAAAAGCTTGCGCCAAGCATATGATTTCACAGAATATTTTTCAATGGAATGAGCATTACCCCAATATAGAAATATTTGAAGAGGATGTAAAAAATGAAACTCTTTTTGTAATGGAAGTAGATTCTAAAGTTGTAGGATGTATTTGTATTTCAACCGTAATAGATGATGTATATAAAAATGTTAAATGGCTTACTTTAACTAATAAAAATGTCTATTTACACAGACTGGCTATACATCCAGATTTTCAAGGTCAAGGCTTGGCATTGAAATTAATGGATTTTTCAGAACATTTAACATTAAAAAAGGGGTTTGAATCTATAAGGCTGGATACGTTTAGCGGAAACTCTAAAAACAATAAATTTTACAAACTACAAGGCTATACAAAATTGGAAAAAATCTTTTATCGTAAGCAAAGTGATATACCATTTCATTGTTATGAAAAGGTTTTATGATTTAATCATGTATTTTTGTATTATATAAAAATTAGGAAATATTATCTTTCCTTAGAATTTTGAATGAAAAAAGTCAATAGTTTTATAAATATTGAATTAGAAGAAAGTAAAAAGATATATTTTGCTTCTGACAATCACCTTGGAGCTCCAAATCATAAAGAGAGTTTAAAGAGAGAACAAAGATTCATAAGATGGTTAGATTCTATAAAGGAAAATGCTTCTGCTATTTTTTTATTAGGAGATTTATTTGATTTTTGGTTTGAATATAAAAAAGTAGTGCCTAAAGGATTTGTAAGAGTATTGGGTAAGTTAGCAGAGATTAGGGATTCGGGAATCCCCATATATTTTTTTGTTGGCAATCATGACATGTGGATGAATGGATACTTTGAAGAAGAATTAAATATTAGCGTATATCATCATCCTGAAAAATTTATTATTAATAATAAAAGTTTTTTTATTGGACACGGAGATGGGTTAGGCCCTGGAGATAAAGGTTTTAAAAGAATGAAAAAAGTTTTTAGAAGTACTATTGCAAAATTTTTATTTAGAATAACACACCCAGATATAGGTGTAAGAATAGCGCAATATCTATCGACTAAAAATAAATTATTATCTGGAGTAGAAGATATTCAATACAAAGGAGAAGATAATGAATGGTTAGTTCAATATTGTAAGAAGGTTCTATTAAAAGAAAATTTTGATTTTTTTGTTTTCGGACACAGGCATCTTCCCTTAAATATTAAAATTTCAGAAACCTCTAATTATATTAATTTAGGAGACTGGATTTCATATTTTTCTTATGCTATTTATGATGGTCAAAACATAGAGTTAAAGTATTATAAAGAATAGGGACATCCTTGTATGATAGAAAAATCAGTTTCAGAATTAGAAAGAACAGTTCTAGTCGGTATAATCACTTTAAATCAGTCCAAAAAAATTTTAGATGAATATTTAGATGAATTGAGCTTTCTGACATTTACAGCAGGAGGAAATGTGGTAAAAAAATTTATTCAAAAAATGAAATCCCCTGATCCTAAGTTCTTTTTAGGGAAAGGAAAAATAGAAGAATTGGCCTTATATATTAAAAGACATGATATAAATTCTGTGATTTTTGATGATGAATTATCTCCAGCTCAGCAGCTAAATATTGAAAAATTTTTAAAAAGTAAAATAATAGATAGAACAGGCCTTATATTGGATATTTTTGCTCAAAGAGCAAAAACAAGCTATGCTAAAAATCAGGTTGAACTTGCACAATATCAATATATTCTTCCTAGACTTAAAGGACTTTGGACTCATTTAGAACGCCAAAAGGGAGGAATAGGAATGCGTGGCCCTGGTGAAACTGAAATTGAGACAGATAGAAGAATTGTAAGAAATAAAATAAGCTTATTAAAAAAGAAACTAGTATCTATTGATAAACAAATGGCGACCCAAAGAGGGAACAGAGGATCGTTAGTTAGGGTTTCTTTAGTGGGTTATACAAATGTTGGAAAATCTACTCTTATGAATTCAGTTTCTAAGGCAAATGTTTTTGCAGAAGACAAATTATTTGCCACTTTAGATACTACAGTAAGAAAAGTAGTAATTGAAAATTTACCTTTTTTACTTACTGATACTGTTGGATTTATTAGAAAATTGCCAACACAATTAGTAGATTCTTTTAAAAGTACTTTAACAGAAATTACAGAGGCAGACTTATTAGTTCATGTTATTGACATTTCCCATCCAAATTTTGAGGACCACATAAATTCAGTAAACTTTATTTTGAGCGAAATAGATGCTCATGAGAAACCTATTTTAATGGTATTTAATAAAACAGATAAATATTTAGATAACAAGGAAATAATTGATGATGTATTTGATATTGAATATGAAGACAATAGTTTAAAAAAATTAAAATCTAATTTAATCAACAAATATAAAAATAGAGTTTATTTTATCTCTGCATTAAGTAAAACAGACATTAACAATTGGAAAAAGGAACTATATAAAAAAGTAAGAGAAATACATATCACAAGGTTTCCTTATAATGCTTTTTTATTCCCGGATATAAATTGAAGATCAATATTTAGCCCTATCCCTAATACTTCTCTAGTCTGTATCCTTTGAATTTCATTATCATCATAAACAAATTGAAAGATGAGGTTAGTAGATATAAATTTATTTACTTGCATGGATAGGCTTAGAGTGTAATCAAAATCAATATTTTTAGGTTTGTCTAAGTAATCTGAGTACAGACTTAATCTATTCTCTAAAATTATATTTTCATAAATTTCTGTTTTATAAAAAGATCGAACAGAAGCTCCAAGCTCAAATCTGCTATTGCCATTCTTTTTAACACCAAAAAAGGATTGATTTGGCTTTAAATCTTTTGTAAAAAATCGATTAACTAATATTAATTTTCCTGTAATTGGAGCAACGTTTACCCATAAGTTATCATCTCTTTTCCAATATAATCCAACACCAAGTTGTGTTGTAGCTGGAGAAAAAAATCGAGATTTTTCTGTACGTGTATTGTTCCCATTTGAGTCTTTCCCAAAACGATAACCTTTAGCAAATTGAGTTTTAAAATTTACAAAACTAGAATAGCTCCATTTGCCAATTAGATTATTGTTAAATTTTTTACCTACTACAGAATTAATTTCGATTCTGTCATCTGTTTTTTTTAAAAAATCACTTCCACTTATTTTATTCAAACCAAAAGCACCAATAATTTTTGTATCCCAGGCCCAACCATATTCATAGTAATTTAAAGTATAATCAAATTTAATAGTCCCAGATATACTGCTTTGCCCCCCCGAAGACCAATTACTAAAGCTAGATTGATTAACAAGAAATATTGCTTTCCCATTTTTTTTCCAAGGATACTCAAAATTTAAACTATCTGACTTTTCTTGAGAGAGTAAAAAACAAGAGAAGCTTAATAATAAAAAACTGTAAAAATGTTTTAATTTCAAAATCAATTCATGGAGTTTTTAAAAATTGGAACAGAAGAACATGCTTCGCCAAACATTATTTTTTTAGTAATTGGCTGAAGCCTTTCAATTAAAAAAGAGTAAGATGATTTGGGTATAGACTTTTTAGAACAACCTTTAATTATTACTATTTTATTTTCATATTCTTTTAGGTCTAGGCTATAAATTATATTACGGACAATTATATGTTCCATTACTTCCAAAGATCCAATGAAATTTTCAATTTTGTTTTCTTTTAATGAGTTTGAAATCAGCATAAATGCCCAATCTGGAATAATAGCATGATTTGAACATTGAATTGAAATGAATTTACCTTTATACTGTTGCCAATCGTGATTTTTTACAGCTTTTCTAAAATCTTTTTCAATTAGAATTAATTCATCCTTTAACCAGTTTTTTAAATCAAAAACAAATCTTTCATTAACTGGAATTAGGCTATCTAAATCAATGCTTTTTAACTTGCTATTAGCTACTTTATTTGTTATTTCTTTGCTCATTTATAAAAATCCAAGCTCTAATTTAGCTTCTTCACTCATTAGATCTCTGTTCCATGGAGGATCAAATGTTAACTCAACTTTAGCATCTGTTACCTCAGTCAAGGATTTTACTTTATCTTCAACTTCTAGCGGAAGGGAATCTGCTACTGGACAATTAGGGGTAGTTAACGTCATAATTACTTTAACATGATTGTCTTCATTGACAAAGACATCATATATTAAACCAAGTTCATATATGTCAACTGGGATTTCCGGATCATAGATAGTTTTGAGTACTTTGACTATTTTTTCTCCTAATTCTTCAGGGTTCATTTGTGTAATTTTTATTAATTAGTATTAAATGCTAATGCATAATATTTTATTTGTTTAATCATAGAAACTAGCCCGTTGGCTCTAGTTGGAGAAAGGTGTTCTTTTAATCCAATTGCATCAATATATTTAGCATCTGAATTTAAAATATCCTTAGCTGTTTGATTAGAAAAAACCCTTAATAATATAGCGGAAATTCCTTTTGTTATTATAGCTTCACTATCAGCTGTATAGATGACTTTGCCATTTTTTAATTCAGCATAAAGCCATAATTTACTTTGACAACCTTTTATCAAATTAGAGTCTGTTTTATTTTTTTCATCTATTAATTCAATCGTATTACCGAGCTCAATTATATATTCATACTTTTGTTTCCAATCTTCAAAAAGAGAAAATTCTTCAATAATTTCATCTTGAATTTCTTTTATTTTCATAAATCAGAGTATAAGTCAAAGATACAAATTAGCTCAACATAGAAATTGCCTGTTTTAAAGAGTTGTAAAGCACATCAATTTCTTTTTTTGTGTTATAAAATGAGAGCGAAACTCTAACGGTACCTGAAATCCCAAAATGGTCCATTATTGGTTGAGCACAATGTTGACCAGTTCTTACTGCTATTCCAAATTTGTCTAATAAAGCACCTATATCATACGCATGTATTCCATCTATATTAAAAGAAATCACACATGTTTTGTCTTTAGACTCACCATATATTTTAAGATTTGGAATTAGCTTTAGTTTTTCAGTAGTATATTGTAGAAGAGAAGATTCATAGTTATAAATATTTTTAAAGCCTATTTCATTTAAATAATCTAATGCTATACCAAAAGCAATTGCTCCTGAAACATTAGGAGTGCCTGCCTCAAACTTATGAGGAAGTTCTGCATAGGTAGTTTTTTCAAAAGTGACATCTGAAATCATTTCTCCTCCACCTTGATATGGAGGCAATTTCTTTAGCCATTTTTCTTTGCCAAAAAGCATTCCAATACCAGTTGGACCACATAATTTATGGGCAGAAGTTGTATAAAAATCTGCATCAAGTTCTTGTAAATCAGTTTTAAAATGAGCGCTAGCCTGAGCACCATCAATTAATACAGCTGCATTTACTTTATGCGCTTTTTCGATGATTGTTTTGATTGGGTTAACTGTTCCCAGCGCATTTGAAACATGATTAACAAAAACAAGTTTTGTTTTACTATTTAGAATATTGTCATAAGCTTTCATGTTCAGTTCCCCATTCTCATTAATTGGGATTATCTTAATTTTCGCACCATTTTTTTCTGTCATCATTTGCCATGGAACTATATTAGAATGATGTTCTAACCCAGAGATAATAATTTCATCTTTATCACTTAGTAAATCTTGAAATCCATTAGCAACTAAATTAATTGAGTGTGTAGTCCCAGAAGTGAAAATAATTTCGTGAGAATTTCTGATATTAAAATGTTTTTGAATTTTAGCCCGAGCATTTTCATAGGCATCTGTAGCCTCTTGACTTATAGTATGAACTCCTCTATGAATATTGGAGTTATAATTTTTGTAGTAATCGGATATAGAGTCTATTACTATATTTGGTTTTTGAGATGTAGCGGCATTATCAAAATAAATAAAATTAGAACCATTAATTTTTCTTTTTAAAATTGGGAAATCAGACCTTATTTTATTTATATCAAAGCTCATTTTATAAATCAAAACCTAAATTTACTCCTAGCTTTTTAGCAATTATTTTTTTTATTCTAAATTTTAATTCCGGAATATTAACACTTTCTAAGATATTATTAGCAAAACCATAAGTAAGTAATGCTTTTGCTTCTTTTTTTGGAATGCCTCTTGCTCTTAAATAAAATAAAGCATCTTGATCTAATTGCCCTATTGTACAACCATGTGAACATTTCACATCATCAGCAAAAATTTCTAACTGAGGTTTGGAATTAATAGTAGACTTATCATCTAATAGGATGTTGTTGTTTTGTTGAAATGCATTAGTTTTTTGAGCTATTTTATCTACTACTATTTTACCATTAAATACTCCAGTAGATTTTCCGGAGTAAATTCCTTTATAATCTTGATGGCTTTCACAATTTGGATTAGAATGGTGGACTAAAGTGTGGTGATCAACTAATTGATCATAATCAATAATAGTAAGCCCTTTCATCGTAGAGTTTATGGAGGGGTTTTTTTGATAAAAATTTAAATTATTTCTAGTTAGTCTTCCGCCAAAAGAAAAGGTATGAACTTTAACATCGCTATTTCTTTTTTGGGTGATGTATGTATTGTCAACTAAACTAGAGCTTATAACATCATTTTGAATCTTATAATAATCTACTTTAGAATTTTTCTGAGCAAATATCTCAGTAACTGAATTAGTAAAAACTGAATTAACAGTTAGACTTTGATGGGTTTCAATTATTTCAACTTCTGAACTTTCTTCTACAATAATCAGGTTTCTAGGCTGTAACATTAATGCAGCTTCATTTCCTGTTGCAAAATGAATTATTTCAATAGGTTTTTCAAGGACATTCTTTTTAGGAATATAAATATAGGCTCCTTCTTTAGAAAATGCAGTATTTAGTGAAGTTAAAGAATCTTCTGAAGCAGCAGCTTTATTGAAATATTTATTAATAAGGTTTGAATACTTAGGCTTATTTAATGCAGCAGACATTATACAGATGTCCAATCCATCATGACTAGTTTGAGATAAAAAAGGGTCATAAAACCCATCAACAAAAACGATTTTGTAAGATTCGATATTGTCAATAAAATAGTCTTGAACTCTTTTAAAATCAATTACATTTCTCTTCTTTGAAAACACAGTATAATCTTCTTTAATGATTTGATTTAAAGAAGTGTATTTCCAATTTTCCAATTTTCTATTAGGGAATCCTAACTTTTCAAAGTTTTTAATTGCATTTGTCCTTAAATGATGTACAGAAGAATTGATGTCAATATCTAATTCAAAAGCTAAAAATGATGATAATAGTTTCTCAGTTAATTGCATTACAAAATTTTATTTTATCCAATCATAACCCCTTTCTTCAAGTTCATGAGCAAGTTCTTTATTTCCAGACTTTGCTATTTTCCCTTCATTTAATACGTGAACATAATCAGGAATAATATAATCAAGAAGTCTTTGATAATGAGTTATAATAATCACTGCATTATCTTTATTTTTTAATTTATTTACACCTTTTGCAACAATTTTTAGAGCATCAATATCTAATCCAGAATCTGTCTCATCTAAAACAGATATACTTGGTTCTAGCATT
>JAAZZF010000067.1 GCA_014239275.1 Flavobacteriaceae bacterium | reverse complement strand
TTTTATTAGCTTGACCTGTATAATAATCGTATCTAAATTGTTTAGTTTGAGAAATAGAAAAAGAAAATTGAGTAGGTTCTATTCCGCCTAACCAAGGGTCAGAAAAAGAAAAACTTTGCGTACTATAAAATCGATTTGCTTGGAGTCTTAAAGATAAGCTTTGCCCATCTCCCATTGGAACAGGCTTATAGGCTGCCTTATTTTTAAGTCCTCTCACAGAAAAATTATTAAATGACAAACCTAATGTTCCAATAAATCCACCACCACCATAGCCTCCTTGTAATTCAACCTGGCTAGCTCCTTTTTCGACTAAACCATATTGAATATCAACTGTTCCATTATTTGGATCTACATTTTTAAAATCAGGACTTATTTGTTCAGCATCAAAAAATCCCATTTGTCCCAGTTCTCTTACTGTTCTTACTACTTTATCTTTACTGTAAAGCTCTCCTGGTTTAGACCTTAGTTCTCTATATATTACATGATCATTAGTTCGAGTATTCCCAACAACGGAAATTTTATTAAAGTAAGCTGGCTTACCTTCAATTATCCTAATCTCAAAATTAATAGTATCATTTTTAGCGGAGACTTCAACTGGATTTATGGTAGA
Organism: Flavobacteriaceae bacterium; assembly: GCA_014239275.1. GTDB lineage: Bacteria > Bacteroidota > Bacteroidia > Flavobacteriales > Flavobacteriaceae > MAG-121220-bin8. The sequence goes on along the minus strand of JAAZZF010000067.1, from coordinate 16,071 downwards.
GAATAAGTACCCATTGTTTTGATATTGATTTGTTAAATCATCTCCATCAGGCTTAGTATTGTCAGCAATTCTCTTTTTTAATAAGACTCCATTATAGGTATCACCAGTATATAAACCTAATATTCTTGCTAATTGAGTATCGCTATAAACAGTATTACCTAAAAAAGATATTTTTCCAAAATAATATTTATTTCCTTCTTCAATATCAAGATTAACAGTAATATTTTTTTTATCAATTATTATAGAATCTTTTGTTATTCTAGCATCTCTATATCCTTTTTCTTTATAAAAATCTAGAATAGAAGTTAAATCTTCTTTATAATCCTTTTCAATAAATTTTGATTTTTTCCAAAACCTCCCCAAGAGTTTAGTCTTGGTTTTTTTCATTTGTTTTTTTAGCTTTTTAGATTTAAAAAGTTCATTTCCAACAAAATTGATTTTATCAATTTTTACCTTATCCCCTAAATCCACATGAATAAGCATTTTACTGTAATTAACTTCCGTTGTATCAGGTTTAATATCTATAGAAACTTTCGTATTTAAAAAGCCATCCTTTTTATATTTATTTACAATATAATTTCTTGTAGTTTTTAAAAAATTTTGAGTGATTTTTTTTCCTTTTTTGAGCTCTGTTTCAGAAACAATAGTTTCTATTTTAGATTTTTTTAATCCTGTAATTTTATATTCTGAAAGTGTAGGTAATTCTTCTATTACTATTTCTATGCTAGCTTTTTCACCATCAATATTTTTTAAATAAAAATTGATATCACTAAAAAGATCTAATTTCCATAATTTATTAATTATTGCACTGATTTCTTCTCCAGGAATTCTTATTTTTTGTCCTTTTCTCAGCCCTGTATAAGTGACGACTGTTTGTTCGTTAAAACTTTTTAACCCTGAGACAGAAATTTCTTCAAGAATGTATTCATTTCCTTTTGTAAAAGACTTTTCTTGAGCAGTTATTGAAAAGCTTAACATTAAAATTAAAACTATTAGATGCTTTTTTAAAATCTTTAAAAAGAATTGTTTCAATTTATTTTTATTCTTTAATTTTTCCAAATCTTCTTTCCCTTTTTTGATAACTAATAATTGCATTAAAAAAATCTTCTTTTCCAAAATCTGGCCAAAGAATATTAGTAAAGTAAAGTTCTGCATAGGCAATTTGCCATAATAAAAAGTTACTTATCCTATATTCTCCTCCCGTTCTGATCAAAAGATCCACGTTTGGCAAATTTCGGGTGTAAAGATGCTCATTTATTATCTTTTCATCAATTTTTTCTTCAGAAATTATGTTATTTTTAACTTTATTGGAAATATTTTTAATTGCTTGACTTAATTCTTGTCTTGAACCATAGCTTATTGCTAGAGTTAAAACAAGTTTTTTATTTTTAGAAGTTTTAAGAATTACTTCTCCAAGTTTTTCTTTAGATTTTAAATTAAGAGAGTCCAAATCTCCAACGGCACAAAGCTTTATACCATTCTCCATTAGATTTGAAAGCTCTTTTTCTAAAGAATTTACTAATAAATTCATTAAAGCATCAACTTCTATTTTTGGTCTTTTCCAATTTTCCATTGAAAAAACATATAGAGTTATATTTTCAACTCCAATTTCAATTGATCCAGAGATGCATTCTCTTACAGATTTGGTACCATTTTTATGGCCAAAGATTCTTTTCTTCCCAATTTTTTTTGCCCATCTACCGTTTCCATCCATAATAATGGCAATGTGATTAGGAATTTGGGATTTTAAAATTTCTTTTTTCAATTAAAAATTAATTTGGACAATAACATGGTTCAAAACCAAAAATATAAGTTAATGTAAATCCTGTAAAAACATACCAATCTTGACTCAGATTACTTCCAAAATTTTCTTTAATAAAATCTCCGTCGTGTGGATAACTTCCGTCTAAATTATCTGTAAAGGTATGTTTAGCAGAAATCTCAAATCCAACTACAAAATCTCTAAGAGGTTTTATTTTATACCCTACAGTAATAGGAATAGAGAAAGTAATATCTTCATCATATTTTGTTGCTTCATTTACTCCATTTTTATAATGAAGCGCATCATATCTTAAAAAAGCGATACCTGAATGAATATAAGGCGTCATCTGAAATGAATCTTCCTTCAAATCAAATTCAAAAAAATTAAAATCTATTCCTAAACTTAATTCTGCTGAAATATTATTTTCGAATCTTTTACCTCTTTGTTTTCTGTATGCAGCACTATTAAGCCACAAATCATTACTCGCAATTTTAGCATAGTTAAACTGAACTCTACCAGCTATTCTATTATTAAAATTTTTTCTATAAAGAATTCCAATAACAGTCTTTGTAGATTTGTCTATATCCCATATCTTAAAAATGGAACTTTTAAATTTTAATGGGTCTATATATGTTGTTGGCCCGACATCTCCAATATAATTTGTTCCTCCAAAAAAAACTCCAATTTCATTATTTTGAGATAAAGAGTTAAATGAAACAAAAAAAGCAATTATATATAAGATGTTTTTATTCATAAACAATTCACAAATATAAAAAAATCAACCCCTAATGAAATAGAAAATGGATATAATAAGATTTTATAAATTTCTTTTATCTTCTCCCCAAAGAAGCTTGTTCCTTAAAGTTTTATAAAAGTTGTCTTGAAATAAATGTGCTATTCTAATTTTAAAACTTGCTTTTTTTATTTTGATTAGAGTACCATTTTGCAAAGAAATTATTCGAGAATCTAGAGATAATAAATGAAATTTTTCTCTTCCAGAAACGGATAATTCAATTTCTGTATTATCAGGGATAATAATTGGCCGTGCATTTAAATTATGAGGAGCTATTGGAGTAAGAACAATAGTTTGACTTAGAGGACTCATAATTGGGCCACCACAACTTAATGAATATCCAGTAGATCCAGTTGGAGTGGATACTATTAATCCATCTGCCCAATAAGAATTTAAATATTCTCCATTAAGGTTTGTTTTGATTTTTATCATTGAAGTTGTGTTTTTTCTTCCTACACTAACCTCATTCAATGCAAATCTAAAATCTGAATTTTCTTTTTCTAGATCAAATTTAACTTCTAGTAAAGTCCTTTCCTCAACTTGAAATTTTCGTTTTATTATTTTCTCTAATTCAGTTTTTAATAATTCTTGATTTAGAGTTGCTAGAAATCCTAGTTTTCCGGTATTTATTCCAATAATAGGGATTTCCAAATCTCTAACAAATGAAACAGATCTCAAAAGAGTACCATCTCCACCAATTGTTATCATTAAATCAAATGAATTATCTAAATCTTTGTGAGATGAAAATGTTTTATATTCAAATTTTAAATTAGAATCTTTAATTAAGAGGTTATTAAACTCTTTTTCTATAAAAAAATCAAGACTATAATTATTACTTAAATCAAAAAGATCAAATAAAATCGAATTGGTATATTTTCCGGCATGTTGACTGTATATAGCAATTTTCATTTTATAGAAGAATTCTATTGCAAATTATTAAAAAAAAGAGAACCCAGCACTTAAAAGTTTGTATTTTTGAAAAAAAAGAAATTGGTCAAATTAAGCGTAAATATTAATAAGATTGCAACTTTAAGAAATGCAAGAGGAGGAAATACTCCAAATTTGCTTAGTATGGCATCAGATATCCAGTCATATGGAGCAGATGGCATTACGATTCATCCTAGACCTGATCAAAGACATATTACTTATGAGGACGCTAATGAATTACCTAAAGTTATTTACAAAGAGTTTAATATTGAAGGAAATCCAATAGATAAGTTTGTAAAACTTGTATGTAAAATTAAACCAACTCAAGTAACTCTTGTGCCAGACGCTATTGATGCCATTACTTCAAATTCTGGATGGGATACAATAAAAAATAAGAGCTTTTTAAAAGATGTTATTTCTGAATTTAAAAATAATGGAATAAGAACATCTCTTTTTGTAGATCCAAATTTAAAATTTATTGAAGGAGCAAAAGAAACAGGGGTTGATAGAGTAGAATTATATACTGAATCTTATGCTACTAATTTTGAAAAAGGAAATTTACAAGAGTTAAATAAATATGTAGAATCTTCCTTATTGGCTAACAAACTAAGATTAGGGATAAATGCTGGACATGACTTAAATCTTCAAAATATTCAATACTTCACAACTAATATGCCATTCCTAGATGAAGTATCTATAGGTCATGCAATAATTTCAGAATCTTTGTATTTGGGAATTGAAAATGTAGTGAATTTATATTTACAAAAAATGAATTAATGCTTCTAAAAAGCAGAATTATTGGTCAGGGGCCAAGCACTTTAATTATTTTACATGGATTTTTAGGAATGTCTAATAATTGGAAGTCATATGCAAAAAAAGTGAGATCTTTAGGTTTTCAAATTCATTTGTTAGATCAGAGAAATCATGGAAATAGTTTTCATAGTAATGAATTTAATTACAAAATTTTAGCTGAAGATTTAAAGTTTTATATTGATTTTCATAAAATCAAAATTTTTTCATTAATAGGACATTCAATGGGAGGTAAAACAGCTATGATGTTTTCTAATATTTATCCCTATATGTTAAATAAATTAATAATAGTTGATATTTTACCAATATTTTATAAAAATGATTACGTAAAAATTTTAAAATCTTTAAAATCTTTGAATTTAAAAAAAATTGGATCTAGAATTAATGCTGATAAAGCTTTAAAACCAACTTTTAAAGATCCATATTTCCGAGCATTTTTATTACAGAATCTTTACAGGGTTAAAAAAGAAGAGTTAGCTTTTAAGATAGACTTAGATATAATTTTAAATAATTTAAATGAAATTGAAAAGGCTCTCCCATCAAATTTATTTTATGAAGGTAAAACTTTGTTTATTAAAGGTAAAAAATCAGATTATATTAATGATTCAAACTATCAAATTATTGACAATCAATTTCCAAATTCTAAAATAGTAGAAATTTCAAATGCTGGACATTGGGTTCATGCAGATAACCTTAACGATTTTGTTAAACAAACAGTATTTTTTTTAAAATCTTAAAAGTTGGTCAACTTTCTAAAAAGACCTATTTTTACGCCCTAATTTTTAGATAAAACATGAAAATTATTCGAAAAGACATTGATAAGCTAAATTCGGTTTTAACAATTGATATTGTTAAAAAAGATTATGAAACAAATGTAGATAAAGTATTAATTGATTATAAAAAAAGAGCTAATATACCTGGGTTTAGAAAAGGCCACACTCCAATAGGATTGATCAGGAAACAATATGGGCTCTCTGTAAAGGTTGATGAGGTAAATAAACTAATGCAAAAGACTTTAAATGATTTTTTAACTAAAGAAAATCTAGCCATTTTAGGAAACCCTATTCCAAAAGATAGCAAAGGATTGGATTGGAACTCAGACGATATGTCCTTTGAATTTGAATTAGGTCTTTCCCCAGACTTTGAAGTTTCTTTTAATAATAAAAAAGCAATTGATTTATATGAAATTGAAGCTGACAAAAAAATGATTGATAGTCAAATCACAAATATTCAAAGCCAATATGGAAAACTTGCTTCAAAATTAAATGTAGAAGATGGATTTGAGCTTAACGGGATTTTTAAAAATTCTGAATTAGAGGTTGAGAATTCTAGCACTTTTCAATTAAAAAATATTAAAGGAAAACTAAATATAGATTCTATTAAAAAAATGAAAATAGGCGAATCCATTGTATTAAAAACAAAGGGTTTATTTAATGAAGAATCAGATCTTACTTTTCATTTGAAATTAAATGAGAATAATAAAAATCAAATAAGTGATGTTGAATTTACTCTAAATGAGATTAATGAAAGAATACCAGCTTATTTAGATCAGGATTTATTTGACAAGCTTTTTGGAAAAGGTAAGATAAAATCTGTAACTGAGCTTAGAAGAAAACTTAAGGAAGATGCAGAAAAGAATTTTGTAAACCAAACAGACCAAAAATTATTGAATGATGTTACTGAATATTTAATTGATAATACAAAATTTAATTTACCACACGCTTTTCTTAAAAAATGGATGCAAAGGGCAGGTGAAAAAAAATTAAGTAAAAAAGAAGCAGATGCAGAATATGAAAAATCTGAAAAAGGGTTAAGATATCAGCTAATTGAATCTAAAATAATTGAAAAGAATGAAATTAAAATTGATATAGATCAAATCAAAAATTTCTCAAAAGAGTTGATTAAAAATCAAATGAAGCAGTATGGACAATTAAATCCTGATGAAAAAGAACTGGAATCTATCTCACAAAGAATTCTTTCCAATAAAGATGAAGTTAAAAGGATTTCAGACCAACTTTTAAGTCAAAAATTAATTTCTTTATTTAAGTCAGAATTAAAGTTTAAAACTAATAAAGTTTCTTATGAGAAATTTGTTGAAATGGCTTATAGTAAAAATTAATTAACTTTATTACAAATATTTTTTTATAATGTAAATATGGATTACGCTAAAGAATTTAAAAAATACTCAATAAAACATCATGGAATTAACTCATTATATTATGATGAGTTAGTTGGAAGTATGACTCCTTATATTATTGAGGAAAGACAATTGAATGTAGCACAAATGGATGTTTTTTCTAGACTAATGATGGATAGGATTATATTTTTAGGAACTGCCATAAATGATTCTATTGCTAATATTATTCAGGCACAACTACTTTTTTTAGAGAGTACAGATAAAGATAAAGACATTCAAATATATATTAATTCACCTGGAGGTTCAGTATATGCAGGCCTAGGAATTTATGATACTATGCAGTTTATTAATCCAGAAGTTGCTACAATATGTACTGGTATAGCTGCTTCTATGTCAGCAGTTTTATTATGTGCTGGAGAAAAAGGAAAAAGATCTGGGTTAAAACATTCAAGAGTTATGATTCATCAACCTATAGGGGGAGCACAAGGGCAGGCTTCAGATATCGAAATAACAGCTAGAGAGATTGGAAAATTGAAAAAAGAATTATACGAAATAATTGCTAAACATTCTGGTCAGAAATATGATAAGGTTTATAGCGATAGTGATAGAGATTATTGGATGAAAGCTCCTGAAGCTAAAAAATATGGGATGATTGATGAAGTTTTAACAAAAAAATAAAACTTATGATTAGTTTTTTGTATTTTTTTAACTATACATTATGCCTGATAAAGATTTAATCTGTTCTTTTTGTGGATTAAGTAAAGTTCAAACTAATTTACTTGTTGCTGGTCAAGAAGCTCATATATGTGATAGCTGTATTGAGCAAGCATATGGAATTATTATTGAAGAATCTAAGAAAGAGGATTCTAATACGAATAAAGAAGAATTAAAAATTGCAAAACCTAAGGAAATAAAACTTTTTTTAGATGATTATGTAATTGGACAAGAGCAAACAAAAAAAATAATTTCTGTAGCCGTATATAATCATTATAAAAGGCTTTATCAAAAAAAATATGATGATACAATCGAAATAGAAAAAAGTAACGTTCTTATTGCAGGCCAAACTGGAACGGGGAAAACTTTAATAGCCAAAACAATCTCAAAAATGCTGAATGTTCCTTTAGCAATTGTAGATGCTACAGTTTTAACAGAAGCAGGCTATGTTGGAGAGGATGTTGAAACAATTTTAACTAGATTGTTACAAGCTGCAGATTATGATCAAAAAAAGGCAGAAAGAGGAATAGTCTTTATTGATGAAATTGACAAGATTGCTAGAAAAAATGACAATCCTTCAATAACAAGAGATGTTTCTGGCGAAGGTGTCCAGCAAGCTTTATTGAAATTATTGGAAGGAACTGTTGTTAACGTTCCTCCAAAAGGTGGAAGGAAACATCCTGATCAAAAGTTTATAGAACTAGACACTCAAAATATTTTGTTTATTGCAGGTGGAGCTTTTGATGGAATTGAAAAAATTATTTCAAAAAGATTAAATATGCAAGTGGTTGGTTATAAAAATTCTTCTAAAATATTGATGAATGATACCAAAAATTTATTGAGTTATATTTCGCCTATGGATCTCAAAAGCTATGGACTTATTCCAGAAATAATAGGAAGATTACCAGTTTTAACTCATATGAATAGTCTAGATAAAAAATCATTAAGATCAATTTTAACTGATCCTAAAAATGCTATTGTAAAACAATATGAAAAACTTTTTGAAATGGATGAAATTAAAATTTCATTTACTGATAATGGTCTGGATTACATAGTTGAAAAAGCTTTAGAGTATAAACTTGGCGCAAGAGGTTTAAGATCCATATGCGAAATTGTACTAAATGATGCAATGTTTGAATTCCCAGGGTCTAAAAGAAAAAAATTAACAGTAGACAAGAATTATATTTCTAATAAATTATCTAATTCTAAGCTTAATGTTTTAAAGGCTGCATCCTAACAGTACGTTAATAATTCTTCTATTAATTTTCTGTTATTACAAAGTCTAGGAATTTTATTTTGACCACCTAACTTCTTTTTTTCTTTTAGCCAATCATAAAATTGATTTTTTCTAGCTACAATAATTTCAATTTCAGACATGGTAATATTTTTAAATCTTTTTGCTTTGTAATCAGTATTTGTGTTTTGAATATTAATATCTAAATCTTTTTTGAATTTATTCAAATCTTTTGGTGGAGTTTTGAATTCAATTAACCATTGATGAAACCCCGAATTTTTACCCTTCATGAAGAATGGAGCAGCTGTATATTCAACAACATTTAATTCATAAGCTAATAATGTTTTTTCTAAGGCAGTTTCAGCATTTTCAATTATTAATTCTTCTCCAAATGCATTTATAAAGTTTTTTGTTCTTCCCGATATTTTTATCCTATAGGGAAATGTTGAGGTAAATTTAACTGTATCACCTATTTTGTATCTCCATAATCCAGAGTTTGTTGAAATAATCATTATATAGTTAACGCCAGTTTCAACTTGAGAAAGATTAATAATCTTTTCATCAGTTGTCCCATAATAATTCATTTCTATGAATTCATAGAATATACCATAATCAAGCATTAATAATAATTCATTAGAATCATTAGAGTCTTGTAAAGCAAAAAAACCTTCAGATGCATTATATGTTTCGTAATAATTAATATTATTAGAAAAGATTTCTTTAAATTCTTGTCGATAAGGACTAAAATTTACTCCTCCATGAAAATATACTTCAAGATTTGGCCAAACTTCACTAATATTTGTTTTTTTAGTTTCGTATAAAACATTGTTTAAGAGTGTTAGCATCCATGATGGGACACCTGCAAGGCTAGTTACATCTTCATTTATTGTATTTTTTATAACAGCATTAATTTTCTCATCCCATTTATCAATTAATGAAATTTGATTATTAGGAGTGCTAATCATTTCAGCCCAAATAGGAAGGTTATCAATTAAAATAGCGGATAAATCACCAAAGTAATTGTTATTATTTTCATATAATTTTCTGCTTCCACCAAGTCTTAAAGATTTGCCAGAAAACAAGTTTGAGTTAGTATTATTGTTAATATATAGACATAAAGCATCTTTTCCTCCTTGAAAATGACATTTATCTAAGGTTTCACTACTAACAGGTATAAATTTGCTTATAGAATTAGTAGTGCCACTGGATTGTGCAAACCATTTAATTGGCGCATTCCAAAATATATTTTGTTCTCCTTTAATTGATCTTTCAATGAAATGATAAAATTTTTCATAATTAGTTATTGGAATTCTGTTTGAAAAGTCATCGTAATTATTAATTGATTTGAAGTCATATTTTTTTCCAAACTCCGTATTTTTCGCACTATTTAATAAGTTTATTAATGTTTCGTTTTGAACTTCTATAGGATATTTCATAAATAATTCTATTTGATGAATTCGTTTTTTCAAAAACCATGACATAACAGTATTTAAGAAAGAAAAAGGCATTTTTATAGTATATTTATTATATAAATTTAAATTAAATTTTTAAGATGTTTAAAGGAGTTTTAACAAAAATGAAAGTTGAGTTGAATCAAAGTGTAGATTACTTTCTTGATTTTAAAAATGATTTTCTTCACATTAATGAATTAATTGGAAAAAAAATAAAGTTAAAACATGCAGGGTATGAATGTCTTAATTGTCAATCAAATCAAGTTATTTATAGACAAGGTTTTTGTAAAAATTGTTTTTTTGAAATGCCAAGCACTGCAGATTGGATAATGAAACCAGAACTAAGCAAAGCACATTTAAATATTGAAGAAAGAGATTTAGAATTTGAAAAGGAAGTTCAATTAAAACCTCATATTTTATATTTAGCCTTTTCTAGCTCTATTAAAGTTGGTGTGACAAGAAAAACACAAGTTCCATTTAGATGGATTGATCAAGGAGCTATTAAAGCTATTGAGATTGTAGAATTGCCAAATAGATTCTTAGCAGGAATTAGCGAAGTTGAGTTAAAAAAATATTATGCTGATAAGACAAATTGGAGAGAGATGTTAAAGATTAAAAGTTCTGAAGTTGATTTAGAGTTAGAAAGAATAAATTCCATTAAAATGATTCCTAAAGAAGCAAAAGAATTTGTAAATGATAAATCATATACAACTTTAAACATTACATATCCTATGAATAAATATCCTTTAAAACCTAAAAGTTTAAATATAATTAAAGAAAATAAATATCAAGGAGAACTAATTGGAATTAAAGGTCAATATTTAATTTTTAGTGATGATACTGTATTTAATATAAGATCAAATGAAGGTGTTGTAATAGACTTAAGCTTTCTTTAAATTTTTATTTCTTCTCCAATTTTTAAATTAAACTTTTTTCTAAATAAATAAACAAAAAGATAAAGAATAGGGGTGTCTAAAAAGGCTATAGCGATTTTAAATAAAACCCCTGAAACAACAAGCCCTGTAAAACTATCCCAACTTAAAACTCCAAAAAAACATAAAAGTGTGATAACTGTAATAGTATCAATAAACTGAGAGCTAAAAGTAGAAAAATTATTCCTTAACCAAAGCATTTTTCCTTTTGTTAAATTTTTCCAAAAATGATAAATTTTAATATCAATAAATTGAGCAAATAGATATGCAAGCATTGATGCCAAGACAGCTAAACCTGAAAGAGAAAAGACATTAGAAAAAGTTTTGTCATCTATTGGAGATGAATCAATCGCAGGCACATAATTTGAAATTAAAATGATTGTTAAAGAAAAAAAAGAGGCAAATATTCCAGCAATAACAACTTGGTTAGCTTTTTTTTGACCATATATTTCTGAAATTAAATCTGTAACTAAAAAAGTTATTGGGTAGGGTAATATCCCCACTGAAAGTTCAAATAATTTTATTCCATTTATGGAAAAATCAAAAGGATACCAATAAAAAAATTTTTGAAAAATTAGATTAGAAACGACTAAAGATGTAATAAATAAAGCTGCCAAATAAAGATATATTCTATTAGCTAATATTTTTTTTGATTCACTCATTAATTCCTTTTTTATAAAAGTATAAAAATAGTATTTTATATAAAGAGAAATAACCTGAATTGTTTAATTTGGCCTTATGAAGATGCAATTAACATATTTATCTTTAGGAAGTAATATTGGGGATAAAGAAAAAAATATACAATCTGCTTTAAATGATATTGATAAGATAATAGGAGATATAATTTCAATATCTAAATTATATGAAAATTCTTCAGTAGGTTTTAGTGGCGACTTATTTTATAATTGCTGCATAGGAGTAAAAACAATATTAAACCCCAATGATCTTTTAAAAAATCTATTAATAATTGAAGAAAAAGGAGGCAGAATTAGAAAAAATCCAAAATCATATTCATCTAGAACAATTGATATAGATATTTTATTTTATGAAAATCAAACAATTATTTCTAAGAATTTAAATATACCTCATCCAAAACTTCATGAAAGAGAATTTGTTATTAAACCATTATTGGATATTGCAAAAGGAAAAATTCACCCTAGTTTAAAAAAATCTATTTTAGAGATTAACGATGGATTAAAAGGTTTTCAAGAATTTAAGGAAGTTGATAGTGAAATTCAAAATCCGGTATTCAATACCTTATCCAATTATAACAATATAGTAATAGAAGGAAATATTGGAATTGGAAAAACATCATTGTCAAAAAAACTATCTAATGACTTAAACAAAAATTTAATTTTAGAAGGATTTAAAGAAAACCCTTTTTTAGAAAAATTTTATAATGATCCGAAAAGATATGCTTTGAATTTAGAGTTGACTTTTTTAGTTGATAGATGTAGGCAGCTAAATGATTATAAAAATCAATTAGATTTATTTAAGACTGGAGTTGTGTTTGATTATGATATTGTAAAATCATTAATTTTTGCTGGAGTAACTCTTTCAGAAAATGATTTTAATCTTTATAGAAATATTTATTATTTCATGACAAAAGATTTAATAACCCCTAATTTAATAATTTGTTTAATGCAAACACCAGAAAATTTGCTTTTAAACATTGAAAAAAGAGGGAGGTATTTTGAAAAAAAAATTAATAAAGAATATTTAAAAAAAATTAACCAGGCCTATATGAAATTATTTAAATCTAAAACAGATTGGAATATATTGTTTATAGATGTTTCAGATATAGATTTTGTAGAAAATGAAGGACATTATTTAGAATTATTATTTAGAATTAAACACAGTTTAAGTAAGAGCATTAAAAAACTCCCAAATTAAAATAGCTGAACAAGTAGAAACATTTAAAGAATGTTTAGTTCCAAACTGTGAAATTTCAATTACATCATTGGACAAATTAATAGTTTTTTGGGAGACACCTTTTACTTCATTTCCTAAGATGATAGCATGTTTTATATTTTTCTGAATTTTTAATGTATTTAATTTTTTAGATTTATTAGTTTGCTCAACGCTCCAAACATAAATATTCTCTTTTTTTAACTTTAATATTAGTTCATCAATATCTTTATAGTATTCCCAATCAACACTTTCTGTAGAGCCCAATGCAGTTTTTTGAATATCCTTGTTAGGCGGGCATGCTGTAATACCACAAAGAATTATTTTTTCAATAATAAATGCATCAGCAGTTCTGAAAATAGATCCAATATTATTTAAACTTCTTATATTATCTAAAATAATAATTAAAGGAGTTTTGGGAATTTTTTTAAATTCAATAACGTCTATTCTTCCAAGTTCATTATTTTTTAATTTTCTCATTTAATTTTCTCATTGCTTTTTTTACAAAGTAAAAGATTAAATTTCTAAATAATAGTAAATTAGCTTATTATCAAATTAAAATTGGAAAAAGAGATCAAAAAGGTTACGCCGTTAATGAAGCAGTATAATAAGATTAAGGATAAATATCCTGATGCCTTATTATTATTTAGGGTTGGGGATTTCTATGAAACCTTTCATGATGATGCAATTAGGGCATCTAAAATTTTAGGAATTGTTTTAACAAAAAGAGGGGCGGGAAGTAATAGTGAAACTAAATTAGCAGGCTTCCCCCACCATTCATTAAATACTTATTTACATAAATTAGTAAAAGCTGGAGAAAGAGTTGCAATTTGTGATCAATTAGAAGATCCAAAAACAACTAAAACTATAGTTAAACGTGGTGTAACAGAATTAATAACGCCTGGAGTTTCATTAAATGATGGAATACTTGAAAAAAAATCAAATAATTTTCTTGCATCAATTTATAATTTAAAGGAAAATTATGGAATTTCTTTTTTAGATATTTCAACGGGAGAATTTTTGATTTCTGAAGGAAAAATAGAATATATAAAAAATTTGCTTCAAAGTTTTGATCCAAAGGAAATTTTAATTTCAAAGGATTTTAAGAAAGAATTTAAGCATCTTTTTGGGAATTATAATTCTGTTTTTTATTTAGAAAAATGGGTTTATAATGAAGATTATGCTATTGAAAAAATCAAAAATCAATTTAAAGTTTTAAACCTAAAAGGTTTTGGAATTAAAAAGGATAATTTAGGAATTATTTCTTCTGGCTCAATCCTACACTATTTAGATGAAACACAACACTCAAAACTTTCCCATATTACTAATATTCATTTGATTATAGATAAAGATTTTGTTTGGATGGATAGGTTTACTATGTCTAATCTAGAATTATTAAAATCAAATTCAAATGATGGAATTTCTTTGTTAGATGTAATTGATAAAACTTTTACTCCAATGGGTGGAAGAATGCTTAAAAGATGGATAATTCACCCAGTTATTGATTTAAAAGAATTAGAATTTAGACATGGATGTGTCGATTATTATGCAAAAAATAATAATGATTTGGATGATGTAATATCTATATTAAAATCATTTAGTGATTTGGAAAGAATAATGGCAAAGGTGGCAACATCAAAGATTAGTCCAAGGGAATTAATTCAATTAAAACATAATTTAAATTCAATTAAACCCTTAAAGAATTTATTAGATTCTAGTTCTAATAAATTCATCCATAGAATTTCTAAATCTTTAGAATTATGTAAGAAATTAATAAAAATTTTAGATTTTACATTAGACGATAATGCACCTGTAAACATTTCCAAAGGAAATGTAATTAAATTAGGCTTTAATAGTGAGCTTGATGAGTTAAGAGACTTATCAAAATCTGGAAAAGACTATTTAAATCAAATTCTAGAAAGAGAAATTGAAAATACAGGAATAAGTTCTTTAAAAATAAGCTTTAATAATGTTTTTGGATATTATTTAGAAGTTAGAAATATCCATAAGGATAAAGTCCCAGAGGAATGGATTAGGAAACAGACTTTAGTAAGTGCGGAGAGGTATATTACGGAAGAATTAAAAGATTATGAATCAAAGATATTAGGTGCAGAAGAAAATATTTCAATATTGGAAAATCAAATTTTCAATGATTTAATATTAAATATTCAACCATTTATATCTTCAATTAAGAATAATTCCTATTGGATTGCAGTTTTAGATTGTTTATGTGGATTTGGATTATTAGCTGAAAAAATGAATTATACGATTCCTTTAATTAATAATTCTAATAAAATTAAAATTATTGAAGGCAGACACCCTGTTATAGAAGCTCAATTGACACATGACAATCCATATATTCCAAATGATATTTCTATTAGTAATGATTATAACCAAATATTAATGATTACGGGCCCTAACATGTCAGGTAAATCAGCAATTTTAAGACAAACTGCCTTGATAGTTTTACTAGCTCAGATAGGAAGTTTTGTTCCTGCTAAAAGAGTTGAAATAGGAGTTATAGACAAGATTTTTACTAGAGTCGGAGCAAGTGATAATATTTCTATCGGAGAGTCTACTTTTATGGTTGAAATGAATGAGGCTTCTGCTATAATAAATAACATTTCTAATAGAAGTTTGATTTTATTAGATGAAATTGGAAGAGGAACAAGCACATATGATGGAATTTCTATTGCATGGGCAATAGCTGAATTTTTACATGATCATCCTTTTAAACCTAAAACATTATTTGCTACTCATTATCATGAAATTAATATGATGGCTGATACTTTTGAAAGAATTAATAATTATAATGTTTCGGTCAAGGAAACAAAAGATAATGTAATTTTTTTAAGAAAGTTAGTTCCTGGTGGAAGTGCACATAGTTTTGGAATTCATGTTGCAAGTATGGCTGGAATGCCAAAACAACTTATTTCCTCTGCAAAAAAAATATTAAATAAATTAGAAAAGTCTCATCAGTTTAATAAATCAAACAAGAAAAGTGAAGATCTTGATCTTCAGTTAAGTTTTTTTAATTTGGATAATCCAAAACTGGAAGAGTTGAAAGAAGATATTTTATCTTTAAATATTGATGAGTTAACCCCCGTAGAAGCTTTAATAAAATTAAATGAAATTAAAAGAATATTAAATTCGTAATTATTCTAGTTTATTTAGAAGAGTATTATTTACAGTTTTTTATTTTTTTGTTTTACATTTGCAGTCCAATTTGCGAAAGTAGCTCAGGGGTAGAGCATCACCTTGCCAAGGTGAGGGTCGCGGGTTCAAATCCCGTCTTTCGCTCTGAGAAATGCTCGAGTGGTGGAATTGGTAGACACGTTGGACTTAAAATCCAATGAACAGTAATGTTCGTGCGGGTTCAAGTCCCGCCTCGAGTACAAAGGGG
>JAAZZF010000066.1 GCA_014239275.1 Flavobacteriaceae bacterium | reverse complement strand
TATGGAATGTACTGCATTAGATATTTTAAAAGATAAATCTGGAAAAGTATCGGGAATTGTATGCATGTACAGAGAAACGGGTGAATTTATAATATTTGAGACTAAATCTTTAATATTTGCCACTGGTGGTGCTGGAAAAGCTTGGGAAGTAACATCTAATAGTTGGGAATATACTGGAGATGGTTATGGAATGGCATTTGAAGCTGGCGCCGAGTTGATTGATATGGAATTTAACCAATTTCATCCAACAGGAATGGTTTGGCCTCCATCGGTAAAAGGTATTTTGGTTACAGAAGGAGTTCGTGGTGAAGGAGGAATACTTAAAAATAGTGAAGGCAATAGATTCATGTTTGATTATATACCAAAAAAGTTTGCTAATGAAACAGCTGATTCTGTAGAAGAAGCCGCAAGATGGCTTAAGGGAGATAAGAATGCTAGAAGACCACCTGAACTATTAACTAGAGATGTTGTTGCTAGAGCAATCAATGCTGAGGTTAAAGCCGGTAGAGGCTCAGAACATGGAGGTGCTTATTTGGATATAGCCACACAAAGATTATCTGAAGATATAAAGAAAAAGCTTCCATCTATGTACCATCAGTTCAAGATATTGGCTGAACTAGATATTACTAAACAACCTATGGAAGTTGGGCCAACATGTCACTACTTTATGGGGGGAATTAAAGTAGATGCTGAGACATCTATGACGACAGTAGAAGGATTATTTGCTTGTGGTGAGGCTGCTGGCGGAATGCATGGTGCTAATAGACTTGGCGGAAATTCTTTATCAGACCTTCTTGTCTTTGGAAACTTATCTGGAATGGAATCTGTAAAATATTCTAAGAAATTAAAATCTATGCCTAAAGTAGATGATGATGATATTAAAAGAATTATTAAAAATGCAACATCTATTTTAAATAGAGAAAGGGGAAATAATCCTTATTTAATACATGAGGATCTTCAAAAAAACATGCAAGATAACGTTGGTATTATTAGAACTAAGAAAGATATTCAAGATGGAATTAATAAAATTGAAGAAATGAAATTACAATTCCAAGACGTTAAAGCTCCAGGATCAAGCCAGTTTAATCCAGGATGGCACGAAGCTCTAGCACTTAGAAATTTACTTATTTCTTCAGAATCTGTTGCAAGATCTGCTCTATTAAGAGAAGAGAGTAGAGGCGCACATACAAGAGAAGATTTTCCTTCTGAGGGAAATGAATGGTTAGAGTATAACATCATCAATAAAAAAGGAGTTAATGGAGAAATGCAAACAATTAAAGTTAAAAGATCTGAACCAGACAAAGAACTTAAAAGAATTGCAAACTCATCTATAGAAGACTTAGAGAAAGAGGTTAAAATTGATCACAATAAATTATAATCTACAGTATGAAGGAAAGAGATTTTAAAATATATAGAGGGGATGATAAAAAAGGAGAGTTAGTTAGCTATAAGTGTAATGTCTCAGAAGGCATGGTAGTTCTGGATGTGATTCATAGAATTCAAGCAGATCAAGCCAATGATCTTGCATGTAGATGGAATTGTAAAGCAGGAAAATGTGGTTCATGCAGTGTTGAAATTAATGGTAAACCAAGACTTGCTTGTATGACAAGAATGAATGAGTTTGAAGAAGATAAAACTATTATAATTACACCTTTGAAATCTTTTCCAGTTATAAGAGATATTGTGAGTGATGTATCATGGAATTACAAACAAAATCAAAAAATATTACCTTTCTCTCCTTCCAAAAAAGACAAAGAAAAAGATTTTGTTATGATGCAGAAGGATGTAGACAGAGTTCAACATTTTAGAAAGTGTATAGAGTGCTATCTATGTCAAAATATGTGCCATGTAATAAGAGATAATGAGGGAAAAGATAAATTTGCTGGTCCAAGATTTATGGTTAGACTTGCCAGTTTAGAAATGCATCCAATGGATAGAGCTGACAGGATTAAAGAAATAAAAGAAGAGCACGGATCAGGCATGTGCAATATAACGAGATGTTGTACTGAGGTATGTCCTGAAGAAATTCAAATTACTGACGATGCTATAATTCCACTTAAAGAAAGGGTTGTAGACAGATATTATGATCCTGTTATGATACTTTTTAATAAGCTTTTTGGCAAGAAAAAAAAAATTACTGATTAAATTTCATATCCTCCCAAAATATTGCAAGGATAAATAGAAAATTAATAAAGGCACAATTAAAAAAATAGACCTTCGTTTAATGAAAAATTTTAGTTAGTTAATTTTCTGTTTCAAGAATTAAGAAATGTTCATCCATTACATTTCCTGTTAAAATTAGATTTCCAAAAGGAGCAGCTACAGAAGATCCTGACATAGTATTTCCATCTTCAATATAAATTTGTTCTATTGAATAATTTCCTTTTTCTATATAGTTGATTTTTATAATTTCTGAAGGAGATATTTCTTTATTATTATTTGCATAAAAATTGAAGTGCAATAAACTAGGGTGTGCACCTATCCAAAGGTTGTTTTCTGAATCAAATTCAATATTATCTACTCCAGTATTACAATAAATGTTTTCAATAAAGGCTAAGGAATGATCTTCATTTTGTTGATAGACTTTTACTAAGAATCCTCTTACTGAAGCTATAAATACTAAATTTCTTTTTGCGTCGAAATTAATCCCATTTGCATAGACAATTTTATTTGCAACTTCAATATAATTCATTCCATCAAAATATATAACGTTAGAAATGGCCAGCCCTAAGTAATCTTCAGCTAAACGCTTTATGCCACCTTTATATTTATGGTCATTTGTAAAATAAAATCGATTGTCATCTAATAAAACAATATCATTTGGACTATATATAAAATCATGTTTTAATGTTTTTTTATGTGTTAATTTTGTTCCAAATAATTCAAAAATTTCTATAAATTCGCCTTCTTTAGTATGATTTATTGCAGCTATGACATTAACACTATCTTTTTTAAAAATTGAAATTCCATGGGGAGCAAATGGTTTTTTAAAATTTGCTGTAAGATGGATGGGATCGTAATTTTTGTTTTTTAAATCTAAAAAATATAATCCTCCAGTTTCTTGTTCAGTATTTGGAAAACTTTTTCTATTTGTAGATGATATGATGGCAAAGCTGTCTATCTTACTAATACTGATATCTTCTGCCCCTGTTAAATTTACTTTTTTTAATATTTTCCCTTCAAACTTATTTTCTATAGTTCTAAAAAACCCGGTACTCCAAAAAATATTAATAACAAATAAAATAAGTAAAACGAAAATCGATAATAAAACTTTTTTTTTAAAATTTTTTTTCATTCCTAATTAATTTTAGTTTTTCGTATTAGTTAATAATGAACTTTTCTTCTAAAATCCAATTAGCTCTAACATCAAGTTCTTTATCAAAATGAAAAGTTTTTTCTGGTTCTACTTTTTTTAGAAATGATCCAGTATCCCACTTTTTATTTTTATTTTCATCGATTATTGCCCGAATGAAATATTTTGAAGGCGGTAAATTTGTAAAGACACATGGATCACTTATTGAATATAATATCCTCTCTCTCAAAACTTTTTCCTCTGTGTCAGTTAATTGAACGATTATAGGGTAATTTCTGTCATTTTGAACTTTAAGTTTTATGTTACCATAATCTGATCGGCTTTTAGTAGAAAACTCATAGCTAATGGTGTCGTTTGTTGATCCTAGGAAATCATTAATTGCATTGGGAAGCAAAGACAAAATATAATTGTCATTAGGAAGAACTTCAAAATCAAAAATAACATCAAATTTATTATTGTCAATTTTAGAATCAAACGGGACAGATATTGAATCGTTATTTAACAACGAAATAAAATCATTATTAATATGTTCAATAGGGATATTGCTATATAATTTAAACTTGTCATTTAAATTTAAAGTACTATTTTCTGATGGAGTAAGAATCAGTGAATCTTTTTCTTTTTCTTTATACTTAACAGTAAAAAAGTCTTTATCATTATTGTTTTTTACAACAAAATGTAATGAGTCGTATTTGATATTTTTAAACCAATAGTTTAAGGTGTCAGTTTCTTTGTTTTTAGTAATTGTTGACCTAAAATTATTAGAAAAACTATCCAGTAATTCTATATCTACATTTTTGTAATTTCCTTTGAAACCAAAACTTATTTTATTATTAGTTTCTATAAAAGGTTTAAAACTTTTAAAAATTAACTCTTCTTTAAATAGTTTAATATTGATTTCCTTTGATGAAGGCACTTCTATGAAATCTTTTATAAACCCTATTTCTTCAATGCCAGGATCGAATTTATAATTATTATTAAAATCATTTAAGGCTATTAAAAGATATTTTCCTTTTTTTAAATTGCTTATCTCAAAATATGTACTATCAAGAGTACTACCAACATAAGTTGGAAGTTCATTGTATACTATGGAATCTGTATAGCTTTGATTCACGGGGTAAAGCAAAGCAGTTATGAAATTGTCAGCCTCTCTTTTAAAAGCATTTTTTATATTTCCAGAAATTTTTAGTGAATCTATATAATCTCCTGTAGAAAAAACATATTTAAAATATGGTAATATATTCCCTTCATTATTGTCAACTACACTTTGTCCAAAGTTAAATACATAGGTAGTATTTTTTGGTAGAGTTTCATTTATATCTATTTGGATATACTTAGAAGCTCCAGATTGAGGAGAAATTGAGTATAAACTTTTTTCAATCGGAGGCGAGACGACTAATTGTTTTCTAAAATCTTTTAGCCGAATATATTCATCAAAAAACAAACGAATTCTTTTCTCTTTGAAATTAACAGAATTTTCTTCTGGAATAGCATTTATAAGAATTGGAGGATCTTCATCTTTAGGCCCTCCCTCAGGAATTCCTCTTTTAGCACATTGAGTGAAAAAAAGTAAACTAATAAAAACAAATAAGAATTTAAAGTTCTTCATATTGTATTTAGACCTTAGCACAAATTAACAATTATTTTTTTCGAATTCCATTAAAATAATATAAATAGAATTTATTAAAATATATCTACTATTTTTGTTAATATGACATCTGAAGAAAAATTTAAAAAAGTAATATCTCATGCTAAGGAATATGGCTTTGTTTTTAAGTCAAGTGAAATTTATGATGGATTAAGTGCGGTTTATGATTATGGACATAATGGCACTGAACTTAAAAATAATATAAAAGATTATTGGTGGAGAGCGATGGTTCAATTAAATGATAATATTGTTGGAATAGATAGTTCTATTTTAATGCATCCAACAATTTGGAAAGCTTCGGGACATGTAGATGCATTTAATGATCCGTTGATAGACAATAAAGACTCAAAAAAAAGGTATCGAGCAGATGTTTTAATAGAGGACCATATTTCTAAATTAGAATCTAAAATTCAAAAAGAAATTTCAAAAGCGGAAAAAAGATATGGAGACAAATTTGAAAAAGATCAATTTATAAAAACTAATCCTAGGGTTCTTAAAAATCATGAAAAAATAAAAGTTATTTATTCTAAATTTTCATCTGCTCTTGAAAAAGATGATTTAATTGCTCTAAAAAAAATAATAGAAGATTTAGGAATTGTTTGCCCAGTTTCTGGCTCTAAAAATTGGACAGAAGTTAAACAGTTTAATCTGATGTTTGGGACAAAATTAGGCGCATCATCTGATAGCGCTACGGATTTATATTTAAGGCCTGAAACTGCTCAAGGGATTTTTGTAAACTTTTTAAATGTTCAAAAAACTAGTAGATTAAAAATACCATTTGGAATTGCCCAAACAGGGAAAGCATTTCGTAATGAGATTGTTGCAAGGCAATTTATTTTCCGTATGAGAGAATTTGAGCAAATGGAAATGCAATTTTTTATAAAGCCAGGCACACAAAAAAAATGGTATGAAAACTGGAAAGAACAAAGAATGAAATGGCACTTATCTTTAGGTCTAGGCAAAGAAAATTATAGATTTCATGATCATGATAAATTGGCCCATTATGCAGATGCAGCTTGTGATATTGAATTTAATTTTCCCTTTGGATTTAAAGAACTAGAGGGAATTCATTCTAGAACAGATTTTGATTTATCAAATCATGAAAAATTTTCTAATAAAAAATTAAAATATTTTGACACGCAAAGCAATGAGAGTTATGTGCCTTATGTTGTAGAGACCTCTATTGGGCTCGACAGAATGTTCCTTGCAGTATTTTCTAATTCTTTGTGTGAAGAAAAAATTGAAGATGGAACATCAAGAATTGTACTTAAATTTCCTGTTGTTTTATCTCCAATTAAAGTTGCCGTTTTACCATTAGTAAAAAAAGATGGCTTGCCTGAAATTGCAAAAGATATTCTAGAAAAATTAAAAAGAGAATTCAGAGTAAATTATGATGAAAAAGATGCTATAGGAAGAAGGTATAGAAGACAAGATGCACTAGGCACACCCTATTGTGTTACTGTGGATCATCAATCAAAAGAAGATAATACTTTTACATTAAGAGATAGAGATTCTATGACTCAAGAGAGATTAAGTATTGAAGACATATTGAAAAAAATAGAATCTACTTTAAGCATTAAATCTTGGCTGTAGGTTATCATGAAAATTTTCTCTTATAATGTTAATGGAATAAGAGCAGCTATTAGAAAAGGCTTTCTAGAGTGGCTTAAAGAATATAATCCAGATGTTATATGCCTTCAAGAAATAAAAGCTAATACAGATCAACTAGATATAAATCTTTTTAATGAGATTGGCTATAAAAACAATTATTGGTTTTCTGCTCAAAAAAAAGGATATAGTGGGGTAGCTATATTATCTAAACATAAACCTTTATCAATACAATATGGAACTGGGATTGATCACATGGATTTTGAAGGGAGAAATTTAAGATTAGACTTTGAAAAATTTTCAGTAATGAGCCTATATTTACCTTCAGGCACTAATTTGAATAGATTAGCATATAAATTTAAGTATATGAAAGAGTTTTATGATTATATATTGAATTTAAAAAAAACAATTCCTAACATGATAATATGTGGAGACTATAATATTTGTCATGAAGCAATAGATATTCATGATCCTATTAGAAATGCAAAAGTATCAGGATTCTTGCCTGAAGAAAGACTTTGGATTAGTAACTTTATGAATCTAGGGTTTATAGACTCTTTTAGATATCTTAATTCTCAGCCCCATAGCTACAGTTGGTGGAGTTATAGAGCAAATTCTAGAGCTAATAATAAAGGTTGGAGAATTGACTATAATATGGTTAGTGAAACATTAAAACCACTAATTGAATCTTCATATATTTTAGATCAAATTTATCATTCAGATCATTGCCCTATTGTAGTAGAATTAAATTTATAATTAATGAAATATACGTTTCTTCCAAATACTGATATAAAAGTTAGTAAAATCTGTCTTGGGACAATGAATTTTGGCAATCAAAATACTATAGAGGAATCTGAAGAACAAATGAATTATGCTCTAGACAATGGAGTAAATTTTTTTGATACTGCAGAGCTCTATCCAGTACCAGCTACAGCTGAAAGGTATGCTGCTACAGAAAAGATTATTGGTGGATGGATAAAAAAAAATTCAAATAGAGATAAGATTGTTTTAGCAACTAAAATTGCAGGTCCTGGAGATTACACTAAACATATTAGAACAACTGGGTTTAGTGATAAGGCTTTATTTGAGGCTGTTGAAGGAAGTTTAAAAAGGCTTAATACAGAATATATTGATTTGTATCAACTTCATTGGCCAGAAAGAACAACCAATACATTTGGACAAAGAGGCTATAAACATATTGAACAAGATAAATGGGAAGATAATTTTGAAAGAGTTTTACAAGCCCTAAAAAAATTAATTGATTCAGGTAAAATTAGACAAATTGGGCTTTCTAATGAAAATCCATGGGGATTTATGAAATTTTTGGAATTATCAAAAAAAAATTTACCTAAAATGATAACGATTCAGAATCCATATTCACTATTAAATCGTCTTTTTGAAATTGGGAATGCTGAAATATGTATTAGAGAAAATACAGGATTACTTGCTTATTCACCTTTAGGTTTTGGAGTTTTAAGCGGAAAATATATTAATGGAAATATGCCTGAAGGGAGTAGGCTTAAGCTTTACCCAAATTTAAATAGGTTTGCAGGCGAACAATCAATGAAAGCAACCAAAATGTATATGGAAATAGCTGTAAAATATGGAATATCCCTTACTCATATTTCATTGGCTTTTGTTAACAGTCGCCCTTTTGTTACAAGTAATATTATAGGTGCCTCTAAATTAAATCAATTAAAGGAGAACATTGACAGCATTAATGTTAAGTTAAGTCCAGAGATTTTAGAAGAAATTGAAAATATTCAAAGTTTAATTCCTAATCCCGCTCCTTAAATAAATTTTTAATTAGGTCTTCAATTCTAGAGAACTGCAATATTTTAATTTTTTTAGGAATTTTAGAGATTTTGGTTGCATCAGAAAGTATTAAAAATTTAAAGCCAAGCTTTTCAGCTTCGTTTATTCTTTGATCAATTTTAGAAATATTTCTAAGTTCACCAGAAAGTCCAATTTCTGCAGCAAAACAAATGCCGTGAGGGATAGGGATATTTATATTACTTGAAAGTATCGCAGCAATTACCGCTAAATCAATTGCTGGATCTTCAATTTTTATTCCTCCCGTAATATTTAAAAACACATCTTTTGTTCCAAGATTAAATCCAGCTTTTTTTTCTAAAACTGCTAATAACATATTTAGCCTTTTTGAATTAAATCCTGTGGTACTCCTTTGAGGAGTGCCATAAACAGCAGAACTCACTAGCGCTTGAATTTCAATCATGATGGGTCTAATTCCCTCAATTGTTGCAGCTATTGCGTTACCGCTTAAAGGAGATTTATTATTTGAAATAAGTAACTCACTAGGGTTACTAACTTGACGTAATCCATCGCTAAGCATTTCATATATTCCTATTTCAGCTGTAGAGCCGTATCTATTCTTTTTAGATCTTAAAATTCTGTATATATGATTTCTGTCACCTTCAAAATTGAGAACTACATCAACCATATGTTCTAAAATTTTAGGACCTGCAATTCCGCCATCTTTAGTAATATGCCCAACCATTACAACAGGAAGATTAGTTTTTTTTGCATATTTTAAAAAATGTGATGCAGATTCCTTTATTTGGGATACGCTTCCGGGACTACTTTCAATTGTATCAGTTTGTAAAGTTTGTATAGAATCAATAATGATAAGTTCTGGCTCAATTGAATTAATTTGCTGGATAATGGTTTCAACATTTGTTTCATTTAATATATAGCACGATTGAGAACTAGAATTTATTCTATTTGCTCTACGTTTTATTTGCTGCTTACTTTCTTCTCCAGAAACATAAAGAACTTTTATATTTAAAAATAAAGAGATTTGAAGTAGTAAAGTAGATTTTCCAATACCTGGTTCACCTCCAATTAAAATTAAGGACCCTGGAACAATACCCCCGCCTAAGACCCTATTGAGTTCCTCATCTTTTGAATTTAATCTAGGATTTTTAGTGTTATCAATATCTTGTATTTTAGTTGGTTTAGAAGAAGCTTGTGTTTTTGAAAGGCCGATAGCTATTTTTTTTGGATTTTGAATTACTTCCTCTATTAAAGTATTCCATTCTTTGCATGCGCTGCATTGTCCCATCCATTTTGGATAATGAGTTCCGCAATTTTGACAAAAAAAAGCTGTCTTTAATTTAGCCATCCATTAAATTTTTTAATAAGAGTTATTTTTTGTTTAATATAGGCAAAAAAACAAAGGATAAAGAACCTAATATTACTATCATTATAGTTTGAGAGGTCCAAACGATCCATCCAAATGCAAGAGCTGCTTCATAAGAAACTTCATACTGACTTATGATGGAGGCAATTGCTAATGGATATGAGCCAATTCCACCATTGGTAATTATCATAGCAATAGCTCCAGCAATAAAAGCAATAAAGATTGGTTCAAATCCAAGAGAAAAGGTTTCAGGCATACTGAATTTAACTATATATAACATGAAAAAGTATGATGTCCAAATAAAAATAGTATGAAAAAAAAAGTATTTCTTATTTTCTATTTTGGAAATAGAAAGAACCCCTTGTTTTAAACCATCAAAAAAAATAAAAACCTTAATTCTTAAATTTTTGGTTGAAATTAATATAAAAATTAAGCAGGTAATTGCAACAAATAAAATTAGATAAAGAATAAAATTAGAGCTTAAAAAAGAATCAGGTAGTTTGATCTTAGATGAAATATTAATCCCAAGAAAAATGCAACTTAATAAAATAAGAAAATCAATAATTCTTTCCGTAACTATTGTCCCAAAACTTTTTTCAAATGGAATTTTTTGATAATAATATATTAAGCTTGCTCTTAAAATTTCACCAGATCTTGGTATGCCAAAATTTGACAAGAAGCCTGCAAAAATTGACATAATAGAATTTAATATATTTAGTTTATAGCCTAAAGGAAGGATTAAATATTTCCAACGTATTGCTCTTGATAGATGACTTAAAATTCCAATACAAATTGACAAAAAAACAAATGTATAATTTGCATTAGTAATAGAGTTTAAAATATTTATTTTGTCTTCAGCAGAAGTATTTTGAAAAGAATAGTAAACAAGAAAAATACCAAAAGAAAGCGGTAAAAAGGTTTTTATTTTAACCAATAAATCTTTATTCATTTTTTATTTAAGATAATTATCTGCATCAGGAAAAATGATAGTTGGAGTATATTTTTTTGCTTCGTCTATACACATTTTTGCATAACTAATAATAATTATATCATCACCTTTATGAACTTTTCTAGCTGCAGGACCATTTAAGCTAACTTCTCCACTATTTTTTCTCCCTTTAATTATATAAGTTTCTAATCTTTCACCATTATTTATATTCACAACTTGAACTTTTTCGCCTGCAATCATATTAGCTGCATTAATAAGAGCTTCATCAATAGTAATACTGCCAATATAATTTAGATCACATTCAGTAACCTTTACTCTGTGTATCTTTGATTTTAAAATATCAATTTGCATTGCGCAAATATATATTAATTCAATAAAAGGTTGTCAATTAATCTTACTTCATTTACACTCACACAAATGAATGCTCTATAAGATTTTTTGGGATTAATTTTTTTATGAATTTGTAAAGTTTCAGAATCAGCTATTTCAAAATATTCTACTTTGAATTTATTGTTTTTTTGTATAGATTTTATGATAGATTTTTTAATTAATTCTAATTTTAAACTGTTAAAATTTTTCTTCAAAAGAGTTAAACTTTTAAATATTATAGAAGATTCTTCTCTTTCAGAATTAGATAATAAATTATTTCTTGAACTGAATGCTAGTCCATTTTTTTCTCTTACTGTAGGGCAAATAATTATATTAGCATTTATTTTCTCTATTTTCAGAAGTTGCCTTATAATTTGAGTTTGTTGATAGTCTTTTTCGCCAAAATAGACATCATCTGCCTTAAAAAGATTCAAAAGTTTTGAAACAATTGTGGCAACTCCATTAAAGTGATTTCTTCTAAATTTTCCTTCTAGCTCAACATCAAGATTCTTAAAATCATAAATTTTTAATTTTGGCATCCCATCATACATTTCTTTTTCATTAGGGCTAAAAACATTTATTTTATCTGAAATGGATTTAATTAAATCAATATCTTTTTCTAAATTTTTTGGGTATCTTTCTAAGTCTGCTGGGTTACTAAATTGAGTAGGGTTTATAAAAATGCTTACCCATACGATATCATTATTGTCAATTGCTTGTTTTATGAGTGATAAATGACCTTTATGTAATGACCCCATTGTAGGAACTAGCCCGATGGATTTCTTTGATGAAATAGTTTGTTTAATTAGTTTTGTAACTTCTTCTTTTCTGAAAAGTATTAGCATTTAATATAACTTTAACATTGTATATAGAGCTTATTTTAGGCTAAATCTAACATAATTTTTGTAATTTTGCATTCTCTAATTATATAGATTAAAAGAAAGGATTTCATGAATGGAAAAAAAGTGCTTTTTGTGTCTTCAGAAGTTATTCCATACCTTCCAAACAACGACATTTCATCTTTATCATATAATTTGCCTAAAATGGTTAATGAAAATGGAGGGCAAACAAGAATTTTTATACCTAAATATGGTATAATAAATGAAAGGAGGCACCAGTTACACGAAGTTATAAGACTTTCTGGAATGAATTTAATTATTGATGATATTGATATGCCTTTAATTATCAAAGTAGCATCTATTCCAAAGGAGAGAATGCAAGTTTATTTTATTGATAATGATGAATATTTTAAAAATAGAGGGTTGCATTATAATGAAAAAAATAAAAAACCATATAAGGACAATGATGAAAGAGCTATCTTTTTTGCTAAGGGGGTTGTAGAAACTATAAAGAAATTAAATTGGTCTCCTGATATAATTCATGTCCATGGATGGATAGCGTCTTTATTACCTCTGTATTTAAAGGAATATTACAAAGACGAACCTCTTTTTAATAACTCCAAAGTGGTTGTTTCTTTATATGAAAATAAAATTAATGGAAAATTAGACTCAAACATCGTTAAGAAAATAAAATTTGATGAGGTTGAAAGTAAAACTTTAGACGTTTTAAATGATGCTACGTTTTTAAATTTATTTAAAAACGCTGTTTTAAATTCTGATGGAGTTGTTTTAACCGGAGAAAAGGTAGATAAGGCTATTTTGGAATTTGTAAATTCTAGAAAAATCCCAATTTTAAAATGCGGGTTTGTTGAAGGTTTTAAAGAAGAATATTTGAATTTTTATAAAACAAAAATTCTTAATTAAATTCGAATGAATTATAAGAAATATCTTTTTTTATTTGTAATATTTATAACTGCTTGTAATAAGGATTATAATACGATTGGGATCAATTTAATAAACAATAAGGCTTTTAATACTAGCGTAGAAGAAGTTCCAGTCTTTGTTAAAATGAAAAAAATTCCTCCATATGTTGTGAATCAGATACAGACTTTTCAATTAGGTAAATACAACGACAATATTTATGGCAATAGCGAAGTGACATATATTTCACAAATAACAATGGAAACTGTATCTCCTGTCTTTGGAATTTTTGAACAAAATGATGAAATAAATGGGATGGAAGACAATATTGCATGTATTCCTGAAGAAGAAACATTGAAGGATGTTTTTTTGGACATACCTTTTTTTACAAATATTGATGATGATGATAATGATGGAGTAATAAACTTATATGATGTTGATAGTACTGACCCCGAAAGCGATAGTGATGGTGATGGTTTATCTGATATAGCCGAAAAACAAACGGGACAGAACCCGTTAAATCCAGATACGGATGGAGATGGTATTTTAGATGGAGAAGATACAGAATCAAAAAATCCTGATGGTAATGCAACAGTTTATGAACTTGATTCTTTAATGGGGAATTCTGCAGCAAAATTTAAACTTAAGGTGAATGAACTGAACTATTACTTGAGGGCTTATGATCCAGAATCTAATTTTGAAAAATATCAAAAGTATTATTCAAATAATGAGATTGCTTCAAATTTTTCAGGAACTGTTTTATTTGATGATGAGATAGAAATTAACTCCAAAGAATTAGTTTTTTGGAAGGAAGATGATCCAGAAACTCCTGATGAGGATGAGTCGGAAGCTATAAAAGAGAGGTTAACTCCAAGAATAAGAGTTTCTTTAGATAAAGATTTTTTTCAAAAAAAAATTATTGATAATGAAGGATCACAAGATTTAGCTAATAATGATAATTTTAAATTATTTATAAAAGGCTTAGTGATTAAAGCATATGATTTTTCAGATCCGTTGCTTATGATTTTAAATTTTAATGAAGCTGAAGTAAGACTTGTATATGGATATCAAAAATATGATAAAAAGGATACTCCTGATGATACCTCAGATGATGTTGTTGAAGAATCTGAAGAGCAATATAAGTTAAAGATGGAAGGGTATAAAATAAATTCATTTAAAAATGATCCATACCCAGCCTCAATATATACTGAAGTATATGATACAATTAATAATCCTAAATCTGTATATCTCAAGGGCGGGGAAGGAGTAATGGCTGAAATAGAATTATTTAAGAATAATGATGGAATAGATGTTTTGGAAGAAATAAGGGCAAAACAATGGTTAGTTAATGAAGCTAATCTGTCAATGTATATAGACAAAGAAATGTTGTCATTAAATGGAGGCATTATTGAGCCCTCAAGACTATATTTATATGATATAGAAAATAAAGCGCCTGTGCTTGACTATTTTATTGACAATAGTACTGGCCCAAAAGAATCTGAGAATAAGGTAATTCATGGAGGGCTAATCGAATTGGATGAAGATGACAAAGGCTTAATGTATAAAATAAGAATAAGTGAACACATAAAAAATATAATAAGGAAAGACTCTACGAATGTCAGACTAGGATTAGTAGTAAGTTCGGATATCAGTAGTTCTATGAATACTGAAGTTGAAAAGTCTGACCTTATGACTTTCATCCCCTCTTCTTCAGTTATCAATCCATTAGGCACTGTTTTGATTGGACCAAGTCCAAGTGCTGAAAACTATAGTAAAAGAATGAGATTGAATTTATATTATACAGAAGTTAATAATGACTAAAATTGACTTCTTTTAGTTTCCCAAATATTTTTAAAAATTCCTTTAATCCAATAATTAATACTATTGATTAGTATTTTTCTTTTAAATGAGGAAAACCCCCCCATAATTAGCAGCTCTATTGATTGAAGAGTTATCAATAGTAAATGATTTAAGTATTTAATTGATGTTTTTGAATGCTTTTCTAGGAAGATGTGTGAAGAAACAATTACTTCGGATTTAGTGATAATTTTTATTTTATTATTTTTTCTTGAAGATCCACCATGAAAATGAGTACAACTCCAATTATTAAGTAAAGAGACTTTCAAGTTAAATTTTTCAGCTCTTTTACATAAATCCATATCTTCATAATACATCCAGTAATTTTCGTCCCATCCATTTAAGAAATTAAAATCTTTTTTTCTTATTAATACAAATGATCCAGAGATCCAATCAGGGTGAGCAATCTCTTTTAAATTCATAGATCTATATGAACCTTTTATAATTCTAATTAAATATCTCATTATACCTGATAAGCTCCAAAAATTTAAAAAAATCCCAAATGAATTCGTATGATTTTTATTTTGGTCAAATTGTTTGATGCCGATTATTCTATGCTCAGAATTAATATCACAATATTTAATTAAGGAAGACATTGAATTAGATTCTAAAATTGTATCTGGATTTAAAAACAATGACCATTTAGATTTTATAAAGGAGGCACCAATATTACATGCTTTTGCAAACCCAAAATTTTGAGAATTTTCAATCCAATGAACCCAGTCATACTTTTGCTTAAAAAATGATATTTGATTGTCTTTAGAGTTATTATCTACAACAATTACTTTAATCTCAATTTCAGATTGCTTTAAAATACTTTCTAAACATAAGCTTAAATTTTCCCATGTTTTATAATTAACTATAACTATGGATAGATCCTCCATTATAATTTTTTTCTAAGCCTTGCTACGGGAAACCCTGTCATTTCTCTATATTTTGCAACTGTTCTTCTTGCAATAGGATAACCTTTTTTATTTATTATTTTAGTGAGTTGATCGTCAGTTAAAGGTTTAGATTTATCTTCTTTCTCAATAATTTCCTTTAATTCTTTTTTAATTTCTATTGTTGAGACTTCTATTCCTTGATCATTAGTGATACCTTCTGAAAAAAATGATTTGATTAATTTTATTCCATATGGCGAGTCTACATATTTACTGTTAGCTACCCTTGAAACAGTTGAAATGTCCATTCCAATCTTTTCAGCAATATCTTTTAAAATCATAGGCTTTAAATTACTTTCATCTCCTGACAAAAAGTAATCTTTTTGAAAATCCATAATTGCTTTCATGGTTAATAATAGAGTTTGATTTCTTTGATTAATTGCATCTATAAACCATTTAGCAGCATCTAATTTTTGTTTAATAAAAACTACAGCTTCTTTCTGTGATTTAGATACTTTTTTAGATTCCTGGTATCCAGATAACATATTTTTATATTCATTAGAAACATATAAATCTGGAGCATTTCTTGAATTTAAAGTGAGATTTAATTTATTGTCAATTATTTCAATAGTAAAATCTGGAATTATTGTTGAATTTATTTTTGTTGATTCTGAAAAAGCTGATCCTGGTTTAGGGTTTAATTTTTCAATTTCTTTAATTGCATTTTTTAATTCATTTTCAGAAATATTAAGTTTTAAAATGATTTTTTTGTAATGTTTTTTAGTAAACATATCAAAATTGTGTTCAATAATTTTAATCGCAGTTTTAATACTAGCTGATGAATTCTTTCTTTTTAATTGTATGTATAGACATTCTTTTAGGTTTTTGGCTCCTACCCCAGGAGGGTCTAGTAAATGAATCGTTTTAAGGATTTTTTTAACTGAATCAATGTCAGTATAAATACCCATTGTAAAAGCTAAATCATCTATAATATCTAACAAATCCCTTCTCAAATATCCAGTTTGATCAATACTACCAACTAAAAAATTTGCAATTTCAGAGTCAGTTTTTTCAAATGAAAAAGTTTGAAGCTGATTTTTTAAAAATTGATTAAAACTAACACCAGAAATAAAAGGCATATTTTTTTCCTCGTCATCTGGACTATGATTATTGGATTTTAATTTATAATCAGGCACATCATCATCACTTAGGTAATCCTCAACATTAATTTCATCTTCATTTGAATTCTCTTCAGGTTCATTATAATCATTGGATTCATCAAATGAATTTTCATCATTTTCTTTGCCAGCTTCTAAGGCAGGATTTTCTTCAATTTCTCTTGCTAGACGTTGTTCAAGTTCTTGCAGAGGCAATTGAATTAATTTCATCAATTGGATTTGCTGAGGAGATAATTTTTGAGATAATTTTAATTGTAAACGTTGATTAAGCATTGAAATTTAATTCAAATAAAAATACGAAAACACTTTGAAAGGAAAAGACAGCTTAAAATTCAGCACTTTTAGGGGTTCTTGGAAATGGAATTACATCTCTAATGTTTGACATCCCTGTAGCGAATAGGATTAGCCTTTCTAGACCAAGACCAAACCCACTATGTTTTACTGTGCCGTATTTTCTTAAATCAAGATACCACCATAATTCCTTTTCTTCAATATTTAATTCTTGAATACGTGATTTTAAAACATCTAGCCTTTCCTCTCTTTGAGAACCGCCAACTATTTCGCCAATACCTGGAAAAAGTATGTCCATAGCTTTCACTGTTTTTTTATCTTCATTCAATCTCATATAAAAAGCTTTAATTTTTGCTGGGTAATTGTATATAATTACAGGTTTTTTAAAATGTTTTTCAACTAAATAACGCTCATGCTCACTTTGAAAATCAACACCCCATTCTAAAATTGGAAATTTAAATTTTTTCTTTTTGTTAGGTTTAGAATTTTTTAATATTTCAAATGCTTCGGAATAGGTTATTCTTTTAAAATTATTTTTAATAACAAAATCTAATCTGTCCAATAAACTAAGTTCATTTCGTTCATTTATTGGTTTAGATTTATCCTCATCTATAAGTCTTTGATTTAAAAACTCTAAATCTTCCTTGCATTCATTAATGAGATCTTTTATGATATACTTTATAAAATCTTCAGCTAATTCCATATTATCTTCAAGATCATAAAATGCCATTTCTGGCTCAATCATCCAAAATTCTGCTAAATGTCTTGAAGTATTAGAATTTTCAGCCCTAAACGTTGGTCCAAAAGTATAAACCTTGCCAAGCCCCATTGCTAAACTTTCTGCTTCAAGTTGACCTGATACTGTTAAGTTTGTCTCTTTACCAAAAAAATCTTCATCATAATTAACTTCATTTTTTTGGTTTAATGAATCTTTGTTTATCTCCAATGTTGTTACTTTAAACATCTCACCAGCACCTTCAGCATCACTTCCAGTAATAATAGGGGTATTAACATAGAAAAACCCTTTTTCTTTAAAATATTTATGAATAGCAAAAGACAAGTTAGAACGCACTCTCATTATAGAGCTAAATGTATTAGTTCTTACCCGCAAGTGAGCATTTTCTCTTAAAAATTGTAATGAATGTTTTTTTGGTTGAATTGGGTAAGAATCCATATCACATTCACCAAGAATAGTAATTTTGCCTACTTTAATTTCTGATTTTTGACCTTTGCCTTGACTTTCAACTAACAAACCTTCAATTTTTACAGAAGTTCCAGTATTAATTTTTGAAAGAATTTTGGAGTTGGTATTTTGAAAATCAACAACACATTGAATGCTTTCAGAACAGGATCCATCATTTAGTGAAATGAATCTATTTGCTCTAAATGTTTTTACCCACCCCTCAATAAATACCTTTTGAGAATTTGGACCTTCTTTTAGTAAACTTTTTACTGTAAAATTATTCATTTAACAAGTGAAAATTAAAAAAACAAATATAATACTATTAAAAATTAAACAGAAAGAATTTCTTTTTCTTTAATAGAATATATTTTATCTATTTTTCTAATAAATTCATCAGTTAAATTTTGAATATCATCTTCAGAAATGGATTTTTGATCTGTAGATATTTCAATTTTCTTTATATCATTATTGGCTTCTTTTCTTGAATTTCTGATACTAATTTTAGCTTGTTCAACTTCTGACTTAGCTATTTTAACTAATTCTTTTCTTCTTTCTTCAGTTAATGGAGGGATAGTGATTATAACAGATTCGCCATTATTCATTGGATTAAAACCTAAATTGGCAACCATTATTGCTTTTTCTATATCTTGTAATTTGTCTTTCTCCCAAGGCTGTATCGATATGGTTTGTGCATCTGGAGTATTGATATTGGCAATTTGAGATAATGGAGTCATTGAGCCGTAATAATCTAATTTAATGCTTGAAAGCATTGAAGGATTTGCTTTTCCAGCTCTTATATTTATTAACTCTTTTTCTAGATGATCAATAGAATTTGACATTGATTCTTTACAAGCTTCAATAATAAATTCAATTTCTTCCACGTTTATTTAATTAACTATTGTTCCAATTTTACCTCCTTTAATAAGCTTCAACAAGTTCCCAGGTATATTCATGTTGAAAACAATTATTGGTAAGTTGTTTTCTTTACTTAAAGTAAAAGCAGTAGAGTCCATTATTTTAAGATTTTTATCGAGAACATTTTGAAAAGATATAGAATCAAATTTGGTTGCTTCAAGATTTTTTTCTGGATCAGAATCATAAATTCCATCTACTCTGGTCCCTTTTATAATTACATCTGCATTAATTTCAATAGCCCTTAAAACCGCTGCTGAATCAGTTGTAAAAAATGGATTACCTGTTCCTCCTCCAAAAATTACAACTCTTCCTTTTTCTAAATGCCTAACAGCTTTCCTTTTTATATAAGCTTCGGCAACTGCCTCAATTTTAATAGCAGTTTGCAATCTTGTTTGAATATTATTTTCTTCAAGGGAACTTTGTAATGCCAATCCATTAATAACTGTTGCCAACATACCCATATAATCTGCTTGAACTCTGTCCATTCCATTACTTGCAGCCGAAACACCTCTAAAAATGTTTCCTCCTCCAATTACTATAGCTACTTCTATGCCAAGTTCAGTTATTGATTGGATTTCTTTAGCATATTGAGAAATTCTATTAGGATCTATACCATATTGACGCTCTCCAAGTAATGCTTCTCCGCTTAGTTTTAATAATATTCTTTTATAGGACATCATTAATTATTCAAGTAAATATAATCAATGATTTTATAATTATTATTATGAATAAAACAGTTTTGTATGGGATTAAACTAATGCGACTCTTTTAAATCCTGTAATTTTTAAATCGGAATGTATTGATTTAACATACGCAGAGACACTAAGCTTATTATCCTTTATAAAATCTTGATTCACTAATGTATTATCTTTAAAAAACCTTTTAAGCTTTCCTTTTGCTATGTTATCAAGCATAGCTTCAGGTTTGCCTTCTTGTCTTAATTGGTCCTTTGCAATTTCTATTTCTTTTTCAATTGTTTGCTGGTCTACTCCACTTTCATCTAAAGAAATAGGATTCATGGCAGCCGCTTGCATTGCAATATTTTTTGCAGCTTCTTCAATCCCATCAATTGAAGATGAAAAACCAGAAAGTGTAGCTATTTTATTACCAGCATGGATATATTTTCCAACATATGCAGCAGACAATTTTTCAAAACATCCTATAATCAATTTTTCTCCAATAACTCCTGTTTGTTGGACAAGTTTTTCACTTACAGTCATTGAATCAATTTTAGAATTTAAAAAATCTTCTAACGAGTTGTAGTTTAAGCCTAACTCAGCTAGCTGGTTTGCAAGAGCAACAAAAGTTTGATTTTTGGCAACAAAATCTGTTTCACAATTCAAAGAAATTATAATTCCATTTAAACACTTTGAATCTACTTTAGCAATCACTGCTCCCTCAGAAGATTTTCTGTCTGCTCTTTTAGCTGCTACTTTTTGCCCCTTTTTTCTTAAAATTTCAATTGCAACATCAAAATCCCCATTGGATTCAACTAATGCATTTTTACAATCCATAATGCCTGCTCCAGACATTTTTCTTAGAGTATTAACTTCAGATGCAGTTATTTTTCCCATTTTTTATTTTTCTTTTTTAATTGTAGTTTTTTTTCTAACTCTTTTCTTTTTTTCAACAGCTTTATTTTCGTCTCCTTTACCATCATCATTTTTAGTTGACGCATCAGAACTTGAACTTTCTAAATTTTCCTTTTCCTTTTCTTCTTTTTCTTCAATTATTTTATTCATCTCTTTTTCTTTTTGTCTTTCAGACAAACCATCTTTAATAGCTTCTGAAATATAACTAAGAATTAAATTAATTGATTTAGAAGCATCATCATTTGATGGGATAGCATAATCTACTTCTCTAGGATCACAATTGGTGTCAACCATAGCAAAAATTGGAATATTCAATTTTTGAGCTTCTCTTATTGCAATATGCTCTCTTCTAATATCTACTACGAATAATGCTCCTGGAAGACGAGTCATATCAGTAATGGAACCTA
Organism: Flavobacteriaceae bacterium; assembly: GCA_014239275.1. Classification (GTDB taxonomy): domain Bacteria; phylum Bacteroidota; class Bacteroidia; order Flavobacteriales; family Flavobacteriaceae; genus MAG-121220-bin8. Next base: position 41,778 of record JAAZZF010000066.1, on the reverse strand, counting down.
AGTTTTTTTCTAGTTTAGCTCTTAACCTATCTATTTGAAGCTTTTCTTTTTTAGAAAGTGATTCAAATGTGCCATCCTGTTTAGTTCTATCAATAGCAGACATTTTTTTAACAGCTTTTCTAATAGTAACAAAATTGGTTAACATACCTCCAGGCCATCTTTCAGTAATGTATGGCATTTTTACTTCCATAGCTGTATTAGCTACTATTTCTTTGGCTTGTTTTTTAGTAGCCACAAAAAGAATTTTTCTTCCTGATGAAGCAATCTTATTTAAAGCTTGCGTACATTCTTCAAGTTTAGATATAGTTTTGTAAAGGTTAATAATGTGAATTCCATTTTTCTCCATAAAGATATAAGGAGCCATATTAGGATTCCACTTTCTAGTAAGGTGCCCGAAATGAACACCTGCCTCTAATAGAGGCTTGATTTCAATTTTTGTCATTTTGTTTAGTTTACGTTCCGTATGATTAGCAATAAACAGTTGATTATAAAAATCTTATTTATTTAGATGCTAAACTAATTTTCGCATTGCGAAATACGACAACAGGTTTTCAATATATATATGAACTTAATTCTTTCAAAAAGAAAAGGATAATTACCTTTTCGAGAATTGGAATTTCTTTCTAGCTTTCTTTTGACCAAACTTTTTTCTTTCAACCATCCTTGGGTCACGCGTTAATAATCCTTCTTTTTTTAACACAGGACGATACTCTTCATTAACTTCACATAGAGCCCTAGAAATTGCCAGCCTAATTGATTCTGCTTGGCCATTTACTCCTCCTCCATAAACATTTACTTTAATATTAAATATTGACAAATTATCAGTTAATTCAAGTGGCTTTTTTATTTTGGATTGTAATATTGCAGTTGGAAAATATTCTTCTAAATTTTTGCCATTTACCGTATGATTTTGATCGCCTTTTGACATGTATATTCTCGCAACTGAAGTTTTTCTTCTCCCTATTTTGTGAATCACTTCCATAAATTATTTTAATTCATTTAAATTAATCAAAACTGGATTTTGACCTTCTTGTTTATGGTTTTCTCCAACGTAAACCTTTAAGTTTCTAAAAAGTTGAGCTCCTAATTTATTTTTTGGCAACATCCCTTTTACAGATTTTTCAACTAATCTTGCGGGGTCTTTAGCAAATAATTCCTTAGCAGTCAAAGATTTTTGACCACCTGGATATCCAGTATATCTTATGTATTCTTTATTTTCCCACTTATTTCCGGATAAATTTATTTTTTCAGCATTAATAACTATGACATTATCACCGCAATCAACATGAGGCGTAAAGCTAGGTTTATGTTTCCCTCTTAAAAGTTTAGCAATCTTTGACGACATTCTTCCTAAAGTTTGTTCAGAAGCATCAACTAGAACCCATTTTTTGTCAACAGTATCCTTGTTTGCTGAAATTGTTTTGTATGTTAATGAATCCAATTTTTTTTTTTCTAGTGAGATAATTTTCTACCTCTTTTATTGGCCTGCAAATCTACAATAATAAATGAAATCTACAAATGAAGAATTAATAAAATAAATCAATGGGCCTCATACCAGTTATTTCCAGTACCAATATCAACCACTAAAGGAACATTTAAACTGTAAGCAGATTCCATTTCCTCCTGAATCAATTTTTTCATTTCTTGTAATTCTGGTTTAAAAATTTCAAAAATTAATTCATCATGAACTTGAACCAACATTTTGGATTTAAAATGATTATTTTTCATTCTATTATAGATTTTAACCATAGCAAGTTTTATAATATCTGCAGCACTACCTTGTATTGGTGCGTTGATTGCATTTCTTTCAGCCCCTCCTCTAACTATATGATTTCTTGAATTAATATCTCTTAAATATCTTTTTCTCCCTAAAACGGTTTCTACATAACCATTCTCTCTTGCAAAATTTATTTGACTTGAAATATAATTTTTCAATTTAGGATAAGCTATAAAATATGATTCTATCAAATTTTTAGACTCAGATCGATTTAAATTGGTTTGATTACTTAGTCCAAAAGCAGAAACTCCATAAATTATGCCAAAATTTACTGTTTTGGCATTACTTCTCTGTTCTCTGGAAACATTTTTTATATTAATATTAAAAACTTTTGCAGCAGTAGAAGAGTGAATGTCTTCATTATGATTAAAAGCAGAGATCATATTTGGATCATTGCTTAATGAAGCAATAACTCTTAATTCAATTTGGGAGTAATCTGCAGCTAGCATTACATAATTATTATTTTCACATATAAATGCTTTTCTTATTTCTCTTCCTCTTTTAGTTCTAATTGGAATATTCTGAAGATTAGGGTTATTACTGCTTAATCTACCAGTGGATGCTACAGCTTGATTAAAAACAGTATGAATTCTTAAACTATCCTTGTTTATTTGTTTTGGAAGAGCATCAACATAAGTATTTATTAATTTTTGTAATGATCTCCAGTTCAAAACTTCTGCAACTATTTTATGATCTTTTGCAAGAACAGAAAGAACCTCTTCAGATGTAGAATATTGTCCTGTTTTAGTTTTTTTTGGTTTTTCTATTATTTTAAGTTTTTCAAATAAAACTTCACCTAATTGTTTAGGGGAAGCAAGATTAAAGTTCTCTTTTGAATGATTAAAAATATTTTTCTCAAGTACTTTAAGGTCTGCAGTATATTTTGAAGATAATATTGTTAAAAAATTGGAATCTATTTTAATTCCATTTGATTCCATTGACGCTAAGACTTTTAATAATGGCATCTCTAAGTTTTGAAATAAATCAACCAATTTCCCCCTTTCCAAATCTGTTATTAATAAATCTGTTAGTTGAAAATTCAAATCACTTTTCTCCATAGAAAAGTCTATAGGATTTTCTAATTTACTCTCTTTTGTAAAAGATGTTTTATATTTTAAATACGTTTCACAAATTATATCAAAATCATGATTGATATCAGGATTAATTAAATAATGTGCAATTTTTGTGTCAAAACATTTACAATTTACAATTACCCCAATTTGATGGAGAGCTTTAAAGGATTCTTTAATATCATATCCAATTATTGTAATATCGTCCCTTTCAAAAAGTATTTTTAATGAATTTATAAAATTTAAATTATTATTTAATTCTAAGTAATAGCTTTTATGTTTATCCCAAGTAAATGAAACTCCAAAAATGGTTTTATCGATTATTGAATTTACAAGACTAATACCTACTTTTTTTTGTTTTGAAATTTTTTTAAAAAATAGGCTTGCACCTAGATCTGTGCTAATTTTTTGATAAAAGTGTTTGTTCTTTGTAGAACCAGTAAAATCACTTTTCAATTGTGAGGATAACATACCAGGAGCATTAAATAAATCGTATTGAATTTCTTTTTGAGAATCAGGCAATTCAATTGAATTTTCTTTAGGCGAAAAAATTTTCATAAAATTTTCAGTCATCCTTTTGAATTCAAGATCATTAAATATTTCCTTAATTTTATTTATATCAGGATCTTTTAATTTAAAGTTTTCAAGATTATAATCAATAGGTACATCTAAAATTATTGTAGCTAGTTTTTTTGATAGCAAGCCTTTTTCTTTATTCTGTTCAATTTTTTCCTTTAACTTTCCAGTTATTTTATCAGTATTTGCTAAAAGATTTTCCATCGAACCATATTCAGCAAGAAATTTTTTAGCAGTTTTTTCTCCAACACCAGGCAATCCAGGAATGTTATCTACAGAATCACCCATCATGCCCAAAAAATCGATTACCTGTAAAGGATCTGATATTTCAAATTTTTTCTGTACTTCTTCAACACCCCATATTTCTATTCCATTTCCCATTCTAGCAGGTCGATAAATGAATATGTTTTTTGAAACCAATTGGGCAAAATCTTTATCAGGAGTTACCATAAAAACAGCATAATTGTTCTTTTCTGCATTTTTTGCAACAGTACCTATGATATCATCAGCCTCATAACCGCTTTTTACTAAAATGGGTATTTGCATAGCTTTTAAAATGTCTTGGATATATGGAACAGCAATTTGAATTGCATCAGGAGTTTCGCTTCTGTTAGCTTTGTATTCCTTAAATATCTTTAGCCTATCACTTGAGCCTCCTTTATCAAATGCAACAGCTAAATTATCTGGTGATTCTCTTTTAATTATATCTAGGAGTGAATTCATAAACCCCATTACAGCACTTGTATCCATGCCTTTTGAATTAATTCTGGGGTTTTTAATAAATGCGTAATATCCTCTAAAAATAAGAGCATAAGCATCAATTAAAAATAATTTCTTTCTAGAAGACATTTTATAATTTTAAATAGGTTTCTAAATTTAAAAAATATACCTATTAGATAGCCTATTTTTTTCAAAAAATCAATATTTAAATGCAAATAAAGGATTTAGAGTTTTGGCAATTACAGGAAGGGTAGTATGTGGAGTGGAAATTTCTGTAATTACATAAAAAAACTCTAATTTTTAAAAAATGTTACTTTTGTATTAAAATAAATTTGGATTTATGTCAAAATTTGGTGAGCTTATTAGTTTAGAAGTGCCAATTTTATTAGATTTTTATACAGATGATAATGACTCTTCATCTGCTATGCATCCTATTTTAAGAGATGTAGCAGCAGCCATTGGTGATAAAGGAAAAGTAATTAAAATTAACGTAGATAAGAACAATGAATTAGCAGAGGCTCTTAGAGTTAAATTATTACCAACACTAATGATTTACAAAGGAGGAGAAATGGTATGGAGACAGAGTGGAGAACAAGATGCGAATACTCTAATTAATCTAATTAAGGATTTTATTTAATTAGTTAACTTTTCTTTAATATTTATAAAAGATTCGATCTCAGATTTTATTAGTGATTTATCAGCTTCATAATCTTTAAGTACATTCAAGATTTTACTATACTCAAATAGATTATTAGCAATATTTTCCACATATTCTGATTTATTTTCTTTGGACATTTCAATAAAAAGATTTAATCGATCTTTTAACTGATTAGCAATATTCAAATAAAGATCTTTTGATAAATTTGAATTCCCTGATTTATATAAATTTTCTATAAAAGGACTTAATAAAGTAAAGTATTCATAATCGCCATAAATTTCTTTAACAAAGTCAGTGCTTTTGACAAAATTTTCAATTGCTTTACCAATAAAATTCACATCGTTTGTATTTAAAACGGATTCAAGTAAACTTCGATATCTTTCAGTATCAGTTATTATATTTTCAGCATAGCTATAAATAGAAAAATTAGAATTTTTTGATTTAGATAATTTGGAATAGTAATTTAAATTTTGTTGGTATTTATCTGATAAATTTATAAAAAGCTTATCTCCTTTTGTGTATTTATTTAACTTATAATAAGTAGAAATATAAGGCCCTAATAGGCTATAAAATCCAAAATAATCTATTGGCATTTTTTCCAATGATAAATCTAAAATTTCTTCAGCTTTTTCTTTTTCATCATCCTTAATTAATTGAAGAGCTAACCTGTGAAGATTTCCTCTAAATGAAATACTGTTTTTCCTCGTTTCAGGGTCGTGATAAATTTTTTCACTATTAGAATTTCCCCATTCCCAGCCTTTAACTATTTTATACATTAAATTAGAATCTATTCTACCTAATTCATATGGATTTTTTTTATTGATGGGGGTTTTAATTGGCACTAGTTTGTAAACTAACCCATCTAGTTGTAAGTAATCTTTCATCCATAAATACTCAGAATCATTATAGCTTCCACCAGTAAAATATATTGGTCTTTCCCAATCATTATTAGCTAAAATATCTAACATTAAAAGTTGATTTTTATATAGACCACTTGTCGGCAAGTCTATATCAATGTAATCTACTATTAGTCCAGAATCCTTTTCATTAACTAACCCACTTTTAATAACATTTTGTTTATTAACTGGGATTCTGATTTTGTTTGTTGGATAAAAAATCATGTTTTGAGTAAATTTTGGAACATTATCTAAATTCGCTCCGTATTGTTTTAATAGGTTACTATATTTTGTTCGGGGATGGTCACTACCTATCCAGTTCATGAAATCTTTTATATCCCACCTGACAGAATCAATTAAAGCTTCATGTTTAATATAGTCTCTGATTCCATAGGCATATTGTTTGTGAATAAGTTGAGATGGAATAGGACTGCTAGAATAAGCTCTTTTTTTCATTTGATCTATATACCAGTCTGTAGCTATTAGACTAGTGTTAATTGTTCTTACATCTGTTCTATAATTTTCTATTTCTTGAGCATACCACAACGCAAAGGTATCGTTGTCACCTACACAAAATATCATAGAATCAGAACCTTCATCTATAGAATCTAAATATGCTTTAGACAAAGATTGGGCAGTATATCTATTAGATCTATCATGATCGTCCCAATTTTGAAAAGCCATTAAAAAAGGAACGAATAGTAGTAAAATGATTGTTAAAGGAGCAGAAAGTTTATTTTTTAAAATAAGACTTAGTTTTTTTTGAATATAAATTGCGCTCAATCCCATGAAAATACAAAAGACATAAAAAGAACCGACAAGAGCATAGTCTCTTTCTCTTGGTTCAAAAACTCTTTCATTAACATATACTTTAAGAGCTAATCCAGTAAAAAGAAATAATACTGTAACTACCCAAAAAAGATTTTTATCTTTTTTAAATAGGAATAACAATCCAATAATTCCTAGAATTAAAGGCAGAAAATAATATTTATTTCTTCCTTTATTATTTAAAACATCTTCTGAAAGATTTTCTTGAGGGCCAAGCCTTAATTCGTCTAAAAAATTTATCCCACTAATCCAGTTGCCGTTTAAAAGGTCATATTTCCATTGGTTGTCGTTTTGTTTTCCAGAAAAATTCCACATAAAATATCTCCAATACATTGAGCCCATTTGATATTGGAAAAGGTATTTTATATTAGACAATAAAGTTGGTTTAGCAATATTAAGATATCCTCCATACTGAGATAAAAACTCGTGATATCCATCAGAATCTATATCCCCTTTATTAAAGCTTGATTGAAATTGATTTACTAGTTGAATTAAACTTTCTTCAGACTTATATTCATTTTTTATTTCAAATGGAAGATATCCAAAATATTTCATATAGTTTGAGGCATGATCTGAGCTCCACATCCTAGGCAATAATCCTACATGCTCGCTATTAGAATTTATTTTTCCAGACTCCCAATCGTTAACTATTATGTATTTACCAGACTTTATGTCTCTTTCATATTTTGGCTTATCATCTTTATAAGGTTCGTTAGGGTCTTGCCCCGCATAAGCATCTGAGTACATTGGTCCGTAAAATATATGTGTATCAGGATATTGTTCTAGGTTGTAATAAGCTAGTAAGGCACGAGCATCAGAGGGAGCATTTTCATTAATTACTGTGTTGGCATTTGATCTTATAGGGATCATTAGCCAAGATGAAAATCCAATAAAAATAAACATTATACATAGCAGTAAAGTATTTGCTTTGATCCATATTTTTTTTCTAGTTAATCTGATACCAAAATAGAAGAATAAGATTATTAAGATAACTGAAAAGATAGTTCCTGAATTAAAAGGTAGTCCTAAAGTATTTACAAAGAAGACTTCTAAGTATCCAAAAAGGCCTAGAGTTGAGGGTAATAATAATTTAAAAATAAACAATAAAATTGCAATTGAAATAGCATTAGCAGCTATAAAGCTTTTTAAAGTTGGTGAAGGATTTTTTTTGAAAAAATAAATCATTCCAATTGCTGGTATTGCTAGTAATCCCATAAAATGCACTCCAAAAGATAAACCAACAACAAAGGAAATTAGAATTAGCCATTTATCTCCACCCGAATTGTCCATATTTTCTTCCCATTTAAAACCTAACCAAAATAGTAATGCCATAATCATTGTAGCCATGGCATAGACTTCAGCTTCAACTGCATTGAACCAAAAACTATCAGAAAAAGCAAAACTTAAAGATCCAATAAGTGAAGCACCAAGAATTATAATTGCATTTGAATTAGAAACAGAATTTTCTTTTAAAACTATTTTTTTTCCAATAATTGTAGTGGTCAAAAACAAAAATAGTATTGTAAATGCACTAGCAAAAACGGACATCATGTTTACCATGAATGCTATTTTGTCTAAATCAGTAGCAAAAGAAGAAAAGAAAGCACCTAACATTTGAAATAAAGGAGCCCCTGGGGGATGGCCAATTTCTAGCTTTGCGGATGTGGAAATATATTCTGCGCAATCCCAATAGCTGGCTGTTGGTTCAACAGTGAGAGAATATGTTATTAAAGCCACAAAAAATGCAAAAGCAGCAATTATTTTATTCCATTTCTCGAACTTATTTTTATTCATGCTACATTTACTTTTGAAAGCGAATTTAAACAATATTAATAATTAAATTTTTAAGATATTTTTTAAATATAATTAATTTGCCCAGCAAAAACTTTATATTAAATTTGCCGAGCATTGCATTGGCCTATGGTGTAACTGGTAACACGTCTGGTTTTGGTCCAGAAGAGTCTAGGTTCGAGCCCTAGTAGGCCAACTATTAGTATACTAAGAATCTTGTAAATTATAATTTATATAAGAATTTTGTATATTCGCACAGCATTATTGAAAAACTGAAGGGGGACATTGTCCCCCTCTTTATTAAATAGAATTTAATTATAATAAAACTATAATAAATGGAAAATTTAGCCTTAATTGAATCGTTTTCAGAATTTAAAGACGAAAAATTTATTGACAGAGTTACTCTTATGTCAATTCTAGAAGAGGTTTTTAGGAACACTTTAAAGAGGAAATATGGAGATGATGACAATTTTGATATAATTATAAATCCAGATAAAGGGGATTTAGAAATTTGGAGAAACAGAATTGTTGTAGAAGATAATTCAGTGGAAGATGAAAATCAGGAAATATCTCTTTCTGAAGCTAGAAAAATTGAACCAGACTTTGAGGTTGGTGAAGATGTTTCTGAAGAAGTTAAACTAATTGATTTAGGCAGAAGAACTGTTTTGGCTCTTAGACAAAACTTAGTTTCAAGAATAAACGAACATGACAATGGAATTATTTATAAGCAATTTATTGATTTAATAGGAGAAATTTATACTGCCGAAGTTCACCATATAAGACATAATGTTGTAATACTTTTAGATGATGAAGGAAATGAATTAATTATGCCAAAAGATAGGCAAATTCCTTCTGATTTTTATAGAAAAGGAGACTCTATAAGAGGGATTATAGAATCTGTAGAATTAAAAGGAAACAAGCCTTCTATAGTAATGTCTAGAACTTCTCCAAAGTTTTTGGAGAAATTATTTGAGCAAGATATTCCAGAAGTTTTTGATGGATTGATTTCGGTCAAGAAAGTTGTTAGAATTCCTGGAGAGAAAGCAAAAGTAGCAGTTGATTCCTATGATGATAGGATAGACCCAGTTGGTGCTTGTGTAGGGATGAAAGGTTCTAGAATACATGGTATTGTTAGAGAGTTAGGCAATGAAAATATAGATGTGATTAATTACACAAATAATATTCAGTTGTTAATTACCAGAGCTTTGAGCCCTGCTAAAATTTCTTCATTAAAAATTAATGAAGAAAATAAAACAGTTGAAGTTTTTATGGATCCAGAACAGGTTTCAAAAGCAATTGGAAGAGGAGGATTTAACATTAGGTTAGCTGGCCAGTTAACAGGTTATGAAATTGATGTATATAGAGAGGGTGCTGAAGAAGATGTTGAATTAACAGAGTTTTCAGATGAAATAGAAGATTGGGTTTTAGAAGAGCTTAAAAAGGCAGGATTAGATACTGCTAAAAGTGTTTTGGAACAAGATATTGAAGATTTAATTAAAAGAACAGATTTAGAAGAGGAAACTATCATTGAAATAAGAAAAGTTTTAAATGCAGAATTCTCGGAATAAATAAAAAATTTTATGAGTGAAGTACAATTGAAAAGATTAAATAAAGTTTTAAGGGAGTTTAATATCTCATTGGATAGAGCAGTTGAATTTTTATCACTTAATGGACATGAGGTAGAAGCTAGACCTACAGCTAAAATCTCTTCAGATCAATATAATCTATTATTAGAAGAATTTCGCTCAGATAAATCTAGTAAGGTTGAATCTCATGATTTAAGTGAAGAAAAAAGAAAAGAAAAGGAAGAGTTAAGATTAAAATTGGAAAGAGAACAAGAAGAAAAATTAAATGCAAAAAGTGCTGTAATTCAAGGAAAAGCAAAAATCACTAAACCTGTTCAAATTGGAAAAATTGATTTAGAAAAACTTAATCTTAAAGTTTCTAAAAAAGAAACGGAAAAAGAAAAGCCAAAAGAAGAAAAGCCAAAACTTGATAAAAAAGAAGTTGGTGAAGCTGTAGAAACTAAAAAGGCAGATTCAAAAATAAAAACTCAATATAAAAAACTGAGTGGACTAAAAACTGTTGGAGATAAAATAGATTTAAATAAAATTGAAACCGCAAAATCAGATAATAAAACATCAGCCCCTTCATTAAAAAGAAAAAGAATTAGAATTAATAAAGATGTTCCGAAATCTAGTAAAAATTTTGTTAAGCAAAACAAAACTAAAAATACACCCGTTGAAACTTCTGATGAAGATGTCCAAAAACAGATTCGAGAAACTTTAGAAAAACTTCAGGGAAAATCAACTACATCAAAAGGAGCTAAGTACAGAAAAGAAAAAAGAGATTCACATAAATTAAAATCTGAGGAAGACTTAGCATTAAATGAAGCAGACAAAAAAACAATTAAAGTTACTGAGTTTATTACAGTTGGAGAAATTGCAACAATGATGGAAATTACTTCAACAGAAATTATTTCTGCATGTATGACACTTGGAATTATGGTTACCATGAATCAAAGATTAGATGCTGAAACTTTGACCATTGTTGCAGATGAATTTGGCTATGAAGTAGAATTTGTAACGGCAGATATTGAAGAGTCAATTCAAGAATTGGTTGATTCACCTAAAGATTTGCTTCCTAGGGCTCCAATAGTAACAGTTATGGGACATGTAGATCATGGAAAAACTTCGTTACTAGATTTTATTAGAGAAGAGAATGTTATAGCTGGTGAATCAGGTGGAATTACTCAACACATTGGAGCATATAATGTAGAGTTAAAGGATGGACAAAAAATCACTTTTTTAGATACCCCAGGCCATGAAGCATTTACTGCTATGAGAGCGAGAGGGACCCAAGTAACAGATTTAGTTATAATTGTAATTGCAGCAGACGATGATGTAATGCCTCAAACTAAAGAAGCAATTAGCCATGCTCAAGCTGCGGGAGTGCCTATAATTTTTGCAATTAACAAGATAGATAGAGAAAACTCTAATCCAGATAAAATAAAGGAAAAACTCTCCAGCATGAATTTACTCGTAGAAGAATGGGGAGGGAAGATTCAATCGCAAGACGTTTCTGCATTAAAGGGGACAGGAGTTGATGAACTTCTTGAAAAAACACTTTTAGAAGCAGAATTTTTAGAATTAAAAGCTAATCCAAATAAGGCAGCTATTGGAACAGTAGTAGAAGCATTTTTAGATAAAGGGAAAGGTTATATATCTACTATTTTAATTCAATCAGGAACTTTAAAAATTGGAGATTATCTTTTGGCTGGACAACACAGTGGAAAAATTAAAGCGATGCAAGATGAAAGAGGAAATCCAGTTGTTGAAGCTGGTCCTTCAATTCCTGTTTCTGTTCTTGGTCTTGATGGTGCCCCTCAAGCTGGAGATAAATTTAATGTTTTTGAAAATGAAAAAGAAGCTAAACAAATTGCCGTAAAAAGAACGCAACTTGTAAGGGAACAATCTGTTAGGACTCAGAAACATATAACTCTTGATGAGATTGGAAGAAGAATTGCTCTTGGAGATTTTAAAGAATTAAATATTATTCTTAAAGGAGATGTTGATGGCTCTGTTGAGGCATTGACTGATTCTTTTCAAAAGCTTTCTACTGACGAGATACATATCAACATTATTCATAAAGCAGTTGGAGCTATTACGGAATCAGATGTTTTATTAGCTTCAGCATCTGATGCGATTATAATAGGGTTTAATGTCCGCCCTACAGGAAATGCAAGGCAAATTGCAGATAAAGAAGAAATTGATATTAGAAATTATTCTATTATTTACGATGCAATAAATGATCTTAAAGATGCTATGGAAGGAATGCTTTCTCCTGAATTTAAAGAAGAAATTACTGGTAATGCTGAAATTAGAGAGACTTTTAAGATTTCTAAGGTTGGTACAATTGCCGGTTGCATGATAACAGACGGAAAAATTTTTAAAAAATCTAGTATAAGATTAATTAGAGAAGGAGTTGTTTTAATGTCAGGGACTTTAGCTTCTTTAAAAAGATTTAAAGATGATGTTAAAGAAGTTGCAAAGGGATATGATTGTGGAATTCAAATCAATAATTATAATGACATAATTGTTGGTGATATAATTGAGGCATTTTCTGAAGTTGAAATTAAAAAGAAGATTAAATAACTAATTAGGCTTCAATATAAAAGCTGACGAGAAAGTCTTTTTCACGACTTTGAGTTTCTTTATTGCTTCCAATTTTGATACATATTTCCCAATTCTAATTTTGTAATATGGAGTTTCGAAACTAAAAAAAACATCCTTAAATTTTTGTTCTGAAATTAACTTATCCATCAATTCAGATCCTTCATCATATTTACCATTAAAGATTTGAATTGTATATTGACCAGAAGTAAAGGTTTCTATATTAACCTCTTTTTTTAATTTCATTAATTCAATTAATTTAGGATCTTGATTCAATTTAACCTCACCTTCTTGAGCAAAAGTATTTATTGAATTGAAACCTAAAAAAAAAACAAAAAGAGTTTTTATTAATTTTATCATAACACAAATATATGTGCTATTTTTTTAAAATCTACCACATTTCTTATTACCTTTATTTAGAATCATTATAAATTAAAAATAAGATGACAACAGAGGTTCATTAAAAGGTTTTTGTGTTGTATTTTTGAGCCCAAAATTTGAAACAATTTTTTAATTGTTCGTGAAAGAAAACAGCACATTTTTGAAAAGTTTTTTTAACCTCTTTCCAAGGACTCGGTTGATGACAATTTTCGCTTGTATTTTATTTCTTTTCTCTTTTAATATTTCTGCTCAAGAACCTGACATTCCTAAAGGGAAATCTTTATTCAATGCTAATTGTGCATCTTGTCATAAACTTAATAAAAAATTAATTGGTCCAGCTCTTAGGGGAGCTTCTGAAAGGCATGAAAAAGAATGGCTTTATTCTTGGGTTAGAAATAGTGCATCAATGATTAAATCTGGGGATTCAGATGCAATAGCTATTTACGAGGAATATAATAAAGTTGCAATGAATTCTTTTCCTCAACTTTCAAATGAAGATATTGACAATATTTTAGCATATTCTGATTATATTCCTCCTAAACCAGCTATAGTTTCTAACGTATCTTCTAATTCCGATATTACGAACTCAAACTCTACTAATGATATCATTTTAATTCTATTATCTTTTGTTTTAATTGTTCTTATAATTCTTTTAGTTCTAATAAATAAAACATTAAAAAATCTTCTCATACAAAACGGCTTATTAATTGATGAAAAAAATAATAAAAAAGGAATTCCAATTGGAAAAGCATTTGTTCAAAATCAATTTTTAGTAATAGTCTCCGTTGTAATATTGTTATTGTCGAGCACCTATTTTGCTTTTCAATATATGCTTCAAATTGGAGTAGATCAAGGTTATATGCCAATACAGCCTATCCATTATTCGCATAAGATTCATGCTGGTGATAACCAAATAGAATGTCAATATTGTCATTCTTCAGCGAAAAAATCTAAACATTCTGGAATACCATCATTAAATGTATGTATGAATTGTCATGAAAATATTGCTGAATATAATGGTGAGGAGGATTTAGAGAAAGGTTACACAAGGGATTTCTATACAAATGAAATTAAAAAACTTTATAAGGCTGTAGGATGGGATGAAAATTCTCAGAGTTATACTGAAGATACTGAACCAGTTAAATGGGTTAGAATTCATAATCTGCCTGATTTTGTGTACTTCAGTCACGCTCAACATGTAACTGTAGCTGGGGTAGATTGTCAAAAATGCCATGGACCTGTTGAAGAAATGGAAGTTTTATATCAACACTCTCCATTAACAATGGGGTGGTGTTTAAATTGTCATAAAGAGACTAATATTAAAGTAAAAGACAATGAATATTATACTAAAATTCATGAAGAATTATCAAAAAAGTATGGTGTGGAAGAGCTTACTGTCGCTCAAATGGGAGGTTTAGAATGTGGAAAATGTCACTATTAATAAAATATATTTGTTAGATGGGAAACCATAAAAAATATTGGAAAAGTGAAATAGAGTTATCATCTGATAATGGGATGATTGATGATATAAAAAATAGGGAATTTGTTGATAAATTACCATCAGAGCTATTTTTATCAGATGAAAAAAATCTAAAAAATACAAATACTAATAGAAGAGACTTTTTAAAATATCTTGGCTTTAGTACTGCTGCTGCTACACTAGCAAGTTGCGAAGGTCCTGTAAATCGTTCCATTCCTTATGTTGTTCAACCAGAAAGAATTGTTCCTGGAATAGCAAATTATTATGCAACATCTATTGCAGATGGGTTTGATTTTGCTAACGTGCTTGTTAAAACTAGAGAGGGAAGACCTATTAAAATTGAAAATAATACAAAAGCAAAAGTTAAGTCTTCATCAAATGCTAGGGTTCAGGCTTCTGTACTTTCCATGTATGATAGTTTAAGATTAAAAGGCCCAATGCGTGAAGGAAAAGAGATAAGTTGGGAAGAATTAAATAAAAATATTATTGAAGAGCTAGAATCAATGAAAGCCAATAATTCTCCCGTTGCGCTTTTAACTCAAACTTTTGCTAGTCCTTCTACATCAAAAATTATAAAAGATTTTAAAAGAAAGTATCCAAATGTAAAGCATATAGTATATGATGCTATTTCTGAATCAACAGCTTTAGATGCTTTTGAAATTGCTTATGGTCAAAGAGCTTTACCTTCTTATGATTTTTCTTATGCAGATGTTATTGTTTCAGTAGGTGCAGACTTTTTAGGAGATTGGCAAGGGGGAGGACATGATTTAGGTTATGTTAAAGGTAGAGTTCCTGTAAGGGATAAAAATAATAAGGCAAAAATGTCTAAACATTTTCAGCTAGAATCTAACATGAGTATTTCAGGAGCAAATGCTGATAAAAGGATTATGTTAACCCCAACTCAACAAAAAATAGCATTAGCTAAGATTTTTGGATATATCTCTGGTATTAATATTGGTGGAGAATTGCCAGAAAAAATAGATTTATCTATTAAACAAGTAGCAGAATCTTTAATTAATGCAGGCAAGAAAGGAATAATAATAACAGGGATAGATGATGTCAACGCTCATTTATTAACCTATGCGATTAATGATTTATTGAGAAGTTTATCTTATAAAAAGAATGAATTATCATTAATTAGAAATGGAAATGATAAAGAAGTATTAAAATTAATTAAGGATTTAAACAATCAAGAAGTTAAGGGGATAATAATGTGCGGAGTTAACCCTGCATACACTTTAGCAAATTCTGATGATTTTATTTCTGGAATTAAAAAAGCTAATTTTTCAGTTTGTTTTTCAATGAAAAATGATGAAACTGCATTAGAATCTAAATGGGTAGCAGCAATTCCGCATTATTTTGAGTCTTGGGGAGATAATGAAATGATAAGCGGGAATTTTAGCTTAACACAACCAACAATTAGACCTCTTTTTGATACAATGCAATTTCAGGATTGTTTACTAAAATGGATGAGTTCTGAAAGCAGTTTTTATGACATTATTAAAGATAATTGGGAAAATAATATTCTTAATAATACTAGTTGGAATCAAGCTTTACATGATGGATTTTTTAAGTCTAAAGAAAAAAAATATGAAAATATTTATAATTATTTAGACTTGTCGGATTATAATATTGTTGCTAATAAACTTCCAAGTTCTAAATCTTTAGGTTTAGAACTGGTTCTATATTCAAAAACTGGTTTAGGAGATGGTCAACAAGCTAATAATCCATGGCTTCAGGAATTTCCTGATCCAATTACTAGAGTTTCTTGGGATAACTATTTAACTGTTTCTAAGGCTGATGCTAAAGAATTAGGATTAAAAAATTATAATGTTTCTAACGGGGCATTAGATAGTAATTATGCAAATATTAAGGCAAATGGAATTAATTTAAAGGTGCCAGTTATTATTCAGCCAGGTCAAGCTAAAGGCTCAGTAGGGCTTGCTTTTGGTTACGGTAAAACCAATGGAATGAAAAAGGAGATGCAAGTTGGAGTTAATGCATATAAATTGTATCACAATTTTAATTCATTTCAAAATGTTGAAATTGAACCTGTTGATGATAATCATGAATTTGCTTGTGTTCAATTACATAATACTTTAATGGGAAGAGGAGACATTATTAAAGAGACAAACCTTGAAATTTTTAATACAAAAGATATTGAGGAATGGAATTCAGTAACAAAAGTTTCTTTAAATCATATAGAAACTCCTGTTAATTCTCCAGATGTAGATATATGGGATGAATTTGACAGCTCAATTGGACATCATTTTAATTTATCAATTGATTTAAATGCCTGTACAGGCTGTGGTGCTTGTGTAATTGCTTGCCATGCAGAAAATAATGTTCCTGTTGTAGGGAAGTCAGAAGTAAGAAGATCAAGAGACATGCATTGGCTTAGAATAGACAGATATTACTCCTCTGAAGAAACTTTTAATAAAGATAATAATAGAAAGGATGGCATTAGTGGTTTATCTGATTCTTTATCTGTTTTTGGACAGATGGAAGAACCATCAAATAATCCTCAAGTTGTTTTTCAGCCAGTTATGTGTCAGCATTGTAATCATGCGCCTTGTGAAACAGTTTGTCCGGTTGCAGCAACTTCTCATGGAAGGCAAGGGCAAAATCATATGGCATATAATAGATGTGTAGGGACAAGGTATTGTGCTAATAACTGTCCTTATAAAGTAAGAAGGTTTAATTGGTTTTTATATAATAATAATGATGAGTTTGATTTTAACATGAATGATGACCTAGGTAAAATGGTATTAAATCCAGATGTTGTTGTAAGATCTAGAGGTGTTATGGAAAAATGTTCTTTCTGTATTCAATCAACTCAAGCAGTTATTCTTAAAGCTAAAAGAGAAGGAAGAACTGTTAAAAAAGGGGAATTTAATGATACATGTGCATGTTCTGCTGCATGTTCTACTGGAGCCATGAAATTTGGAGATATTAATGACAAAGAAAGTCAAGTTTCAGTTTTAAAAGAGAGTGATAGGGTTTATCATTTATTAGAAAGTGTAGGCACAAAACCTAATGTTTTTTATCATGTAAAAGTTAGAAATACAGATGAAACATAATTATATAATTAAAATAGAATTTTAGATATGGCATCTCACTACGAAGCACCGATTAGAAAACCTCTTGTTACAGGGAACAAGTCATATCATGACGTTTCGGTTGATATTTCTAATGCTGTTGAGGGGAAAGCAAATAAACAGTGGTGGATAGTCTTTTCTATATCTATGACTCTTTTTTTATGGGGAGTTGGCTGTATTATTTATACTATATCAACAGGAATTGGTGTTTGGGGATTAAATAAAACTGTAGGATGGGCTTGGGATATCACCAATTTTGTTTGGTGGATTGGAATTGGACACGCAGGTACTCTAATTTCTGCTGTGTTACTCCTTTTTAGACAAAAATGGAGATTTGCAATTAATAGATCTGCCGAAGCAATGACTATTTTTTCTGTTATTCAAGCAGGCTTGTTTCCTATAATTCACATGGGCAGACCATGGTTAGGATTTTATATGTTACCAATTCCTAATGTTTATGGCAATTTATGGGTTAATTTTAATTCTCCATTGCTATGGGATGTGTTTGCGATTTCTACTTACTTATCAGTTTCACTGGTTTTCTGGTGGACAGGGTTACTTCCAGATTTTGCAATGATTAGAGATAGAGCCGTTAAGCCTTTTCAAAAAAAGATTTATAGTTTGGTGAGTTTTGGCTGGAGCGGAAGAGCAAAAGACTGGCAAAGGTTCGAAGAAGTTTCTTTAGTTTTAGCAGGTTTAGCAACTCCTTTAGTTCTATCTGTTCATACAATTGTATCATTTGATTTTGCGACATCCGTGGTACCTGGCTGGCATACCACTATTTTTCCTCCTTATTTTGTTGCGGGAGCTATTTTCTCGGGGTTTGCTATGGTAAATACTTTATTAATAGTAATGAGAAAAGTTTCCAATTTGGAAAATTACATAACAATTCAACATATAGAATTAATGAATATTGTTATAATGATAACTGGTTCTATTGTAGGAACCGCTTATATTACTGAACTGTTTATGGCATGGTATTCTGGGGTTGAGTATGAACAATATGCTTTTTTAAATAGAGCTACAGGTCCTTATTGGTGGGCTTATTGGTCTATGATGACTTGCAATGTATTCTCTCCTCAATTGATGTGGTTTAAAAAACTAAGAACTAGCATTGTTTTTTCTTTTATTATTTCAATTGTTGTAAATATTGGAATGTGGTTTGAGAGGTTTGTTATTATTGTAACTTCTCTTCATAGGGATTATTTGCCATCATCTTGGACAATGTTTACACCTACTTTTGTAGATATTGGAATTTTTTTAGGAACAATAGGCTTCTTTTTTGCCTTGTTTTTACTTTATTCTAGAACATTTCCAGTAATCTCTCAGGCTGAAGTAAAAACAATTTTAAAAACATCAGGTGATAATTATAAAAAATTAAGAGACAAAAATGGCTGAGAAAACACTACATGCTGTATATGATGACGATGATAAGCTCTTAGACGCTGTTAAGAAAATTAAAGCGGCTAAATATGAGATTGAAGAAGTATATACTCCATTTCCTGTACATGGGTTAGAAAAGGCTATGGGTTTAAGTGATACTAGAATTGCTATTACATCATTTATTTATGGCTGTTTAGGTTTCTGTTTTTCAATTTGGATGATGAATTATATAATGATATTAGATTGGCCACAAAATATTGGAGGAAAACCAAGTTTTTCTTATCTAGAAAACATGCCAGCTTTTGTCCCGATTATGTTTGAATTAACGGTATACTTTGCAGCTCATTTAATGGTAATTACATTTTATTTAAGAAGTAAATTATGGCCTTTTAAAAAAGCTGAAAATCCAATACCTGAAACTACTGATGATAAGTTTCTAATTGAAATTAAATTTGATGGTAGTGAAAAAGAACTGAAAAAATTAATTGATAAAACAGATGTTTTTGAAGTTAAAGTACACATTAATAAAAAATCAAGCCATGAGTAGAAATTTTAATTTTGGTTTTATAATTTTTACATGTCTTCTCATGGTTTCTTGCTTTGATCCATCAAAACCTAACTATCAGTATTTCCCTAATATGTACGAATCTGTTGGTTATGAGACTTATGAAGAGTCTAAGGCATTTTCTAATGGGTTTGAAATGCAGCTTCCTGTTGAAGGGACTATTCCAAGAGGCTGGATTCCATACGAATATGAGGACACAAATGAGGGTTATGATTTAGCTAAAACAAATTTGTTTTCTCCGTTAAAAAAGGATGAAAAGAATCTTTCTCAAGGAAAAGAGCTCTATGCAATTTATTGTGCCGTATGTCACGGTTCTAAAGGAGATGGTCAAGGAATTTTGACAAAAAGAGAAAAATTTTTAGGAATACCTAGTTATGCAGATAGAGATATAACTGAGGGAAGTGTATATCATGTTTTAATGCATGGCAGGAATCTTATGGGTTCTCACGCTAGTCAAGTAGATGTAAAAGAAAGATGGCAAATAACCCAGTATGTTATGAGTTTAAGAGAAAATTTAGTAAAATAATAAATGATTTTAATTACAGCTTTAAATTGATGTATAAGGTTACAAAAAATATAAAAATATTATCTTTTTCTTTAATGATACTTGGGTTAGTTGGTCTAGCTTATGGGTTTTATACTGCCCCCCATTCAATTGAAGAATCAAAAGCGATAGTTGCATCTTATTCCCATGGAGAACATGATGCAGATCATGCTGTAGATTTGGAACACAAAGATGAAAGTCATAGCTCAGATCATGCTATAGTTTCTGATCATTCAGAAGAAGTTAATGACTTAGACTTTAAATCTGATGAACATTCAGTGTCTCATGATGAACATGTCTATCATCAATTAAGCAATAGGCCTTGGTCAGCACTTTATGTAGCAGCACTTTTTTTCTTTTTAATTTCATTAGGGACCTTAGCGTTTTATGCTATTCAAAGAGCATCACAAGCAGGATGGTCTCCAATACTTTTTAGAGTCATGGAAGGAATTACAGGATATTTATTACCCGGATCAATAATCATTTTAATTTTTTTAATACTTTCTACAATGCACTTAAACCATTTGTTTATCTGGATGGATCCTGAAGTGGTTAATCATGATGAAATTATTAAAGCAAAATCAGGATACTTAAATTCACAATTTTTTATTGGAAGAGCTATTTTTTATATATTAGGATGGAATTTATACAGGTTTTTTTCTAGAAAATTCTCAATTGCTCAAGATCAATCCAATGATGTTTCTAATCATAAAAAGAATTTTAAAATCTCAGCTGGATTTTTAGCGTTTTTTATTGTTACTGAATCCATGATGTCATGGGATTGGATTATGTCAGTAGATCCACATTGGTTTAGTACTCTTTTTGGTTGGTATGTTTTTGCTAGTATGTTTGTTTCTGGAATAACAATGATTGCAATTATAACGATATTCCTTAAATCCCAAGGATATTTAACTGGAGCAAATCATAATCATTTACATGATTTAGCAAAATATATGTTTGGAGTAAGTATTTTTTGGGCTTATTTATGGTTTTCTCAGTTTATGCTTATATGGTATGCAAATATTCCAGAAGAAGTAACATATTTTATCACAAGAATGGAAGATTATGCTTTACCATTTTGGGGAATGCTTGTAACCAATTTAATTTTCCCATTTTTAGTTCTTATGAATAGTGATTATAAAAGAATAAACTGGTTCATTGTAACTGCCGGAGTAGTTATCTTAATAGGACATTATATAGACTTTTATAATATGATTATGCCATCTACTGTTGGAGATCAATGGTATATTGGAATTCCTGAAATTGGAGGAATAATGTTTTTTGGAGGATTGTTTATTTATGTTGTCTTTAACACTTTATCAAAAGTTCCTTTAGAACCTAGCGGCGATCCTTTGTTTAAAGAAAGTGAGAAATTTGTTTATTAAATATTTAAGATGATAGGATTATTAACAGGCACGGTACTACTTTTAATGGGAATAGCTATTTGGCAGATTAGTAAAATTCACCAATTAATTCAAAACAATATGGGAATTAAAAAAGATGATTCCCAAATAGCTACAGAAAAAGATAATGATTTACAAGGAAAGTTAATGTTTGCTTTTTTGGTATTTATTTATCTTGTAACTATATACTGTTTTTGGAATTATACAAAGGTTCTTCTTCCAGAATCTGCTTCTGAACATGGGGTTACATATGATCGTCTTATGTGGATCTCATTTGCTATAATATTGTTTGCTCAGACAATTACCCAAGCTATATTACATTATTTTGCTTATAAGTACCGTGGAATAAAAAATAGAAAAGCTTTCTTTTTAACACATAATAATAACTTAGAGCTTATTTGGACCATAATACCTGCTATAGTATTTTTTTGTTTGATTATTTATGGAATGGTAACCTGGTCATCTATCATGAACTTTAATGATCAGGATGAAGATGCATTGATAATTGAACTTTATGCTCAACAATGGAATTGGAAAGCAAGATATGCTGGTCAGGATAACGTGCTTGGAGATGCTAATGTTAGATTTTTGAATGATTTTGAGGGCAGAAATTCTGTAGGAATTGATTCTTCTGATCCCAATGGATGGGATGACATTGTAGTTACGCAAGAATTTCATATTCCAGTTAATAGAAAGATTATTTTTAAAATGAGATCTCAGGATGTTTTACATTCTGCTTACATGCCTCATTTTAGAGCTCAAATGAATTGTGTTCCTGGAATGATAACAGAGTTCTCATATACTCCTACAAAAACTACTGCTGAAATGAGAATGAATGCTGATATAGCTGCTAAGGTGGAAAGGATAAATAAAATAAGATATAATAATAGTCAAAAATTACTTGCTAAAGGAGAAGAAGCATTGGATCCATATCAATTTGATTATTTATTACTTTGCGCAAAAATTTGTGGAACTTCGCATTATAATATGCAAATGAAGATTGTAGTAGATACTGAAAAAGATTATAATAAATGGATTTCAAGTCAACCGGCATTTTCATCAATTATGCAATAATTAGATTTTAAATAATGAAAGGAAAAGAAAATAAAAATCTTAGAATTAGAGTAAAAATGGAATCAAAAGAATTTGGCGATTTACTTGATGATAAAAATCAAAGCTCAGACTTTCATCAAGACCACCATCATAAAGAAACTTTTATAACTAAATATATTTTTAGTCAAGATCACAAAATGATTGCTAAACAATATTTATTAACTGGAGTATTGTTTATGGGTTTTATAGGAATTGCAATGTCTTTATTATTTAGGATACAAATTGCATGGCCTGAAGAATCTTTTGCTGTGTATGATATTTTTTTAGGTAAGTGGGCCCCTGAAGGCGTTATGGATCCAAACATATATTTAGCTTTAATTACTATTCATGGTACTATTATGGTATTTTTTGTTCTAACTGCAGGGCTTAGTGGAACTTTTAGTAATTTATTAATTCCTTTACAGATAGGCGCTAGAGATATGGCATCAGGATTTTTAAATATGCTTTCTTTTTGGTTGTTTTTTCTTTCTAGTGTTATTATGCTTTCTTCTTTGTTTGTTGAAGCAGGACCTGCTGCTGCTGGATGGACAGTATACCCACCATTAAGTGCTCTTCCACAAGCCCAGCCAGGATCAGGATTAGGAATGACTTTATGGTTAATTTCTATGGCAGTTTTTATTGCATCTTCATTATTAGCTGCATTAAATTATATAGTTACGGTTATTAATTTAAGAACTAAAGGAATGTCTCTGTTTAGACTACCATTGACTATTTGGGCATTTTTGGTTACGGCAATTATTGGTGTGATTTCTTTTCCAGTGTTATTGTCAGCTGCATTACTTTTGATAATGGATAGAAGTTTTGGAACTTCTTTTTTTCTATCAGATATATTTGTTCAAGGAGAGGTTTTACATTATCAAGGGGGATCTCCAGTTTTGTTTGAACATTTATTTTGGTTTTTAGGACATCCTGAAGTATACATTGTTATTTTACCTGCTTTAGGAATTACTTCTGAAATAATAGCTACAAATTCTAGAAAACCAATTTTTGGATATCGAGCAATGGTTGCGTCTATTTTAGCAATAGCATTTCTATCTACAATTGTATGGGCACACCATATGTTTATTTCTGGAATGAATCCATTTTTAGGATCGGTATTTACATTTACTACTCTCTTAATTGCAATTCCATCAGCGGTTAAGGCCTTTAATTATATTGCAACTCTTTGGAAAGGAAATCTTCAGTTTAATCCTGGAATGCTTTTTTCTATTGGTCTGGTTTCTACTTTTATTACTGGAGGTTTAACAGGAATTATTTTAGGAGATAGTACATTAGATATTAATGTTCATGACACTTATTTTGTAGTAGCACATTTTCATTTGGTAATGGGAATATCTGCACTTTATGGTTTATTCGCTGGAGTATACCATTGGTTTCCTAAATTATTTAAAAGAATGATGAATAAGAATTTGGGATATATACATTTTTGGATAACTGCAATTTCAGCATATGGGGTATTTTTTCCAATGCATTTTGTTGGTATGGCTGGTCTTCCCAGAAGATATTACACTAATACTGCATTTCCATATTTTGATGATTTAGCAGATATTAACGTAATTATTACAGTTTTTGCATTAATAGGAGGATTGTCTCAATTAATATTTTTATATAATTTCATATATAGTATGTTTTATGGTAAAAAAACAGTTCAAAATCCATGGAAATCTAATACATTGGAATGGACTGCACCAATAAAACATATACATGGAAATTGGAAGGGAGAAATTCCACACGTACATAGATGGGCTTATGATTATAGCAAACCAGGTCATAAGGAAGATTTTGTTCCACAAACTGTCCCAATAGGGGAAAATGAAGAAATTACAGAACATTAGATAGAATAATTTTTAAATTAAATAAGGATTTGCTTTTTGCTTACCTTTGATTTAATGAATGAAAATTTAGATCCAACAGATTCCAATTTTAATAATGAGGAATTAGAATTAGATAAGGCTTTAAGACCATTAAGCTTTGACGATTTTGCTGGACAAGATCAAATACTAAATAACTTACGAATTTTTGTTGAAGCAAGTAATCAAAGATCAGATGCCCTTGATCACACTTTGTTTCATGGACCACCAGGTTTAGGTAAAACAACTTTAGCTTATATTGTTGCCAATGAGTTAGGTGTTAATCTTAAAGTTTCCTCCGGACCAGTTTTAGATAAGCCAGGTGATTTGGCAGGATTACTTACTAATTTGGAACCAAGAGATGTGCTTTTTATTGATGAGATTCATAGGTTAAGCCCAGTAGTTGAAGAATATTTGTATTCTGCTATGGAGGATTATAAAATAGATATAATGATTGAATCTGGTCCAAACGCGAGAACAGTTCAAATTAATTTAAATCCGTTTACCTTAATTGGAGCTACAACTAGATCGGGACTATTAACCGCTCCAATGCGAGCTAGATTTGGGATAAATAATAGATTAGAGTATTATAAAACAGAATTATTGTCAACTATTGTAGAAAGAAGTTCAGATATATTAGAGATAGAGATTGATAGCGATGCAGCTATTGAAATTGCGGGAAGAAGTAGAGGAACTCCTAGAATATCTAACTCTTTATTAAGAAGAGTTAGAGACTTTGCTCAGATTAAGGGAAGTGGTAATATTGATATAGAAATTACAAGATTTGCGTTAAAATCTTTAAATGTAGATAAGCATGGACTAGATGAAATGGACAATAAAATTCTAACAACACTTATTGACAAGTTTAAAGGAGGGCCTGTTGGAATAAATACTTTATCTACAGTTGTTTCTGAAAGCTCTGAAACATTAGAAGAAGTTTATGAACCATTTTTAATACAACAAGGTTTTATTGTCAGAACTCCTAGAGGGAGAGAGGTTACGAAATTAGCATATGATCATTTAGGAAAAAAAAAAATTGATTCTCAAAACGAATTATTTTAATTAATAAAAAAATTTATGACAACTATAATAAGGCTTCACAGAATTTTTTATGATTTTTTGATAAGCGTAAAAATTCCTTCGTTTTATTCAGAAATTTTAAACTTGTTATTTCTAACAGTAATTGTTTGTATTATAATTTTTATTCTAAATTATTTTTCTAAACGAATTATTTCTAAAATTTTTAAAAGCTTATCAAAAAATACTGAGACCAATTTTGATGATTATTTAATTGAAAACAAAGTGCCCGTTTATATAGCAAAATTAATTCCAGTATTATTTATTTATTCAGCTATTCCTTTTTGGTTTTTTGGTTTTGAAATATTAATTGATTATGCCTTTCTTACGCTACAAATTTATCTTGTTTTATTAATAGTTTGGATAGTTAGAAGTATTTTAAGATCTGTTAAACTCTTTTTAAAAACTCTTGATTCATTAAAGGATAAACCAATAGAAAGTTTTATTCAGGTAATTTTAATTTTTGTTTGGTTTTTGGCTATTCTAAATATATTTTCAATAGTAACTGGAAAAGAAATAACCACTTTTTTGGCCGCAATGGGAGCTCTTTCAGCTGTTATTCTTTTGATATTTAAAGATACTATATTGGGTTTTGTAGCAAGTATTCAATTAAGTTCTAATGATTTAATTAGAATTGGAGATTGGATTACGATGAAACAATATGGGGCAGACGGAGATGTAATTGAGATAAATCTCAATTCTGTTAAAATTCAAAACTTTGATAAAACAATTACAACAATTCCTACTTACAAACTTATCTCGGATTCTTTTAAAAATTGGAGAGGAATGAGCGAATCTGATGGTAGAAGAATAAAAAGATCTCTTTTGATAAAAGGCTCCTCAATAAAGTTTCTTGATAATCAGCAGTTACAAGAACTAAAAAAAATTAAATTATTAGAAACTGTAATTTCAGCTAAGGAAAAAGAAATTAAAATTTATAATTCTAATTTAGACATTGACAATTCTATCTTAGTTAATGGAAGAAATTTAACTAATCTAGGCCTTTTTAGAAATTACATTGAACTCTACTTAGATAATACCTCGAATATTAATAGTGAAATGACTGTAATGTGTAGACAGTTAACTCCAACACCACATGGAATCCCACTTGAGATTTACGCCTTTAGTAATAATAAAGTTTGGAAAGATTATGAACATATTATGTCAGATATATTTGATCATTTACTTGCTTCTTTAAACTTTTTTCATTTAGAATTATTCGAATACCCTTCTTCATTAAAATAAGTAAAATGATTAGAATTAGTTTTTATATAGTTATTCTTTGCTTAAGTTTTTTATCTTTTTCTCAAAATACAAATGAAACTTGTACTTCAATATATTTAATTAGGCATGCTGAAAAAGTTAGAGATAATTCTGGAGACAGGAATCCTCATTTAAATCCTGATGGAATATTAAGAGCTGATAAATGGAGAGATGTGCTCAAACATATTAAGTTTGACATGATTTATTCAACTAATTTATATAGAACTTTAGAAACGGCTACTCCTATTTCAGAATATAATCAATTAGATATTCAAACTTATCCACCTTCTAAAGATTATTACAATCAGTTTTTAGAATCAAATAAAGGGAAAATAATTTTAGTTGTTGGTCATAGTAACACCACGCCAGATTTTGTTAATTCTTTAATTGAAAAGAATTTTTATAAAGACATAGATGATAATAATAATGGCAATTTATATTATATACATAAATGTGATAATAATGAGCCAACTCATGTGCTTTTTTATATTAACTAAAAATGAATTATAATAAAAATTGTAAGGTTGAATTGCATGTTCATTTAGATTGTTCGTTAAGCTATGAAGTAGTTAAAAAGATTAATCCAAAAATTACTAAAACTATATATATAAATGAATTTGTTGGCTCAAGTTGTAGTTGTTTAAATGATTATATAAAATGTGCTGATCGTGCAGTAGAAATAATGCAATCAGAGGAAGAATTGGAATTAGTTACTATTGACCTTTTTAATCAATTAAAAAAAGATAATGTTGTATATGCTGAAATAAGGTTTGCTCCATTACTTCATGTAAAAAAAGGATTATCTCCTAATCAAGTTGTTAAAATTATTAGTGAAATAACCAATAAAGAATCTAATAGAACAGGGATAGAAGCAGGACTGATTTTATGTACATTAAGACATTTTAGTAAAGAAATGAGTGATCAAACAGTTCATTTAGTTAATGATTTTAAAGGAACTAATGTTATAGGATTTGACATAGCAGCAGATGAAGCGGGCTATCCTCTTAATAATCATGTTGAAGCATTTGAATTTGCAAAAAACA
Source organism: Flavobacteriaceae bacterium (assembly GCA_014239275.1). GTDB lineage: Bacteria > Bacteroidota > Bacteroidia > Flavobacteriales > Flavobacteriaceae > MAG-121220-bin8. The sequence goes on along the minus strand of JAAZZF010000066.1, from coordinate 14,090 downwards.
ATAATATTCCATGTACTGCTCATGCTGGAGAAGCATTAGGGGCAGAGAGCGTTACGGAAACACTTGATAAATTAAAGCCACAAAGAATTGGACATGGAGTTAGAAGTATTGAAAATTCTATTTTGCTAGATAGAATAAAAGAAAAAAAAGTTCATTTAGAACTTTGTTTAACAAGTAATATTGTAACGAAGGTTTATAATAATTATAATGAACACCCAATAGATAAACTTTACAATAATGGTATTTCAATTAGCATTAATTCTGATGGAAGAGCAATATCTAATACTGACTTAAGCAAAGAGTATTCTTTGTTGTCAAAATATTTTAGTTGGGATAAAGAACATTTTTTAAATTGTAATTTAAATGCAATAAATGCTTCATTTGCTTCACAAAAAGTTAAAAATAAAATAATTTCTATTTTGATTAAATAATAAAATGAAAGTTGTCTTTCCTAAAACTACAACTACTTGTTTTAGTATTTTTTTTGGAGGAATAAATATTTAAGCCCTGTAGTTCAACGGATAGAATAAGAGTTTCCTAAACTTTAGATCTAGGTTCGATTCCTAGCAGGGCTACAAACAAAAAAACTCACAAAATAAAGTGGATTTTTAGTTTGATTTTCTTCCTGTCATTTCCCAACGAACTAGATTAATTGGAATACTTCCAGCATCATTGAATTTTTTGAAAAAATCTTTTAAAGTAAACTCCTTTCCTTCCTTTTCTAATTTTTCAGCATACTCGGCCATTATCCTTTCTGCAAGATATTTTCCAGTTATATATGATGTTCCGTATCCTGGTTGTCTTAAATAAAAATGTTGTTCAAATTGCAATAAGTGTGGCTCTCTATTCATCCATCCTCTTGGAGTCCATTTTACATGAACATTGCCTGCTTCTGCCATAGTCATTTCGTTAGCATGAGCATATAATGATCCGAGACCTCTTGCTGCTCGTTGTGCTATCATAATCCATACAATTTCTTTTGATCTTGGACTGTCATTATAAAGTCCTGCATGCATAAACATTTCTTCTACTCCAGTAGCTATTCCTTCATTTTTTGAATCAAAAATATTATAAAGTAAAGGTCCTTTTCTAATAGGACTTTTATGAGGGTTATCTCTTATTTCTGCTAAGTCGAACCAGTGTACAAAGTGAGAGTATAGAGGGAGAGGGTCGAGGTGTAAACCAATATTGAAAAAGTTTCTTTTATCTTTAGGTACAAACTTGCCCATGTGCTCTCTAAGAGCGGGCTCCATATTTTCTTTTATTGGCATTATTTCTTTTTCTTTTAAAAATCTCATAAATCTCTGGACTCCAAGCTCTGTAAGAATTGCAAATTCTTCTGGCGTGTCTGCAGCAATTAATTCTGGCAGGTCTCTATTTTTATGTTCTTCAAGTTTTAAAGATGACCATGCTCGATCCAATTCCCGTTGAAGTAGCTGTACTTCCTCTTCCCAGGTAAGTGGTAAAAGATGTACATTTTGTTGATACCAAGTATAATTTTCCTTTCCAATTCCAGATGGACCTGTTTTTTTAGAAGCTTGTTCTTCTAGCCAAGTAATAAAATCTTTTGTGGCTTTTTTTGCATTTTTTAATTCATCTAAAATATCTGAGTTAGATTCATTAAATTTCTCTGAAATTTTTTTAAGATTTTCTATCTGTTGTTTGAAATTTTCAATTCCTGCTATCCATAGATCTCTGGCATTACCAGTAAGATTGCCTCGAGCCTGCTCAAGAAAAATAGGAATAATTTTTAATTTATCTTTTAGATGTTTTTCTTCAATATTAGTCAGAGGGAATTTGTAGGTCCAAAATTCTAGTGTACCGTGATTTGTGGGACCTTCATGAGCTGGGACATCACTTTGGTTCATCCAGATAGTTTGGTAATATGCAGGATCTCTTACCCATGGTTGTAAGATTTTGTAGTTAAAATCATAGCCATTCATTTCTGCTCTCACTATATGCCAGTCTATCTGTTGAGGAACAGACCAATTATCTATTGAAATTTGATTTAGTCGATTTTGTAAATCTTTAAAATTCTTTTCATTTTTTTTAAAGCGTTCTTTTGTATAATCTGGTGCTCCATTAAGTAGGGGAGGATTTTCAAATTCTCTCCATTCATAGAATAGATTAATCAGAGTCTGGTAATCAGTGGATTTATTATTTATTTTTTGAATTTCTTTATTTTGAAAAGAGCAAGAAAATAGTATTAGTGAGAATAAAATATATTTCATATGTCTAATCTAAAAACATCTAAGCAAAATTCAAAATAGGGTTTTTTGTTTATTTAATTGCAATATTGCCATCATTGTCGATAAATTAATAATTAGATGTATTAGAATTGAATAAAGAAGTCTTTTAGGTTTTGATAAAAAGAGTTCAAGTATGGAACCGTAAGTTCTACAATAAAAACTAAGATTAAGATTTAGTAACGGTTAATTTTCCTCCTGAAAAAGAAGAAGTAAAACATTTTAATGGAGAACTGCCAGCAGTACCTTTTGTTGTACAATCTGTAGGAAAAGAATTGTTATGTTCACCACATTTAAACTTGTCTTGTGAGGAGTTGTATGACCATTTTGTTGTTACACCTTGATGTGGGCAACTATTTGTAAAAGCTCTGTAAGTAGAAGAATCTATTTTTAAAAGCAGCATTTTTTGAGCACTAAAATTCATCCAACCATTACTATTAAGTGTAGAAAATGTTGAGTGACTTAAAGTAATAACAACTGTATTCCCACTTACAGTGTAGCCTTGATTATTTGAACCGCCTCCATTATCAACTTCATCCTCACCTCCAGAAGAACAACTTTCTAAAAGAGACACCCCCATAAAAGCCATAGCTACTGATGGACAAACATTCATAAGAAATTCTCTTCTTTTATTTTTCATAGTAATAAAACTAAGATAATAAATTTTTAGAATTGTTCTAAATGGTTAGTTTTACATTTCTTAATACTTCTAACTAATAAAATAATTATGAACCTTTCTAATTTAGATATTTTTGTTTTTGTACTCTACTGTTTAATTATTCTTTTTATAGGCCTTTATGTCTCAAGAGAAAAAGAAGGAAAAGCTAAAAGTGCAGAAGATTATTTTTTAGCGGGGAAGTCTTTGCCATGGTGGGCTATTGGGGCTTCGTTAATTGCAGCAAATATTTCAGCCGAACAATTCGTTGCAATGAATGGCTCTGGATTTGCAGCGGGACTTGCTATAGCGTCATATGAATGGATGGCAGCAATAACGCTTCTTGTAGTTGGAAAGTATTTTTTGCCAATATTTATTGAAAAAGGACTTTATACAATCCCAGAATTTATAGAAAAAAGATTCAGCACCAATTTAAAAACGATTCTAGCAATTTTTTGGATTGCACTTTTTGTGTTTGTAAATCTAACTACGGTATTATTTTTAGGAGCTAAAGCATTAGATATTGTTATTGGAACTGGAGATGGGAGTTTGCTTTTTGCAAGCATTATTGGTCTTGGTTTATTTGCAGCGGCATATTCTTTATGGGGAGGTCTTGCAGCAGTAGCTTGGACAGATGTCATTCAGGTTGTGCTTTTAATTTTTGGAGGTTTTATGATGACTTATTTTGCATTGTCAAATGTTACAGATTCAGGAAGTTTTATCGATGGGATAGTTCATGTTTATAATACTGTTCCTGAAAGATTTACCATGATAGTTTCTAAAGGAGAGATTATAAATACCAATGGACAAGATACTTGGCAAAATCTTCCAGGCATAGCAGTCTTAGTTGGAGGAATGTGGGTTGCTAATCTTTATTATTGGGGATTTAACCAATACATTATTCAAAGAACTCTTGCTGCAAAAAATTTGAAGGAAGGGCAAAAAGGAATTGCATTTGCTGCTTTTCTAAAACTATTAATGCCCGTAATAGTTGTAGTTCCAGGAATTGTTGCATATGTAATGAATATGGATGCAGGAGTTTTTAATCCGGAAACAATTGATCAGAGTTTTGTAGGTGAAAATGGTATGATAGCTAATGATAATGCAGCTCCATGGCTAATTAAAAACTTTATTCCTGCTGGGTTTTTAGGCCTTATCTTAGCTGCTCTAGCTGCAGCAATAGTCTCCTCTTTAGCTTCAATGTTGAATTCAACATCAACTATTTTTACAATGGATATTTATAAGTCATTTATTAATAAGGAGGCTTCTGATAAATCTACTGTAAGAGTAGGGAGAATTACCGCTTTGGTTTCTTTAATAATAGCTATGATTATTGCTCCTCAGCTTGGAAGTCTTGGAGAAGTCTTTCAGTTTATTCAAGAATATACAGGAGTAGTTAGTCCTGGAATTTTAGCTGTGTTTTTGATGGGCTTATTTTATAAAAAAGCAACAAACAATGCTGCTATATGGGGTGTAATTTCTTCTATTCCTGTTGCTATGTATTTCAAAATTGTACCATCTGATTGGTTTTTAGCCGGGACGCCATTTATGAATCAAATGGGAATTACTTGTCTCTCTACAATATTTATTATTTATGTAATAAGTTATTTAGAAGGAAATAAAGATAATCCTAAAGGAATAACTTTATCTAAAAAATTATTTGAAACATCTTCAGAGTTTAACATTTCAGCAATGGTTATTTGTATAATAACAGCTTTCTTATATGCTTTTTTGTGGTAATATTAATGATAAATAGACATTGATTAACTATACATTTTAATAGTGCTATTTTACAAAATTTATACTAAATTTAATGACTTTTAGCACATATTAAACATATAACTATCTAATTATCAGGAATATTGAAACAATATTTTTTTCTTTTTTTTATTACGCTTAGTATACAAGCACAACTTTTGCCGCCTATACAATCATATTCTCCAGACGAATATAATGCTGCTAATCAAAACTGGGCCATTACGCAATCAGAAGAAAAGGATATTTTTTTTGCAAATAATGATGGTCTTTTAAAATTTAATGGATCAAGATGGAGTATTTTCCCATCCCCTAATGGATCTATTGTTCGTTCTGTCAAGGCTGTTAAAAGCAGGGTGTATGCCGGTTTATATGAAGATTTTGGTTATTGGGAAAAGAGATCAGATGGAAAATATTATTTTACTTCTTTAGTTAATTCTTTAGAGTTAACTGTTCAAAATGATGAAGAATTTTGGAATATTTTACATTACGATAATTGGTTAATTTTTCAATCTTTATCTCGTCTTGTAATGTATAATGAATTATCTAAAGAGATTAAGTTTTTTGTTCCATCTCAAGATATTTTTACTTCATTTATTGTAGATAAAAGAATATATTTTACTCTCAATTCAGGCCTTTATACACTGGAAAATGGTAAAGAGGCATTAATTTCAAATGATTCAAGGCTTAGAAATAGAAACCAATATCCTCATATACTTAATATTTTTAAAAATGACAGAAACTTATTGATTATAACTGATGAAATGGATTTTTTAGAATTGCTTCCAAATGGAAACTTAACTTCATTATCCTCAACAATTTCTAAACCCCAAGTCAACGGGACTACAGTTTATAAGGCTATTAGATTGAAAGATGGTGGGTTTGCTATTGGTACAGTTGGAAAAGGTTTGATGTTGTTTGATGACAAAGGGAAATTATTAAGAATTTTAAATAAATCTCAAGGTATTATCAACAATACTATCCTATCCCTTTTTGAAGATTTAGATAATAATATTTGGCTAGGTCTTGATAATGGGATTTCATTAATTAACAGTAAATCTCCTTTTAAAATTTATAATGATAATGATGGTTTTTTAGGAACAGTATATTCCTCAAAACTTCATGATGATTTATTATATATTGGCACTAATCAGGGACTCTTTTTTAAAAAACACAAATCAACAGATTCATTTAAATTAATTCCAAATACTGCTGGACAGGTTTGGAGCCTAACTGAAATCAATGGAGAATTATTTTGTGGACATAATAATGGATCTTTTATTATTAAAAATGGAATTGCAACTAAAATTCCTGAAACATCTGGCACTTGGGCTTTTAGAAAAATTTCAAAATCTTCTAATTTAATTTTGGAAGGAGGATATCTAGGCTTTAATATTCTTTATAAGAAAAACAATCAATGGGTAATTAGAAATAAAATAAAAGGTTTTGACATTTCTTCAAGATTATTTGAAATTTCTAAAAATGGAAAAATTTTGGTTAGTCATGGATATAGAGGTGTTTATAAACTTTTATTAAGTCCTGATTTCTATGATTTAAAAGAATTCAAAATTGATACATCTGTTTCAATTGGAGGGAATGCAAGTTTAGCTAAATTTGATAATGAAATATATTATAATTACAGTGCGGGCTTTTATAAATACAATAGTGATAAAGATACTTTTGAAAAAGACAATCTTCTTTCCAATTTATCTAATAAAGAATTAATAAATGGGATTATTATAAATGACAATAATAAAAAACTCTGGATGTTTTCCGAAAACTATTTGCACTATTTATCAAAAGATTTAATGTCAAATGAAAGAACAATATCTACAGTTCTATTTCCAGAAAAATTAAGAAAAACAGTATTTGAAAATATTTCTAAAATTCAAAATGAGGATTATATAATTGGAACTAATAACGGATATATCTCATTTGATCTAGAAAAATATATTGTATATCCGCCCGAAACGCAGTATGAGAAAATAGACATCAATAAAATAAATGAATCTCCTATTTCGATAGATTTTAATGAAAATCTTCAATTTAATCACAAAACAAATAATATTAGTTTTTATTATAACTCCACAAATTTTCAAAAATTTCAAAAAGTTGAGTATCAGTTTCTCCTGGATGGATATACAAATGATTGGAGTAGTTTTAATGAGAAGTCAAATATTACGTTTAATAATCTTAGATACGGTGATTATGAATTTAAGGTGAGATCTAAAATTGGAAATGTATTTTCAAAGAATAATCTACAGTCAATCGAATTTTCAATTCTAAGCCCTTGGTATAGATCTAACTTTATGATTGCTAATTATGTTTTAATAGTTGTGATTTTGATTTTTTTAATTAATAGATATTATATTAATTTCTATAGAAAAAAAGAGGAGAAAATCATTAAAATGAATCAAAACAAACTTGAATTAAAAGAAATAGAAAAGAAACAGGCTTTAATGTCAATTGAAAATGAAAAACTTCAGCAAGACATTGAAGGAAAGAATAGGGAGTTAGCTATTTCTACAATGAGTATGATTAAAAAGAACCAGTTTTTGAGTAAACTTAAAAAAGATCTTAAAAATATTGATTCAATGCAAAACATTTCATCTGTGATAAGAGTTATAGACAGAAATTTAAATAATCGAGATGATTGGAAATTTTTTGAAGAAGCCTTTAACAATGCTGATAAGGATTTTTTAAAAAAAGTAAAACAATCACATCCAATTTTAACTAACAATGATTTAAGGTTATGCGCATATCTTAGACTTAACCTTTCATCAAAAGATATAGCACCTTTACTAAATATCTCATTAAGTAGTGTTGAAATTAAACGATATAGACTCAGAAAAAAGATGAATTTATCACGTAATGAGGGCCTTACAGACCACTTGCTTAGTTTATAAATTGTAAAATGATTCTAATTATCACTATACATTAACTATACAATATAAATATTATAGTAATATATATCTCCTATTTAATCATTATTTTTTTGTCAAATTAAATAGTTTTGCTCCTAAAATATATTAATTTATTAAAAATTGATCATTAATTTTGTCAACTCCTTATTATTGTAAAGGTTTTTTATATTGTTCTAACGATTTATATAGATTAAGTTTAATCTTTTAATTCAAAAATATTATGAAAAAAAATTTTTTAAAGAATCTTTCTTCTTTTTTATTGATGTTTGCATTTGCTTTCAATTTGCAATCTCAATCAATTAGTGGAATAGTAACAGATGATAACGGTGTACCTCTTCCAGGCGCTACTGTTTTAATTGAGGGGACTAAAATTGGAGTTTCTACTGATTTTGATGGTAATTATTCAATTAATGCTTCGGGTGATGATACCCTTACTTTTAGTTTTGTTGGCTATACCTCTCAATCAATTCTTATAGGAAATTCTACTACTTTAAATGTTAAACTCCTTTCTGAAAATGCTTTAGATGAAATTATTCTTATTGGTTATAGTACTCAGAAAGCATCTAACATTTCTGGATCAGTTTTAACTGTATCTGGTGATGAAGTTGCTAAATTAAAACCTTTGAGAGTTGAAGATGCTCTGCAAGGTCAAACAGGTTTAAATGTAATTTCAAGTCCAAATCCTGGGGGTAAACCTTCTGTACTAATTAGAGGAATAACTTCATTTTCTGGAACTGATCCTTTAGTTGTAATTGATGGTATCAATTCTTCCCTTTGGGATATGGATGCTATTAGCCCTTCGGATATTGAAAGCGTCTCTGTTTTAAAGGATGCTTCTACTACTGCACTTTATGGTGTAAGAGGTGGAAATGGTGTTATTGTTATTACCACTAAATCTGGTAACAAAAATCAATCTACCGTTTTTTCTTTAGACACTTCTTATGGTATACAGGAAGTTGATAAATATATTGACGTACTAAATGCTTCCCAGTATGCTGCGATGCTAAATGAAGGCAGTGTTTCTTCTGGAGGATCTTTAATTTACACAGACCTATCTAGTTTAGGTGTAGGAACAAATTGGCAAAAGGAACTTTTTGATGCAGCCCCTATATCAACTACTAATTTTTCAGCTTCTGGAGGATCTGAGACTTCCACTTATTTCCTTTCAGCTGGATATACTGCTCAAGAAGGAGTAGCGGTTGGAGGTGATAAAGATTTTTTTGACAGATCTACTTTATCTGTCAATTTTACTACTGATTTTTCAGAAAAATTAAAAGGAATAGTACATACTAAATATTCAAATATACAAGGAAATGGACATGGTGGAGGCCAAATATTTAATGCATTAAATTTTGATCCTACTCTTCCAGTAATGACAAATGGAAAATATAGTACAAGCAGTAATATTACTCAAGAAGTTATTAATCCTCTTGCAGGTGTAGACAATTCATATAGTGATAATAAAACAGACAAGTTAATTGGTAAAATTGAATTACAGTATCAGTTAATGGATAATTTCAAAATAACTTCTAGACTTGGATATGCTAGTATTTGGCAACAGCAAAAATCATTTAGCCCACTTCGTTTTTATGGAGTTGGACACAATGGCACAAATGCAAATGCTGACTTAAGCCCAAGAACAAAAGATGATCACAGTAGGGTTAGTGAAACTAAACAAAATTGGTTTAGTTATACTTATGAAATTTTTGGTAATTATGATTTTAATATTAATGACGAGCATAATTTTAATGTTTTTGCTGGTTTCACAATTGGAAAACATACTAATAATGGTTTAAGCGGAAGTAATGTAGATGTTCCATTTAATTCATGGAAGTTCGCAGATTTAAGTTCTGCTACTGGTGGAGTAGAAGACCAAACTACAGGATCATGGCAGTCAGTAAGTAGAAGCGTATCTCTTATGGGAAGAGTTGAATATGATTATCAAGAAAAGTATTTAGCATCTCTTACAGTTAGAAGAGATGGGTCTACTTCTTTTGGAAAAAACAATAAGTTTGCCATTTTCCCTTCAGCTTCGTTAGGTTGGGTAGCTTCTAATGAAGATTTTTTTAATTCATCAATTATTGACTTTTTAAAAGTAAGAGCTAGCTATGGATCTGTTGGAAATGATAATGCTTCCCCCCAGTTTGGTACGATTTCAACTTTTCCAAAATATACATTTGGAGACACAATAACTTCTGGATCAACTTTATTAGGTATTCCTAATGACGATGTTTCTTGGGAAAATCAAATTCAGACAAATGCTGGTATAGATTTAGTTATGTTTGATTCTAAATTAAGATTTACTGCAGATTATTTTATAAAAACAGTAGATGACTTATTATTTAGTCCCACTTTATCTCTTTACTTAGGTATTCCAAGTTATCCAGTAGCCAATATTGGTAAAACAGAAACTAAGGGCTATGAATTGAGTTTATCATATGGAGATGATATTGCTGAGAATATAAGCTTTAATACTACATTTAATTTTACGACTGCAGAAAATTTGGTTAAAGAAATTAAGAATGGAGACAAATATATATGGGGAAGTGGGTATGGAATTCCTTATAAAAGTTTAACCCAATTCAGACAGGGAGAATCTCCGGGTATTTTTTGGGGTTATAAAACTAATGGAATTTTTCAAACCCAAGCAGATGTAAATAAACATGCGACTCAAAATAATGCACAAGCTGGTGATATTAGATTTGTTGATATAGATGGAAATGGTAAAATTGATTCATCAGATAGAACTAAAATTGGAGATCCATTCCCTGACTTTACTTTAGGGTGGAATTTTGCTTTAGACGTTTATGACTTTGACCTTTCAGTTTTTACCTATGCTTCTGTAGGAAACGATATATATAGAGGATATGAAAGAGGATTGAATTATACCAATAAATTTGCATCTGTTTTAAATAGATGGAAAGGAGAAGGAACTAGTACAACCGAACCTAGATATTCTTTCATTGATGCTAATGATAATTCTAGAGTTTCAGATAGATATGTTGAGGATGGTAGTTATGTTAAAATAAAGAATATTCAATTAGGATATAATTTTCCAAGCTCTATATACTCTAAACTTGGACTTAGTAGTCTGAGAGTTTATGCACAAGCTAAAAATGCCTTTACTTTCACTGATTATACAGGGTATGATCCTGAAATTTCAAATGGTGGAGGTCCAGTTCTTGATACAGGTGTAGATAGGGGGACATATCCTTCTCCAAGAATTATTTCACTAGGACTTAATCTTAAATTTTAAAAATATATAAAATGAAAAATAAAATTTATAATAACTTATTATTAATCATTCTTTCCCTTGGATTTATAGGGTGTGAAGATTACGTTGACTATGAAGCATCAGAGGGTTACACTATTGTAGCAGATGATTACTTCAAAACATCTGCAGATTATGAAGCAGCTTTGGTTGGAACCTATGATGTTCTACAATGGAATATCTATACTGTAATGATCGGAGATCTTGCCTCTGATAATTCTCTTTGTGGAGGAGAAAGTGCTACAGATGTAATTGGATTACAAAAAATTGATGATATGATTCACATTGCTCAGAATGATCAACTCACTAGTACATGGAAGTGGTTATATGAGGGGATTAACAGAGCTAACTATTTAGTAGAAAATAAAGATAAATTAGAGTTTTCTAGAAAAGCACAACTTTATGGTGAAGTACATTTCTTAAGAGCCTACTATTATTTTGAATTGGCGAAAATTTTTGGCGATGTACCGTTATTTACCAAATCAAGATTAACTGCTAGTGATTCTAATACTTTATCTAGATCACCTAAAGCTCAAGTATATGCTCAAATTGAGACAGATCTCCAAGCTGCTATTTCTGCATTACCTGCAGAAAAAAGCACAAATGGAAGAGCTACTGCTTATACTGCTCATGCGCTTTTAGGAAAAGTTTATTTATATCAAGATAAATTTACAGAAGCTGCAAGTATTTTAGATCCATTAATTGGCCTTTATTCATTGCCAGCTAATCAAAAGGATGTTTTCTTAACATCAGGTGAAAATGGACCTGAATCCGTATTTGAAGTACAACACTCCAAAAATTCTAATTGGTGGGACTGGGGCTTCCCTCAAGGTTCTGAAGGAAGTTTTGCTATTATTCACCACGGAATTAGAGGATATAGTGGATCAGTATACGCATCAGGATGGAGTTTTAATGTGCCTACTCAAGATTTGTATGATGCATACGGAGCTGGAGATACTAGAAGAGATGCTGCTGTTTTAGATATAGATGCTTGGTCTAATAGTACAGGTGCTGAATATACAAAAGGATATGAACATACAGGTTACTTTAATCATAAATATATCCCAAGATCTGGAGCTAGTGCTGCACAACAAGAATTAAATTATGAAACTAATTATAGAGCAATCAGATACGCAGATGTTCTCCTTATGGCTGCAGAGGCTAATAATAGAAAATCATCTGCTGATGATACAAAAGCTCAAAATTATTTAAATCAAGTTAGAGCAAGAGCATATGGAAATAGCTCGAAAGCTAGTTCTTCTACGGGAGCTACCTTAACTAAAGAAATTTGGGAAGAAAGAAGATTAGAATTAGCAATGGAAGGTCATAGGTTCTTTGATTTAGTAAGAACTGGTGAAGCTGCTAATGCTATATCTGGATTTGTAACAGGAAAACATGAGGTTTTCCCAATTCCACAAACAGAAATTGATATTTCGGGATTAACTCAAAATGCAGGATATTAATATTTAATAAGAACAAACATGAAAACAATAAAACAAATTTTTACTTTACTTTTCGTTTTTACAGCAATAATTAGTTGTAATGAGGACTTCATGGAAGAGACTGATTTTGGAATTGTTGCTCCTTCAAACGTAGGTGCTAATTTTGAAATTACCCAAGACAACACGGGTCTTGTTACCATTACACCAACTGGGGATAATGTTATTTCTTTTGATGTTGACTTTGGTGATGGAAGTGCTGGAGCTACTGGTGTAGCTGCTGGGAAAAGTATCAAACATACGTACACTGAAGCTACTCATACTGTAAAAGTTACAGCTTATGGTTTAAATAAACTAAAAACTAGTGCTGATGTTCAACTAGTTGTTTCTTTTAAAGCTCCTCAAAACCTAGTTGTTGCTATAACTAACAGTACAACTATTTCTAAACAAATTGATGTAGTGGCTACAGCAGATTTTGCCACAACATTTGAGTTAAACCCTGGTGTTGATGGTGCAGAAGCTGTGAGTGCAAATATTGGTGAAACGGCATCCTACAAATATGCAGCTGCCGGAACTTATACAGTTATTGTGACTGCTAAAGGTGGTGCTATTGAAACAACAAGTTACTCTGAAGATTTTGAAGTTACTGCAATTATGCAGCCTACGACATCTGCTACAACTCCAAAAGACAGGCCTTCTTCGAGTGTAGTTTCTCTTTATAGTGGAAAGTATACAGATATGACTGGATCTGATTTTTATCCAAATTGGGGACAAACTACTCAGTATACAGAATATGATTTAAATGGAGATAAAATGCTTCAGTATTCTAAATTGAATTATCAAGGAATTCAATTTGGATCAGAGCAAGATGTCTCAGGAATGGAGTTTTTGCATGTAGATGCATGGACAGCAGATCTTGCAGCTCTTGAAATTTTTCCAATTAGTAAAGCTACAGGTGAGAAATCTGTAACTAAAGATCTTACTAAAGATCAATGGACTAGTATTGATATTCCAATTTCTGCATATACTGATCAAGGACTTTCAATGGCTGATATTCACCAATTTAAGTTTGTAGGTTCTCCATGGAATGGAAATGGGTTTGGCACAGTATTCTTAGACAATATATATTTCTATAAAAAATCTGAGTTAAAGCTTCCAATTAAGTTTGACAAAGAAGAAAAGTTTAAAGGAGATGGCGGAGCGTCATTTGAATTATCAAAAGATCCTGATAATTCTTCCAACAATACAGGAAAAGTAACTAATTCTGGTAGTGATTGGGAAAATATACAGATGACTTTAGATCAGCCTATTAAAATTGTTAAAGATGCAAATAATAAGTATTCGATTAAAATACATTCTCCAGATGCTAATGCACATACATTAATGATTAAGTTAGAAGAAAGTGGAGATAATGAATATATTGAATTAAAACAAAATTTCTCTACACAAGGATGGAATACAATTACTTTTGATATGTCAACTATTACAGCACAAGCTTGGCCTAATGCTGGAGCAGCTTGGGATGGAACAGCTGATTTTAAAAAATTGGTTTTCTTTATTGATGGAGGGGCCTCTACAGCTGGAATATACCATATAGATGATATTATGAAAATTATTCCAACTAGTGGTGCTGTTACTGCAGGAACATTAATTTCAGGATTTGAAACTATTGGAGCATTATCTGGTTTTGATGGAGGTTCTGCTGAAGTTATAGCAAATCCTGATACTTCAGGAAACTCATCTGATCATGTTTTAAAATTAGTTAAGGATGCAGGTCAAACTTGGGGAGGTCAAAAATAT
>JAAZZF010000065.1 GCA_014239275.1 Flavobacteriaceae bacterium | reverse complement strand
TTTCAAGCAAATGGTTTGTGCTTTTCCGTTGATTCAAAGGTTGTTAACCCTCCTTCCTTAAACAATATATTTAAAGAAATTTCGACAGATTTAGAGTCTGTTACAAGAACTGATGGTGATTTAATTGATTGGTCAAATCAAGGTGTTATGTTACTAAATTCTGTTTTAACTGTTGAAAGTGGATTACCTGGTAGTCATGCAAATAGGGGATGGGAAATATTTACTGATAATGTGATAAGAAAAATTTCTGATAAAAAAGAAAATATAGTATTTATGTTATGGGGAGGATACGCTAAAAAGAAGGAATCATTAATAAGAAACAATAATCACCTAATATTAAAATCAGGACATCCATCACCATTAAGTGCAAACAAGGGTTATTGGTTTGGAAATAAGCATTTTAGCAAATGTAATGACTACTTGATTAAGAATAATTTAAGCCCTATTAAATGGGTTTAAATATTTTTTTTAACTTAATTTTTATAAATTTGTATAATAAATAAAATTATTATGCTAATCACCACAACAGAGACAATACCAGGAAAAAATATTTCTGAAATTTTAGGAGTAGCTAGAGGATCTACCGTTAGGGCTAGAAACATAGGAAAAGATATTTTTGCTTCTTTCAAGAACCTAGTTGGAGGTGAGATAGAAGAATATACCAAACTTCAAGCAGATTCAAGAGAACAAGCTTTATCAAGAATGATTGATGATGCTCACAAACTTGGTGCAAATGCAATTGTAAATGTTAGGCTTATGACTTCTGTTATATCACAAGGAGCTGCTGAAGTATTAGCTTATGGCACTGCCGTTAAAACTAACTAAAATATATATATATGACAATTAATAATATTTTTTGGGGGATATGTTTAATTTTAATTATTGCCGCTATTATTAACAGGTTTTTAAAGTCTAAAAAAGATAATTTCAACAAAAGAAATAATTAATATTATATTTGAAAATTAAATTTTTAAAGCTATGTTAAAATTCTTTCAATTTTCAGGGACAATAAGTGGAACAACATATTTCTTAAGAATGTTGTTTGTCATACTACTTTCTATACCAGGAATTATTCTAATTTTTTCTTTTTTCGGTAGTTATTTAATGAATGAAGGTTTTATAGATATGAATAACCCTGAAGGTTTTGATCAATTAGCTTTTCAGGAACAAATTGAAGCAAATCCTGAAGAGTTTTTTAGTAATTTGTGGTCTTCTTTCTCATCAGGGTGGATCATTAGCCTTATTATAGCTTTTTTACCTGCTATATGGTTTACTTTAGCCTCCTATTACAAAAGAATTTCAGCATTGTTTTATGAAAACAGGAATAACATCTTTGCAATTATAATAGGATTTGAGGTTATTGCTGATGCAACAACATTTGGTGTTTTAAGTTCTATAAGTTTCCTTTCAACTACTTTTTCAGTAATTTCTATATTAATATTCTTGTTTTTAATTTTTAAGAATTCCGATATAGATAAAGATGATCACGAAGGTTAACCTCCGATTCTTTTTACAGAATGTCCCATATCTATTAATATAGACATAATCTTATCTCTATATTGACCTTGAATAATTATTTCCCCATCTTTAATAGATCCGCCAACTCCACATTTATTCTTAAGAATTTTAGCTAAGTCTTTCATCTCATTTTTTGTTCCCTTGAAACCTTTAATAAGAGTAACAGGTTTTCCTGCTCTTCCTTTTATACTATAATGAGCCTCTAAAGACTGTTTCATTAATTTATTTTTTTTATTAATTGCAACAGAGCTGATAGAAGATATTCCTGAAGGATTTATTAATGATTTTAGATCAGAAAGTGAAGAGAATTTTTTCATTCTTTTTTCATAACTCCGATATCAATCAATCTGTTAATTAAAAAATCATGTGCTGTGATATCATCAAATTTTTTAGGATTACTTTCATCAATGCAATTTTCTAGAACATTTAGCTTCATTGATCCAATAGGGTGTAGGAAAAAAGGAATAGAATATCTTGATTTTCCCCATAATTCTCTTGGTGGATTGATTACTCTATGAATTGTAGATTTCAATTTATCATTAGTATATCTAGAAAGCATGTCACCTACATTGATTACAATTTCATCATCGGCAGCAATTGCATCAATCCATTCTCCTTTATTATTTTTAACCTGCAAACCCTTTCCGTGGGCACCCATTAAAAGGGTAATAAGATTAATGTCTCCGTGTGCAGCTGCTCTAACAGCTTTTTTTGGTTCTTTATTAATAGGAGGATAGTGAATAGGTCTTAGGATACTATTACCATTTATAACAAATTTGTCAAAATGATCTTCTTCTAAGTCTAAAAATATAGAAATAGCTCTGAGTACATATACAGCCGTTTTTTCTAATGCTTTGAAAGTTTCTTTTCCTGCCTTATTAAATTCAGGAAGCTCATCAACAATAATATTATCAGGATAACTATAATTTTTGTTTTGATTATCTAAAAACTGCCCAAAATGCCAGAATTCTTTTAAATCACCTTCTTTTTTCCCTTTTGCATGTTCTTTTCCAAAAGAAGTATACCCTCTTTGACCTTTATAACCATCAAATTCGTATTTATCTTTTGTTTCTTGAGTTAAATCAAAGAACTTTTTGATCTGTAGATATAAATTATCTATATTATCTTTTGTAAGAAAATGCCCTTTTAAAGCAATGAAACCTATCTCCTGGTAAGCCTTTCCAATTCTTTTTACAAAATCTTTTTTTAAAGTATCATTATTAGATAAAAAGTTAGATAAGTCTAAAGAAGGAATATTAGGCATAATCAAATAATTTCATTTAAGTCTATATAATCAAAATTAAAAGCATCAGCAACAGCCTTATAAACAATTTTACCATTAATTATATTTAAACCTAATCTCAAAGACATATCATCATTACAAGCATTCTTCCAACCTTTATTAGCAATTGACAGACCTCTACTTATGGTAGCATTAGTCAATGCTTCTGTTGAAGTTACAGGAACTGCACCAGGCATATTTGCTACACTATAATGAAGGACATCATCAATAATATAAGTAGGGTCTTTATGAGTAGTTGGGTGTGTAGTTTCAAAACAACCACCTTGATCAACAGCTACATCTACTAAAACAGTACCTTTATTGAGGTGTTTTAACATTTTTTTGGTAATAAGATTTGGTGCTTTTGCACCAGGAATTAAAACTGCTCCAATAATTAAATGAGCATTTTTTATTGCTTCTAGTATATTATAAGTGTTTGAAAATTGAGTGTTAACATTTTTAGGCATAATGTCATCTAGTTTTCTTAACCTATCTAAACTAATATCAAAAATTGTAACATTTGCACCTAAACCAGCAGCCATTTTAGCTGCTTGTGTTCCAACAACACCTCCTCCTAAGACTATCACATTGGCAGGTTTTACCCCAGGTACTCCACCTAACAAAATTCCATGACCACTTTGAGGTTTTTCTAAAAACTTAGCACCTTGTTGAGTCGCCATCCTTCCAGCAACCTCAGACATAGGAGTTAAAAGGGGTAGGGTATAATCATCATTTTGAACAGTTTCATATGCTATGCAAATTGCACCACTTTTTATCATTGCTTCAGTCAATCCTTTAGAAGAAGCAAAATGAAAAAAAGTATATATGATTTGATCTTTTTTGATTAAAGAATATTCTTGTTTTAATGGTTCCTTAACTTTAATAATCATCTCTGATTTAGAATATACTTCTTCAACAGAATTGCATATTTCAGCACCAATACTTGAATATAAACCATCTGAAAATCCACTTCCTAATCCAGCACCCTTTTCTACATAAACTGTATGGCCATTTCTAACAAAAGAATTAACCCCTGAAGGAGTCATGCCTACTCTAAATTCGTTGTCTTTTATTTCTTTAGGAATCCCTATTGTCATTTTAGTATTTCTAATTATGCATAGTTAATCACAATTAATCAATTTACAAAACTATTATTTCTACAAAGAACAGAAAGGTTACTCAAACAATTCCTTGTCAATAGAAGGAAATAATTTTAAAGCATTTTTATAATATATTTTTTCATATAAATATCATTTTTGCGTCAATCGAATTTCAACCTCATCACCTTCCTCAGGTTGAAAACGAATATAAAATACATCTTTTTGTGGTCTGGCATAACTAAGCTTTCGATGCGCACCTTGACTAATACCTTTAAATTCAATATAATTCTTTTCCATCTTAGTTAAAACAAACTTGTGAGCTTTAGTGTTAATAGGCGAAAGGGAATTATCAAAAAGTTGCAACTTAAGATTTAGTGTACCATTGACTTCTTTGATATGAATAATTTCTACAAAATCTGTTCCTGATTCATTTGTTGAACGAACTAACGCAACAATAGTACCTGAGCGAGGTGTAAGCCATGTTTCTTCCAGTATATTTCCATTAATTGGACCTTGCCAACTACCAGTAAGCCAAGCAAGGCTATCTACGCTAAGGGGTTTGCTAGTTTGGCCACACACAAAATTAATTACAAATAATATGACCCAGAGGTGTTTCATTTAACTATTTCTAATTATGCATAGTTAATCACAATTAATCAATTTACAAAACTATTATTTCTATAAAGAACAGAAAGGTTACTCAAACAATTCCTTGTCAATAGAAGGAAATAATTTTAAAGCATTTTTATAATATATTTTTTTCAAAACTTCATCTGGGAGATCAAGCCCATACATTTTCCAAAGACCGTGTCTTTTTCTATAGTAATCAAAATATTCATCTTTAGTTTCGAGAACTCTAAAATAAACATCAAATTCAGACTTCCTATATGTATCTTTTCCAAACATAACTCTATCTTGATAATCGATAAAAAACTGCCTTGCTCTTCTAGGTTGTCTTCCTAATTCCCCTATTACTGCACCAAATTCTGTATAAACATTTGGAAGACTATCTAAATGTCTTTCCAACTTGTCTAAATTGTTTGCCATCCAACCCATGTGTGCATTAATAAAAATAGTATTTGAATGTCTTTTAAACATATTGTATTGCTCTTGCATTACAGTATCAAAAGAGGGATATTTATCTTGAGGTCTAAAACTTCTAGGTTTTTGTCTAGCATGAAGCCATCTTTCATTATACTTGTCTATCGGATCAAAGAAAGGGGAGGGCTCACCAGAATGAATTAAAACAGGTATTTTAAGGTCTGCGCAAGCTTCCCAAATTGCTGAAAGCCTTTTATCATCTACCTTGACTCTATTTCCTTCAGAGTCTTTTAGATTAAGTCCTAAATTTTTATAAATTTTTAATCCAATAGCCCCGTCTTTAACAGCGTTTTTTAGAATTTCAACAGATGAAGCAGCAAAATCTTTCTCATCTATTTTATTTAGATTAAGATTAACAAAAACACCAAATCTTTTAGGATAATTTTTTCTTACATTTTTTAATGATTTTGAAAGATTTATATCCATTAAAGATTGATTTCCAGAAAAAGTACCAAAACCTGAGCCACTGAGGTTAATCATATATTTCATGTTCAAACTATCCATTTCTTTTATAATACCAGTAAGATCTTTAACTGGCATGTCCCAGTGATGACTATGAACATCAATGAATGGAAATTTAGATTTGTTTGTTGGATTTTTTGGAACAACTAAAGTAGAAATTGGAGAATATTCTTCAATATCCATTAGATTATTCTTTTTCTGAATTTTATCAATAACAAAATAGGAAATACCTCCAAATATTAAAACAATTATTAGAAGAGAAAATAAAAAGAGTAGGGCTTTTAAAAAATTTTTTAAAGAAAAAAACATTTTTATTTAAAAGGAATTTTAATTTCAGTAGTATCCCATCTTAATCTAATATTAGAATTTAAAGAATCAGTAACAAAATCTATAGTAAATTGTTCAATTGATTCATCTGTTTGACTGGAAGGAACAGTAATAGTAAAAAGATCTTTTTCAGAATCAGGTCTTGAAATACCAAAAAAAGCATCAGTACTGTTAAAAGTTATGTCCCAAGAATTTAAGCCTGGAATTGTATAAAGAGAATATTGACCAACAGAAAGTACATTATCATAAAAATTTAAATCAGAATTAGTATTAATAACAGTGTGTCTGTTGGCACCAGTTCTCCAATATTGATCAAATGGGACTAGGGCAGATTCAGATTCATTACCAAATATTAATCTTCCTTTTTTATAAGGTCTGCTATATGTAATTGATATGTCTTTATCATCTATAGTAAACGAAACTGTATCAAGTGGACTTACAGGGTTAGTAATAACGTATGCTGCATATATTAAAAATAATGCTAATACAAGCAATAGGGTATATATAATTTTTTTCTTCATTTGTTTATATAATTAGTGATTCAAATTCGATTTAACATAATATATATTATAGTTCAATTACAATTAAACCTTCTTTACCTTACAAGCATTCATTCCTTTAGCACCTCTGATTGTATCAAATTCAACCTTGTCACCTTCTTCAATTTCATCAATACATTCACTTATATGAACAAAATACTTTTCCTGAGTTTCTGGATCAATTATAAACCCAAAACCTTTAGAATGATCAAAGAAATTAACTTTTCCAATAAAACCACTTGTTTTAACAGCTTCTCGCTTAGGAACACCAATTACAATGCTTTCTGCGCTTATTCTTTCTTTTTCTGCTGGATCTGGTGGTGTATCAGTGAAATTTCCGTTATAATCTACATAGACAAACTCATTTGTAACAATTTCTCCGCTTGCTTTAGCTTCTTTACGAGCTAGCATCTTTTTTCTTTTATCTTCCCTTTTCTTTAAACGTTTTTTTTCTTTCTCTAGTTTATTAAAAGTTTGTTGTGATTTTGCCATATATAATTTTAATCGCAGCAAAAATAGATATTTTATACTTTATATTAAAATATTAATAAAAAACTCCTTTAATAATCGGAATTTTGAAATAAATATTAATTTGAAAATATTCAAAAAATATAGATTATTCATTTTATTATATTATTAATAAGTTTGTAATGTAAGATTACATATATTATGTACAAATTTTTAAAATTTATTATTTGTTTTTTAATAATTTCAAATTATTCATTTGGACAAACAAATGATTCTATTCCAGATATAGATTATAAAAGATTTGGCTCACCATACTATCCAGAAGTTAAACTAGTTGAAGAAGATTCCCTTAAATGGCCAATGGTTTTTGATGTATCAATGGATTTTAAGGACATAAAAGATCTAGATGTAAAAAATAATTTCTTTATTGGGAAATTTGTTTTTGACATTTATTCTAAATATGATTTAGAATTTAACTCTATTAATGGTGATTCACTTGATCTATCTCATCCAGAGTGGGTTCAATTATATTTAAAAGAAAGTGAAATAAGATATTTTGGGCCCCTTGTATATGCAAGAAGAGATGTTTCTGAAGACTCCATACTATTTTATGGTAATAAATTTACAAAGAGTTCAATGTATGTTGAAAATGAATTTGATCACAGTTGGAATCTAGGTAATTATCCTTTTGATACTCAAAAGCTATTATTTGAATTTCAAAGCACAGTAGACACATCACTTGTTAAAATTCAACCAAGCAGTAAATACAAAAGTACATTTGAACCAAT
Source organism: Flavobacteriaceae bacterium (assembly GCA_014239275.1). Lineage (GTDB taxonomy): Bacteria > Bacteroidota > Bacteroidia > Flavobacteriales > Flavobacteriaceae > MAG-121220-bin8. The sequence goes on along the minus strand of JAAZZF010000065.1, from coordinate 3,743 downwards.
CATGAGAAATCTAACTGAAGGTTATCTTATAACAGATGTCACATACAGAAGTGATTATAAAACAAGTATGTCAACTGTATTACAAATGACACCAACTTTAAAAAGACCTGAAGTCACACAAAACTTTATAGTTGAATTAAATATTAAGAGAAAAGGTGGTGTTTTATTTTTTAAAATATTTACTGGAGGGATTCTTTCTTATTTCATTTCCTGTATGGTATTTCTTATTCCACTTAGAGAGTTAGAATCCAGAATTAACCTAGCTGTTGGTGGTATTTTTGGAGCAATTGGAAGTAGTGCATTTGTTTATGAAGTTCTTCCTGTAGTAAATGTCTTTACTAAAGCAGATGCTATTAACAATTTAATAATAGGAATGGTTGTTTTCAATATTTTAATACTTCTTTTACAACAGGGAACATTTAAAAGAATTAATGTTGACGGAAAATACTTATATAAAACAAATGAAATAAAATGGTTTAGAAATTTACAAGACAGTAAATTTTCATTTTTCTACTCTATCTTTGTGTTTTTTGTCATACTAAGTGCTATACTACTTTGGTAAATTATTTTTATAACTACCCTACTCTATTATGGAATAAGAGGAGTTATGCCTGGACATTTATCCAATGCAATTAATAATAACAATCAAGGACCTTATTAATATTTATTGATTTCCTAGTATTATTGGCAAACCATCTTTACTTGAACCAATAACAATAACCTTTGAGTTTGGTGATTCAGCAAGTTTTATTGTTGCTTCAATACCTTTATCTTTTAAAATATTAGTAGTAAGAGAGCTATTTAAAATTCTATTTGCATCTGCTTTACCTTTCGCATCAATTCTAACTTTTTCTGCTTCTTTTCTAGCTGATTCAAGTTTAAATTCATATTCCAGAGCCATTTGTTCTTGACTAAGTTTTCTTTCGATTGCTTGTTTTATTGTATTAGGCAAAGTAACATCTCTAACTAAGACATCATTAATCTGAACATACTGTGCTTCAACCCCTTTCTTCAGTTCATCATAAATTTCACTTTCTATAGCATCTCTTTTTGTAGAATAAAGTTGTTCAGGTGTATATCTACCAACTACACTTCTAGCGACAGCTCTAATATTAGGAACAATAACTATATCTAAATAATTAGAACCTTTTGTTTGGTGTAATAATCCTAACTTATCTGATTGCGGTTGATATAATACAGAAACATCAAGAGATATTTCAAGTCCATTTGATGAAAGTACTTGCATCTGACTTTCAAATACTTCTTGTTGTTTTACATTATATAGGTAAACCTTGTTCCAAGGAGCAATAATATGAAACCCTTCTCCTAGAGCTGGTTCATCAGTAACAACACCACCTCCAAATGTTCTAAATAACACACCAGCTTCTCCATAACCAATATTAACTGCTGATTTTACTAATACTATAAAAGTTACCATTACTATTACCACGACTGGCAATCCGATTCTGTTTAATTTTTCCATTTTTATTTGTTTTTAATTTAATTATTTATGTTAACATGCCGCCATCGACATTAATTACTTGACCTGTTATAAATGTTGAAAGGTCAGATGACAAAAATAAGCAAAGATTTGCAACATCTTCAGGTGTTCCTCCTCTTTTTAAAGGAATAATACTAATCCACTGATTAACAACATCCTGATTTAATTTATCTGTCATTTCTGTTTGTATAAATCCAGGTGCAATAACATTGGATCTTATGTTTCTAGAGCCAAGTTCTAAAGCAATTGACTTTGAGAATCCTATAATACCAGCTTTAGAAGCTGCATAATTAGATTGTCCAGCATTTCCTTTAACTCCAACGATTGAACTTATGTTTATTATACTTCCAGATCTGTTTTTAAGAAATGTTCTTTGAGTGGCCTTAACCATGTTAAAAACAGATTTTAAATTTACCTCAATAACCTTATCAAAATCGTCTTCATTCATTCTCATTAAAAGATTGTCTTTAGTAATTCCTGCATTGTTGATCAAAACATCAAAAGACTCAAAATCATTTAAAATATTTTCAACTAAAGTTTTAGATTCTTCAAAATTAGCTGCATTACTTTGGTAGGACTTACATTTTACTCCCAAATTAGATATTTCTTTCAAAAGGTCATTAGCAGCTTCAATTGATTTACTATAGGTAAAAGCTATATTGGCACCATTTTTAGCTAAAGTTAAAGCAATTCCTTTACCAATTCCTCTACTGGCACCAGTAACAATTACTGTTTTCCCTTTTAATAGATTCATAATCTAAATAATTCTTTAGTAAAATTAATAATTATAGTAGAATATCCGCTACTTTCTTACCTATTTCTGCAGGAGAATCTACAACATGAATTCCGCATTCTCTCATTACTTTCTTTTTAGCCTCTGCTGTATCATCTGCTCCACCAACTATTGCACCAGCATGGCCCATAGTTCTACCTTTTGGAGCAGTTTCTCCAGCTATAAAACCAACAATTGGTTTTTGATTATTGTATTTTGAAAACCATAAAGCAGCTTTAGTTTCAAGCTGACCACCTATTTCACCTATCATTACTATACAATCTGTATCTGGATCCTTATGAAATAATTCAATTGCATCTTTTATTGTGGTTCCAATAATTGGATCTCCTCCTATTCCAATGGCTGTAGAAATACCTAAACCTTGTTTAACTACCTGATCTGCAGCTTCATAAGTAAGTGTTCCTGATTTTGAAACCACACCAACATTGCCCTTTTTAAATACAAAACCTGGCATAATACCAACTTTTGCTTCATCTGGAGTGATTATACCTGGACAATTGGGACCTATAAGAACGCAGTCTTTTCCTTTTAAGTATTGGTTAACTTTAGTCATGTCTGATATAGGAATTCCTTCAGTAATAGCTACTATTGTTTTTATTCCAGAGTCTGCAGACTCCATTATAGCATCTGCCGCAAAACTAGCTGGAACAAAAATAATTGAAGTATTAGCATCTGCTTTTGAAACAGCTTCATCTACTGTATTAAATACCGGTAGACCCAAATGTTTTTGACCACCTTTTCCAGGAGTTACACCCCCAACAACATTAGTTCCATAAGAGATCATTTGCTCAGCATGAAAAGTGCCTTCACTCCCAGTAAATCCTTGTACAACAATTTTTGAATCCTTGTTAACTAGTATGCTCATATTATAAATTTTTTACTCTTTCTAAATAAGAACCTTTCTCAGGATCTATTTTAATTAAATCTCCTTCATTTATAAATAAAGGAACATTAATAGATGCTCCAGTTACAAGTTTAGCAGGCTTAGTGGCATTAGTAGCTGTATTTCCTTTTAAGCCAGGTTCTGTAGTTTGAACTTCCAATGTAACACTTTGAGGCATTTCAACTGAAAGACTTGTTCCATCTTCAGTGTTTGTTAAAACGGTAACTATCTCGCCTTCCTTTAGGAACTGAGAGGAATCTAACAAACTACCATTAACAGTTATTTGATTATAATCATCAACATTCATAAAATGATATGTTGATCCATCTTTATATAAATATTGAAATTTTTTAGTTTCCACTCTAACTTCATCAATCTTGTGACCAGCTGAAAAGGTATTATCTACTACTTTTCCATTAGTAACACTTTTAAGCTTTGTTCTTACAAAAGCAGGTCCTTTTCCTGGTTTTACATGTAGAAATTCTACAATTTTATATATATCATTATTATAATGGATACAAAGTCCTTTTCTTATGTCTGAAGATGATGCCATAATTTAATTTTGA
>JAAZZF010000064.1 GCA_014239275.1 Flavobacteriaceae bacterium | reverse complement strand
TTCTTGTTAAAAGCGATGAGTTCTTCAAGGTTTTTAATTTTAGCGTCTGATCCAAGACTGGCAAAATAATCATTGAGTCCAGCTTTGTATTCATGAAGCATAACTTGGAAAGAATGACCTCCAGTGGCTCGCTCGTTAATCTGATCTATTTCAATAATAACGGCACCTTGTGCTTTTAAGGTGGCTATGGCTTTTACTGTAAGGCTGTCTGTGGTGGCGTGGTTTCCAAAAGGACTTTTAAACCAACCAATGCGTTTGCCTTTAAGACCGTCTACTTTTAAAAACGGCGTATAATCTTGTAAGGCTTTGCCAATACTGGCATTGGTTTTGGCATCTTTGGGGTCTAGACCTGTGAGTGCTCCAAGGGCTAAAGTGGCATCGGCCACCGTTCTGGCCATTGGGCCAGCAGTGTCCTGAGTATAAGAAATAGGAATGATACCTGCGCGACTAATAAGCCCCACCGTGGGTTTAATACCTACAATTCCGTTTACTGTAGATGGGCAAACTATAGATCCGTTGGTTTCTGTTCCTATCGCTAAAACTGTTAGGTTGGCAGAAACAGCAACGCCACTTCCTGCGCTAGACCCACAAGGTGTTCGCGTAAGCACATAAGGGTTTCTGGTTTGGCCATTGATTCCAGACCAGCCGCTACTTGACATTTGACCTCTAAAATTGGCCCATTCACTCAGGTTGGCTTTTCCTAAAATCACTGCCCCGGATTTGCGCAATTGCTGTACCAAGAAACTGTCTTCTAATGGCATGGATCCCGCTAAAGCTCTGGAGCCCGCAGTTGTAGCCATTTTATCTTTAGTATCAATATTGTCTTTTAATAAAACGGGCACCCCATGAAGAGAACCCCTGTTTTCTGGAGGTATCTGATCCAATGAATCTGCAATCACAAGCGCGTCTGGATTTATGACAATCACAGAAGAAAGATTTGGGCCAGATTTGTCTATGGTTGCTATCCTTTGGGAGTATGCCGTGACCACCTCTACAATAGTCCAGCTACCATTGCCATAGCCCTTTTGTAAATCTTGTATTGTAGTCTCTATGTATTTAAATTCATTGAGGTCTTTTGAGTTAGACTCTTTTGGTGTATTTTGGCAAGCGATAATTAGAAGTGTTAAAAGGAAAAATGCGATTTTTTTCATAAAATTTCTTTTTTTGATCCCTGTCTAAGATATTTAAAAATTAAATAAGATTTATTAATTCCTCCATTTTCATAGCTCTAGATCCCTTTATTAAAATATTTTTTTCTAATATTTTATTATTAGAGATTTCTAAGATCAGTTCATTCTTTGTTTTATAAAACGAAATAGAATTACTCTCTTTTTTTAATTTATAAAACTCTTCGCCCACAAGATATGTTTTTCCAGTATTTTCTTTTTCTAAATGATTAATTATTTCAAGGTGTTCATCATTTGAATAAATCCCTAACTCTAACATATCAGCTAATATTAATGCTTTTGATCCAGAAAGTTTAAAAAAGCTATCAATAGCTAGTCTCATGCTAGTTGGATTTGCATTATAAGCATCTAGAATTATTTTTTTGTCTTTTGTGTTTAAAACTTCTGATCTATTATTTTTTGGAGTATAATTCTCTATAGCATTTTGAATTGATTTTATATCAATTTTAAAATAGAGTCCAAATGAAATTGCTGCAATAATATTATTAAAATTATAACTGCCTATTAATTTACTTTTAATTTTAAGTTCATTAAACCCAACAGATACAAAATCTTCATTAAACTCTTTAAAAACAAATTGAGATTGAATCTTTTTACCAAATAATATAGATTGAGAATTAGTGAATTTCTTTTGTATTTCATCATCTGAATTTATAAGAATGGGTTTATTGTTTTCTATTAACCAATTATATAATTCTGTTTTTCCTTTAATTACCCCCTTCATGCCTCCAAACCCTTCTAAATGAGCTTTTCCAAAATTCGTTATATAGCCATAGTCTGGTTTTACTAAATCCGTTAAAAAAGCTATTTCTCCAATATGATTAGCACCCATTTCTATAACTGCAAAATTTGAATCTTTATTAATTTTTAGTAATGATAGAGGAACACCTATATGATTGTTTAAATTTCCTAAAGTGGAAACTGTCTTATATTTCTCACTTAATACTGAATGTATTAATTCTTTTGTTGTTGTTTTCCCATTACTTCCAGTTAAAGCTATTATGGTTGTATTTTTTAGTTTTGTCCTATGACATGCAGAAAGTAATTGTAAAGAAGTTAGAACATCGTTTACCTGTATAAATTTTGGATTTTTGAGTTTATTATTATCAATTACTGCATATTTTGCTCCTTTATTAAGAGCTTCTAGTGCATAATCATTTCCATCAAAGTTTTCCCCCTTCAATGAAAAAAAAAGAGAATTTTTTTTTATTGATCTAGTGTCAGTTGAAACACCATTACATTTTAGGAATAAATCATATAATTGATTAGTATTCATTTTTTAAAAGTAATGAAATATGAGATGAATAAAATAAGTTAATTAGGAACCTAATTATCTTCTTCTAGGTTTACTAGTTATCCTAGATTCACCTAAATAAGACATTGCACATCGAAAGCCAATAAAATTAGTGGTCATAGAACCTGGCAAATGTCTTCTTTGACCTGGATCTAGGTAATAAGCTCTGTCTAACCATGATCCCCCTTTATAAACTCTAGCTTCATTATCAATAAGCGTAGTTGTTTCTATATCACCACCTTCTTCTGAAGGTGCATTATACATTCTAGCAAAATCTCCTTCTAGAGTAAAGTCTCTAACTGAGCCTCTATCTCCATCATTATAGTCTCTATTATCTCCAGTAGAATAATTAACTCTATCAATATCTTCAGTTTTAACAACCTCTTCAACAAGGGATCCAGGAAGGAAATCGTAATTTGCATTTTCTGCATCTGTTGTAACCATTTTACCATCTTCTCCTATTACCGTTTGTGAGAAAACATTACCTCTATAATAATTAAAATCGTTAGCTTCTTCATCAATTATAGGTCTATAAACATCTGCAACCCACTCTGCTACATTACCAGCCATACCATATAAGCCAAAATCATTAGGAGGATAAGATCTAACTGAAGTTGTTATTCCTGATCCAACTTCTGACCAACCAGCTATTCCACCATAATCTCCATCTGCCAATTTAAAATTAGCTAATTGATCTCCAACATTTCTCTTTTTTCCAGATCTTGTATATTCTCCATCCCATGGAAATTTTTTCTTTCCTCGATAGACATTATCTTTTCTAATCTCACTTAAAGCTAATGCTGCATATTCCCATTCGGTTTCAGTAGGAAGTCTATATTCAGGTAATAAAACTCCTGTTTCTCTAGTAGCATAGCTAATTTCGTCTTCACCATCTTCATTAGTTTCTTTTGATTTATCACCAGCAAGCTCATTCATTTTACCACCATATGCACTTGTTGGATCTAATAAATAAGCTTTAGTGTTAAATGTATATCCATCTGAAATGCTATCAGGAATAATTGCACCTTCTCTTACAAAACCTTCAGAAACCAAAATTTGCTCGTTGACCCTGTCTGTTCTCCATTTTGCAAAATTAACTGCTTGTTTCCAAGTTACTCCTACTACTGGATGTTTTTGAAAAGCAGGGTGTCTTAAGTAGTTATTGACCATATCTTCATTAAACCCAAGAGGATTCCTCCAGACTAAAGTATCTGGAAGCGCAGCTTTGTATAATTTGGAAAAATTTTCAGAAAAAACTGTCTTCATCCAATATAAATATTCCCCATACATTTCATTTGTTACCTCAGTTTCATCAATAAAAAAAGATCTAACATACTGTTGGGTAGCAGTATTGTTCCAGTCATGCATTACATTATCTTGAACATTACCTTTAGTAAAAGTTCCACCTTCAACAAAAACTAATCCAGGGCCTGCTGGCTGACCTTTATAAGCTTTTGCACTTTTAAAACCACCATCTTTAGAGTTTATTTTCCAACCTGTAGCTTGAGAACTGTTTTTCCCACTTTTCATAGCATTTCTGTTACATCCTACAATTAATAAGATGGAAAGAAAGAAAAAAGCTAGATTTAATAAATTGTATTTTTTCATATTTAAATAGCTATTTATGTCTATTTCGACATGCAAGATAGCAAATAGTTTAAAAAAAAAAATTTTTTAAAACAAAACAACCAAAAATAATATTTATATATATTTAACGTTTCATAAATATGAACAACAAAAATATTCTTATTATACTTTTATTTTGTCTTGTAAAGACAGGTTTTTCTCAGGAAAGAAGAGTTATTACGACCGCTGTTCCATTTTTGATGATTTCCGCAGATGCCAGAGCATCAGGATTAGGAGAACAGGGTGTAGCAACTACACCTGATGCATTTTCGCAACACTGGAATCCATCCAAATATGTTTTTTCTGAAAGCCTCTCTGGTGTTGGTATTAGTTATACGCCATACTTAAGTAAGCTGGTAAGTGATGTATTTTTGGCTAATGTTAACTATTTTAATGTTATAGATGATAGAAGTTCCTGGTCAGCTAGTTTTAAATACTTTAGTTTAGGAGATATTGATATCATTCAAAACCCTCAAGATATTCCAATATTAGAAAATCCTAATGAATTTACTTTAGATGCTTCATATTCACTTAAATTAAGTAAATATTTTGCATTAGCTGTAACTGGTAGATTTTTGATGTCTGATGTTAAGTTGCAATCAGTTGATTCTGATTCTGATTCTGCTAGCTCATTCGCTGTTGATATTTCAGGATTTTTTCAGTCTGATGAAAAAGCATACGGTAATTTTAATGGAATTTGGAGAGCAGGATTTAATATTTCTAACATTGGGCCAAGGATGAAATATGAAGAATTGGGCAAAAAAAACTTTATTCCAACAAATCTTAAACTTGGAACTGCATTTGATTTTATTTTTGACTCTTCAAATAAAGTTTCGCTTAATTTAGAACTTAACAAACTATTGGTTCCGTCTCCAAGTATTCCTATTTATAATTCTAATAACCAAATAATTGGATATAACCAAGCAGATGTCAATTTTCTGTCTGGTATTTTTAAATCATTTGGTGATGCCCCAGATGGATTTAGTGAAGAATTAAATGAATTTACTCTTGCAATGGGAATAGAATATTTATATAATGATTCTTTTGCTATTCGTGCAGGATATTTCAATGAAAATGAAAATAAAGGTGCTAGAAAATATATAACTTTTGGAACAGGTTTTAAACTTAATGAAATTAATCTTGATTTATCTTACCTTTTATCAACTTCTAGTATAATTAGCCCACTGGAAAATACTTTAAGATTTTCATTCACCTACAATTTTAATTATTAATATAATTTGTTTTTATTTTAAACAATTGTTTAGTTATATTAACTTTGTATAAATCTTTAATTAAGAGTTTTTAATTAATTTAAAATTTTATAATAATTAATGAAAGAGATTAAGCAAGAGACTTATTTAAAATGGTATGAAGACATGCTTTTTTGGAGGAAGTTCGAAGATAAGCTTGCTTCTGTATATATTCAACAAAAGGTTAGAGGATTTTTACATCTTTATAATGGTCAGGAAGCTGTATTAGCAGGAGCTTTGCATGTAATGGATTTAAATAAGGACCGAATGATTACCGCATATAGAAATCATGTAATGCCAATAGGAATGGGAGTTGATCCAAAAAGAGTTATGGCTGAATTATATGGAAAAGCAACAGGAACTTCTATGGGTTTAGGGGGTTCTATGCATATTTTTTCAAAAGAACATAGATTTCATGGAGGTCATGGAATAGTTGGAGGGCAAATTCCATTAGGTGCTGGAATGGCCTTCGGAGATAAATATTTTAATAGAAAAGCTGTTACCTTATGTTTTATGGGTGATGGTGCTGTAAGACAAGGCTCTTTTCATGAAACTTTAAATTTAGCTATGCTTTGGAAATTACCCGTAGTTTTTATTGTTGAGAATAATGGTTATGCTATGGGAACATCAGTTAAAAGAACGGCAAATCATACAGATATATGGAAATTAGGTTTGGGATATGAAATGCCATGTGGACCTGTGGATGGAATGAATCCAATTAAAGTTGCTGAAGCTTTAGAAGAAGCAATAAAAAGAGCAAGAAATGAAGAGGGACCAACATTGTTAGAGATGAAAACATACAGATATAGAGGTCATTCAATGTCGGATGCTCAACAATACAGAACTAAAGAAGAAGTAAATGAATACAGGAAAATAGATCCTATATCTCAAGTTAAAAAAGTGATTTTAGAAAATGATTTTGCTACAGATCAGGAAATATCTAATATTGATAGAATAGTTAAATCAAAAGTTCTTGAATGTGAAAAATTTGCTGAAGAATCTCCTTATCCTGAAAAGAAAGTGATGTATGATGCAGTATATGAAGAAGAAAATTATAATTTTATTTCTCATAAATTAACATAATGGCTCAAGTAATTAACATGCCGAGATTAAGTGATACTATGGAGGAGGGTGTAGTGGCAAAGTGGCTTGTTAATGTTGGAGATGATGTTAATGAGGGTGATATTATTGCAGAAATTGAAACTGATAAAGCTACAATGGAGTTTGA
>JAAZZF010000063.1 GCA_014239275.1 Flavobacteriaceae bacterium | reverse complement strand
TCTTCGGGATAAAACCTTAGGTTTTCTAATAATAAAACTTCTCCTGGCCTAAGGTTTTTTGTAATTTCTTTTGTTGTGTTTCCAAGAGCGTCTTCTGCAAATTTTACTTTTAGTTTTAAAATTTTTTCTATTTCTGGAATTAAGTTTTTTAAAGAAAAGGCCGTTTCTTTCTTTTTAGGCCTCCCTAAATGGGACATTAAAATACAGCTCCCCCCGTCGTTAATCACTTTTAAAATGGTTGGTTTTGCTGCTTCTATTCTAGAAGAGTCTAATACTTTATTGTTTGTGTCTAAAGGCACATTAAAGTCTACCCTTATAATGGCCTTAAGCCCTTTAAAGTTTTGTTTTTCAATTGAAACCATATTGAAATCTATTCCTTTTCAAAGATATGCATTTGTTAAGTTTATAGAACATAATTCTATTATCTTTGGGTTATGTTGTTTAGAGATATTCTAGGAAATGAGCCGGTAAAAAAAGAGCTGTTAAGGACTAGTCTCTCTGGTAGAATTTCACACAGCCAGTTAATTTCAGGGCCCGAAGGGTCTGGGGCATTACTTATGGCAATTGCTTATGCTAGAGAAATTCTTTGTGGGGCCCAGCTAAAAAATGTTAGTGCGTGCAACATTAAAGTTAGCGGCCTTAAACACCCTGACCTACATTTTATTTATCCTGTTGCTAACAATCCTGAAATAAAAAGCAGGGCGATTTCTTCTAATTTTCTTACAAGCTGGAGGGAGTTTCTCAATAACGCTCCTTATGGCAGCTTGTTTGATTGGTATACGCATATAGGAATAGAAAATAAACAGGGGAAAATTGGTAAAGATGAGGCTGAAGATCTTATAAAAAAGCTGTCATTAAAGCCATACGAGGGGGGGTGGAAATGTGTAATTATCTGGATGGCTGAAAAAATGAATTCAAGCGCTACAAATAAGCTTTTAAAGCTAATTGAAGAGCCTCCTAAAAAGACGCTTTTTTTGTTTGTTTCAGAGTCTCCTGTGCTTTTAATGGATACTTTGCTGTCTAGATGTCAGAGAATTGATTTAAAAAAAATTTCTGTGCACGAGATTGAAAAAGGCTTGTTAAACAAAGGTTATTCCGCGGAAATTTCTAAGCAGGCTGCCTTTGGTTCTGATGGCAACTACAACAAGGCTCTTTCTTTTGCAAATCGCTCGGAAAACGATTCCTTGTTTGAGGGATGGTTTCAATCATGGGTTAGGTCCGCTTTTAAGGTTAAAAGAGACAAAGAGGCTGTGTTAGAGCTTGTTGATTGGAGCAAGAATGTTTCCAAGCAGGGGAGAGAAACGCAAAAAAGTTTTATTCGCTATAGTTTAGCCATTTTTAGACAAGCTGTTTTAATAAATTATGGCTTGGATCAAATCACAAGCTATCGCTCTTCTACTGATTTTGATTTTCAAAGCTTTTCAAAATATATTGGTGGGGCTAATATTGAGGATCTTTCCATTGAGCTTGAAAAAGCGCATTCTCAAATTCAATCCAACGGAAATCCTAACATGGTTTTTTCCGACCTGTCTTTAAAACTAACAAGGCTAATACATAAAACCTAACTTTCTAAAACTATGACTAGCCCTAAAATTGCATTTCTATTAATCTTGTGTTTTTTCACAATAGTGTTTTTACAAAGTGGTTTAGATAAAGTTTTTGATAAAAAAGGGAATTTAGATTATCTATATTCACTTCTTGGCTCTGTATTTTCTAAAAGCATCATCCGTTTTGCTTTTTATAGTGTAACTCTCCTAGAGTTGATTTCTGGATTGTTGTGCGCGGCTGGTCTCTTTGATTATTTTTTAAGCGCCTCTTCTTTGTTTGGGCTTGTTGGGCTTATTGTTGGCTCGTTCGCTTTATTGATTCTTTTGTTTGGGCAGCGTGTCTCAAAAAATTATGATGGAGCAAAAACAATAGCTGTTTATTTTATTTTGGCAACGGCAGGAGTCCTGTTGGCATAGCTTATAGGGAGAAGAAGGGTTCTGGTTTTTTCATATATATAGTAATTTTTGTGTGTTTTTCCCATGGCGTTTTCTTTTAGCGGTAAGCGCTAACCATAACCGTAGCCACAAAAGCTTCTTAAAAAGGCTTTAATTGCTTTTTTTTCTAAAAATATAAATTTGAGAAGAGTAGTTGTTGTAAAAAAGTCCACTCAGGTTAGAAATCATGCCAAACACAAATCCTTTTAAAAAAGGGGCTGCACTTCCTTTGATTTTTTCAGACAAGATTGAAATGTAAAAAGAGTCAAGTAATAGCGGCCTGACTTTGGTTTGCTCAAACCCCATCGGCTCCAAAACAGCGCTCAAAGATTTGGGGGAAAAATGGCGCAAATGTCTAGGCACATCCCAAGCTGCCCAGTTGTTTTTGTAATATTTTGCGTCCCAAGACTTATAGTTGGGGCACGCTATTATCAGATGCCCCCTTTTTTTTAAGGTCGCAGCAGTGCTGGCTAAAGTTTCTTTTAAATCATAAACGTGTTCTAAAGAGTGCCAAAAGGTTACTAAATCAAAATCTTGCGATTCGCAATTTTTTATTGCCTTTATGTGCCGGAGACCTAGCTTGCTGGCCTCTTTTTTTGCTAATTCGGCTGGCTCAACGCCAACAACATCCCAGCCTTTGTTTTTTAAGGCCAAAAGAAAATCGCCTGTTCCAGAGCCAACGTCCAGTGCTTTTCCTGGATTATAAAAAAGCTTGGCAATCATTCTGGTTTTAAAAAAAAGCATTCTCTTTTTAACAATAAAATAAATTTTAGACAAAAGGGTTTCTCCTCTCTTTTGGTGAGATAAATATTTTTTTGAGTCGTAATACTTTGGGAGATTGGCCAAGGTCGGCTTAGGTCTAGTTCTTAGAATTTCTGTCTTTCTATCAAGCTCTAAAGAAAAAATCTCCTTGCTTAAAAAGTGATCTTTTATTTTGTGCTTTAAGTTTGCCATGCTCATTATGATTTTGCGTTCCGCGAGGAACATTTTTTTATCTTCCCATATAAACCATCAGAATGTTAATGTCGTTTGGCGATACTCCGCTTATCCTTGAGGCCTGAGACAATGTTGTTGGTTTTATTTTATCAAGTTTTTGGAGGGCTTCTGCAGACAATGAGCCCACTTTTGAATACATAAACGCAGACGGGATTTTAATGTTTTCTAGGTTGCTAAGTTTTTTGGCATTTGCTTTTTCTTTTTCTATATATCCCGAATACTTTATTTGCACTTCCGTTTGTTCAAAAACCTCATTATCAAAGGGGTCTTCAGAACAAAACTTTTGAACAGATTTAATTTTTAACATCTCTGACATTGTTAGGTTTGGTCTAGAAAATATCTTATACAACTTGACAGACTGTTTGATTTCTGATGATTTCTTCTTTTTTAATATTGCATTTATCTCTTCCGGCTTAACGCTAGTTTTCTTAAAAAAAGAAACAAAGGCG
>JAAZZF010000062.1 GCA_014239275.1 Flavobacteriaceae bacterium | reverse complement strand
TGAGGGTGATATTATTGCAGAAATTGAAACTGATAAAGCTACAATGGAGTTTGAATCTTTTTATGAGGGCACTCTATTGCACATTGGAATTAATGAAGGAGAAACAGCTGCAGTAGATACTTTACTTGCTATAATTGGAGAGAAAGGTGCTGATTTTCAATCTGAAATTGAAAACTTAGAAAAGAAAGAAACTCAAGCAGTCAATTCAGATGAAAATAAATCTATTGAAAAAGAAACCATTGATAAACAATCTGATAAAGATTTAAAGTCAGAGATTTCAAATGAAAGAATTCTAGCATCTCCTTTAGCAAAGAAAATGGCTAAGGAAAAGAATATAGATTTAAAATCTGTTAAAGGTTCAGGGGATAATGGAAGAATCACAAAGAATGATATAGAAAATCATATTCCTAATGTTAATAAGCCAATCATTAGTAGTTCAACTGAAAATAAAGTTGTGAATGTTGTTTCAGGAAATGAAAGTTTTGAGGATATTGAAAATTCCCAAATGAGAAAAGCCATAGCTAGAAGGCTAAAAGATTCAAAATTTACTGCTCCTCACTATTATTTAAATGTTGAATTTAACATGGATAATGCTATTGCTTTTAGGCAACAGTATAATACGCTTCCAGATACTAAAATTTCATTTAATGATATAGTTGTAAAAGCATGTGCAATTGCATTAAAACAACATCCTAGAGTTAATTCACAATGGTTTGAAGATAAAATGAGGCTTAATTATCATGTTCACATTGGGGTTGCTGTTGGAGTTCCAGATGGACTAGTTGTTCCAGTTGTTAAGTTTGCAAATGAGAAATCACTAACTGAAATTGGATTTGAGGTTAAAGATTATGCTAATAAATCAAAAGAAAAAAAATTGAAACCTGATGAAATGGAAGGCAGTACTTTTACCGTTTCTAATCTAGGAATGTTCGGAATTCAGGAATTTACTTCAATTATTAATCAACCAAATTCTGCAATTCTTTCTGTTGGAAGTATAGTTAAAAAGCCAGTGATTAAAGAGGATAAGGTTCAGATAGGAAATACTATGAAGTTAACATTAGCATGTGATCATAGAACTGTTGATGGAGTTACTGGATCTTTATTTTTAGAAACACTAAAGGGATATATTGAGAATCCTGTTACTATGCTAGTTTAATTTATAAACTTCTTGACATTATGAAAAATGTAGTAATTACTGGTTCTAGTAGAGGAATAGGTTTTGAGTTAGCTAAACTATTTAATAAAAATAATTTTAATGTAATTGCTTTATCTAGAAATTACTCCATCATCAATGATTTACAATTTAAAAATGTAAAATCATTTTATTTAGATATTTCATCAACTAAATCAATCCTTGAAGCCGTAACTTCAATTTCTAAAGAATTTAAAAAAGTGGATATATTAATTAATAATGCAGGGGTTTTAATTAATAAGCCATTTATTGACACATCTTTCGAAGATTTTGAAAAAATTTATAAAGTAAATGTTTTTGGAGTTTCTGAATTAATTAGGCAACTATTTCCCTATTTTGATGAAAAGACCCATATAATTAATATTAGTAGTATCGGCGGAATTTCAGGGTCAAGTAAATTTTCTGGTTTATCTGCATATTCTAGCAGTAAAGGTGCCTTAAATATTTTGACTGAGATGTTAGCTGAAGAATTTAAAGATACTGGAATAAGGATTAATACTTTAGCTTTAGGTGCAGTACAAACTGAAATGTTAGAAGAAGCATTCCCTGGTTATAAAGCAAAAATTAGCCCAATTGAAATGGCTGATTTTATATATAAATTTTCATTAGAAGGCAATCGTTTGTTTAATGGTAAGATAATTCCTGTTTCTATTACAAATCCATGAAAAACAATGAAGTCTTAGATTATATTCCAGTAAACTCCTTTGATTATGTTAAAAAAATTATTTCAGAGGATAATCTTGTACTGAAGGTAGTTAAAGAAAGAAAAACAAAGCATGGAGATTTTAGAAAATTAAAGAATGGATCTAATCAAATTACCCTAAATTATAATAAAAATCAATTTAGATTTCTTATTACATTAATTCATGAGCTAGCACACTTTAGGGTTAGTAATAATACAAATAAAACAGTTCGTCCTCACGGTATTGAATGGAAAAAAACATTTAAAAAAATGATGTTACCACTTTTAAATAATAAAATTTTTCCCGATGAACTCTTATCAAAATTGGCTAAACATTTAAAAAATCCTAGTGCTTCTTCTGATTCAGATATTGATCTTGTAATTTCTTTAAATAAATATGATTTAGATAATGGTGAAAATTGTTTTTTGTTTGATGTTTTAAATGATAGTTTTTTTGAATATAGAGGAGCAAAAATTTATAAAAAAATAAATAAATTAAGAAAAAGATATATTTGTGAGGAAATTAAAACTGGCAAAAAATATTTGTTTTCACCAGTTAGTAGAGTCAAAAAAATAAATTATGAAAAGAGTAGCGGTTAGTGGATATTTTGATCCAATTCATATTGGACACCTGGAATATTTAAAATTGGCTAAAGAGCTTGGCGATAAGTTAGTTGTTATTGTTAATAATAATTATCAATGTGCATTGAAAAAAGGAAAACCGTTTATGGATGAATTAGATAGAGTTGAAATTGTTAGATCTTTAGAAATGGTTGATGAAGTTTTTTTGTCTATTGATAAAGATAAAACTGTTTGTGCATCTTTAGAAGAGATTAAGCCAGATATTTTTGCAAATGGTGGAGATAGAAGTACTGGTGAAATCCCTGAATCATCTATTTGTAAAAAATATAATATTGAAATGATTGATGGTTTAGGAGATAAAATTAGAAGTTCATCTGATTTAACAGGACTTAAACAAAAATAGAAATGGAATCTAAATTTAATTTTTCTGAAGAAGACAATATTGGAAGCTCTTCTCAAAAATCTGTTTCTAAAAATGCAAAAGGTTTTTTTCAATCTTTATATATATTCTTTAAAGAAACTTTAGACTTTAGAGAAAATACAGATAAAGAATCAACTATAAATTCAATTAAAGAAGATATTTCTATTAAAGGAGCTACTGCATGGATTTTAATATGTTCAATTTTTGTAGCATCTGTTGGTTTAAATGCAAACTCAATACCTGTAGTTATAGGTGCAATGTTAATCTCTCCGTTAATGGGACCAATTTTGGGTTTTGGTATGTCTATAGCAATTAATGATTTACAGACATTAAAAAGGTCTTTAATAAATTTTATTGTAATGGTTCTTTTAAGTGTAATAACTGCTTATTTGTTTTTTGCTTTTTTTCCACTTAGAGAGGAATCTTCAGAACTTTTATCCAGAACAAGTCCAGATATTAGAGATGTATTAATAGCCTTTTTTGGTGGACTGGCATTAATAATTGCTAAAACGAAGAAAGGAACTATATCTTCTGTAATTTTTGGAGTTGCTATTGCAACTGCCTTAATGCCACCTTTATGTACTGTTGGTTATGGATTAGCTATAGGAAATATTTCTTTTTCATTAGGTGCCATGTATTTATTTATGATAAATTCATTATATATAGTTTTAGCAACATACTTAGTTATTAAATTACTTGGTTTCCCAATGATTAATTATGCTAATTCTAAGAGAAGAACTCTAATAGCTAGAATAGTAACATTTTTTTCAATTTTAATGATAATTCCAGCGTTTATTACTTTTATGGGTGTTTTAAATCAAAGTAAATTTAATTCTTCAGCTAAGGAATTTTTAAAAAATGAATTAGATGGATTGAAAAATAAAGATTATCTACAACGTTCAGCAATTATAAAATATAATTCTAAAGAAAATCAAGAAAAATATTCATTGCCTTGGAGTGATAAAGAATCAGAAATAGTTTTAAATACATTTGGTTTAGAACCCATATCAAAAGAAGCTATTTATCTTCTTTCTGCTAAAATTATTAAATACCCTAATTTATCTCAAACAAAAATTGTTTTTATCCAGCAGGATATTGAAAATGATTTTAAAGAACAAAAACGTTTTTTAGTTGAACTTAGAAAAAGAGATTCTTTAGATTTAATTGAAAAAAATATTGAAATTGAAATCTTAAATAAAAAATTATCTGATTTTGAAAAAAAAGATAAAATTAATCTGTTATTCGAAGATATTTTAAATGAAATAAATATTCATTTTGAAGAAATAGAAGAAATATATTATGATGAATCAGACTCTGATAGTATTCCCATATTTTTAGTTAAATGGTCAAATAATCTTGATGAAGATATAATTATAAGTCAAGAAAAAAAGTTAAAAAAATGGATGTCGTACAAACTATCTGATATTCCATTTGAATTAATAAGAAAATAAAATTTATAGATATTTTTTTACTTTTTTAAGTAGTTCTGAAGAATAAACAAAATCTGTTATAGATTGATTTTCCGTTGAAAAAATGTCTTTGTTAGTTCCTTCCCAGTTTTTTTCACCATTTACAAGAAAAATTATTTTTTCACCAATTTCCATAACGGAATTCATGTCATGTGAATTTATAATTGTAGTTATATTATATTCTTTTGTAATCTCTTGAATTAAATTATCTATTATAATAGCAGTTTTTGGATCTAATCCTGAATTTGGCTCATCACAAAATAAATATTTAGGGTTCATTACTATAGCTCTAGCTATAGCAACTCTTTTTTGCATTCCACCTGATAATTCTGAAGGGAGTTTTTGTTGAGCATTTTCCAATTCAACTCTTTTTATAGCATTTTCTGCTTTTTCAATTATTTCATCTTCATCCTTTTGGGTGAGCATTTTTAATGGAAACATAACATTTTCTAATACAGTCATTGAATCGAATAATGCACTTCCTTGAAAAACCATTCCCATTTCTCTTCTTAGAAGTGTTTTTTGACTGTCTGTCATTTTCTTATTTGAGACTCCATCATATATTATTTCTCCATTTTCTGGAATGTGAAGACCTAATAAGCATTTTAACAATATGGTTTTTCCAGACCCACTTTGCCCTATTATTAAATTGGTTTTACCCTGAATAAATTTTGTAGAAATATTATTTAAAATTATATTTCCATCAAATGATTTATCTAAATTTTTTATTTCAATCATTAGCTTAATAATAATTGTGTTACAACAAAGTTGACTATAATAATTATTATAGATGTCCATACAAATGATGATGTACTTGCTTTACCAACTTCTAAAGCTCCACCTTTCATATAAAATCCATGATATGATGGAACAGTAGCTAAAATAAATGCAAACAAAAATGTTTTTATATAAGCATAAAATATATGGAATGAGTCAAAATCCATTTGAATACCTGTTATAAAAGCTTCACTTGGAACTCCAGCAAAAGACATAGCAGTATAGCCTCCAAAAATGGCTATAAACATTGCGATAGTGATAACAAAAGGATAGAAAAGTAAAGCTATAATTTTTGGAAACACTAGATAATTTAGAGGATTTATTCCCATGACTTCAAGAGCATCGATTTGTTCAGTTACTCTCATCGTTCCAATACTTGAAGTAATATAGGAGCCAACTTTTCCAGCCATTATAATAGACATAAAAGTTGGAGCAAATTCAAGTATTACCGATTGTCTAGTAGCAAAACCAATTAAGGATTTTGAAAGAAATGGACTGCTTAAATTTAGAGCAGTTTGAATCGATACAACAGCACCTATAAAAAAAGAAAGAATAACTACAATTGGAAGAGATTCAATAATAAGGTCGTTTATCTCTTTAAAAATCAATTTTTTTAAGACCTTCCATTTGCTTGGCTTAAAAAATGACATTTTAATCATTATAAAATATCTTCCGATGTCACTTAAATAGAACATAATTATATTTGTTGTCCAAAGTTATGAATATTGATTTAAAGTATTAATAAACCAACTTTATTAAAGAAATTTTAAACCTGATATGTAATTGCATTTACATTCATTCCAGCACCAACACTTCCAAAAAGAATGATGTCACCCTTTTTAATATTATGATTTTCAAGTTTATTTTTTATAACTAAATCATATAATGTTGGAATAGTAGCAACTGAGCTATTTCCTAATTTTCCAATTGACATAGGCATAACATAATTAGGTGGAGTCAAATCAAATAGATTATAAAATCTAGATACAATGGCTTCATCCATTTTTTCATTAGCTTGGTGAAGAAATACTTTTTTTACATCATTTATTGATTTGCCGCTTTTTTCTAAACAAGATTTTAATGCTTCAGGAACATGGCTTATAGCAAATTCATAAATTTTGCGTCCATTCATTTTAATATATATATCTTTTGATTTCTCTTTAGAATTAAATGATTCTCCACAAAATAAATAAAAAGTTTCTTCAGATGAAAATGAACAAGATTTATGAGATAATATACCATTGTTTGAAATTTTAGATTTTTTTTCAATAATAGTAGCGCCAGCTCCGTCGGAATATATCATGGAATCTCTATCATTATTATCATATGTCCTAGATAATGTATCTGCCCCAATAACTAAACATTTTTTAGCCATACTAGCCTTTATAAATGCTTGAGCTTGGATAACTCCCTCTAACCAACCGGGACAACCAAAGATTAAATCATAACAAACGCAGTCAGGGTTTTTAATTCCAAGTTTATACTTGACTCTATTTGCTAAACTAGGTAATGAGTCTGATTGTTTAGTTCCAAACTTTACATCTCCAAAATTGTGGGCAACAATTATATAGTCTAAAGTTTCTCGATCAATTTTTGAATCTTCTATAGCATTTTCAGCTGCAAAAAAAGCTAAATCTGAAGCATTATAATGATTTTTAGCATATCTTCTTTCTTCAATTCCAGTAATTGAATTAAATTTTTTTATAATAACCTCATTGGAAATATTAAAAATACTTCCATCAGAATTTAAAAAAGTATTAGAAAGAAAATCTTGATTTTTTTTAATTATTTCAGGAATATAAGATCCTGATCCAGTTATGCATATTGACATAAAATTCGAGTTTATAGATGCAAAATAAAAAACTTAGTACTAATAACCTAGTTTTCTATATATGAATCAACTGGATAACACGTACAAACTAAATTTCTGTCACCAAAGGCATCATCTACCCTTCTTACTGATGGCCAAAATTTATTTTCGATTACAAATGGCGAAGGGAATACAGCGTCTTTTCTACTGTATGGGTAACTCCATTTTTCTTTACTTATCATTTTCATAGTGTGAGGAGCATTACAAAGCAAATTATTTTTATTATCTGCAGTACATTGGTTGATTTCAGCTCTTATAGCTATCATAGCGTCGCAAAAACGATCAATTTCATCTAAATTTTCACTTTCAGTAGGTTCTATCATCATTGTACCTGGAACAGGAAAGGATACAGTAGGTGCGTGAAAACCATAATCAATTAATCTTTTAGCAATATCCATAACTTCTATACCATTTACTTTAAAAGGGCGGCAATCTATTATTAATTCGTGTGCTGCTCTTCCACTTTCACCCTTATATAGTATAGTGTAATGTTTTTCAATTCTATACTTAATATAATTTGCATTTAAAATCGCATATTCAGTAGAAGATTTAAGACCTTTAGCACCTAACATACATATATATCCATAAGAAATAATACATGCTAAAGCAGAACCCCAAGGTGCACCAGAAATTGATTTTACACTTCCTTTTGAGCTACTAACATTAATAACTGGATTATTTGGCAAAAAAGGAACTAAGTGTTTTGCTACACATATTGGACCAACACCAGGCCCACCACCGCCATGAGGAATCGCAAAAGTTTTGTGGAGATTCAAGTGACAAACATCAGCCCCAATTATATAAGGATTTGTTAAGCCAACTTGAGCATTCATATTAGCTCCATCCATATATACCTGTCCTCCATAATTATGTATTACTTTGGTTAATTCTTGAATTGATGATTCAAAAACACCATGAGTAGAAGGGTATGTAACCATAAGTGCAGCTAAATTATCTTTATGAATTTTAGCTTTTTCTTTTAATTCATCAACATTAATATTCCCATGTTTATCTGTTCCAATAACAATTACCTTCATTCCAGCCATTACAGCAGATGCAGGATTAGTCCCATGTGCTGAAGATGGTATTAAACAGATATTTCTATGATCTTGAGATATACTTTTTAGATATGCACGTATAACCATTAATCCAGCATATTCCCCTTGAGCGCCTGAATTTGGTTGTAGTGATGTTCCTGAAAATCCAGTTATTTCATTTAATTGTTTTTCTAACTTTTTAATTAGCTTCTGATATCCTTTAGCTTGATTTATAGGAACAAATGGATGAATGTTATTCCATTTGGACCAGCTAATTGGAATCATTTCTGAAGCTGCATTTAATTTCATAGTACAGGAACCTAATGATATCATTGAATGTGTAAGGGATAAGTCTTTTCTTTCCAAACTTTTTATATATCTCATCAAACTAGTTTCAGAATGATGAATATTAAAAATTTTCGTTTGTAAATATTTTGATTGCCTTTTATAATTTTCAGGAATTTTTGTTTCGTCTGTATGTTTATTTACTAGAACAGTATTCTTATTGATTGCTTTAGAGATTACATTAACAATTAACTGAATATTATTTAATGAAGTTGCCTCATTTATAGATATTGAGAAATGATTTTCATTAATATAATTAAAATTCATTTTATTTTTTTCAGCTATAATTCTAATTTTTTCACTCGGACCTTCACAAAATAATGTGTCAAAATAGTTTTTGTTTAATTGCTTTATTCCAATTTTTTTTAATGAATTCTCTAATAGAACTGTTAATGCATGAATTTTTAAAGCTATTTTCTTAAGCCCCCTTGGTCCATGGAAAACACCATACATACTTGCCATAACTGCCAATAAAACCTGAGATGTACAAATATTAGATGTTGCTCGATCTCTTTTAATATGTTGTTCTCTAGTTTGCAAAGCCATTCTTAAAGCAGGGTCTCCATCGGCATCTTTAGATAATCCAATTATCCTTCCTGGAACAGACCTTTTATATTCTTCTTTAGTTGCAAAGAAAGCAGCATGTGGGCCTCCATATCCAAGAGGGATTCCGAATCTTTGTGAAGTTCCTACTACTACATCAGCACCAAATTCAGAAGGTTTTTTAAGAATACATAAGGCTAAAAGATCAGCTGCAACAACTATTTTTATATCGTTCGATTTGGCTTTGATTGCATATTTTTCTAAATCCATTATATTACCATGAACTCCAGGATATTGCATAATACAGCCATAAAATTCGTTAGAAAAGTTAAATTCATCAAGCTTCCCTATTACAACTTTAATTCCTAAAGGCTCAGCTCTTGTTTCTAGAAGTGAAATTGTTTGTAAAAGAGTATCATCTGAAACAAAGAATTTTATTGTGTTTTCTTTTTTTTGCTCCCTTGTTCTGCAACTAAAAAGCATAGTCATAGCTTCTGCTGCAGAGGTACTTTCATCTAACAATGATGCGTTGGATAATTCCATTCCAGTCAAATCACATATTATAGTTTGGTAATTTAAAAGCGCCTTCATTCTACCTTGTGCAATCTCAGCTTGATAAGGAGTGTATGCAGTATACCAACTTGGATTTTCAAGAATATTTCTTTTTATAGCAGATGGAATAATAGATTCATTATATCCAAGGCCTATAAAAGATTTATAATTTTTATTTTTTTTTGCTAATTTTTTTATATGATTTAAAAACTCATTTTCAGTTAAAGCTTCATCTAAGTCAAGTCCTTTATTTAGTCTAATGTTTTTTGGAATAGTCTCCGAAATTAATTGATCAATACTATCTATACCTAAGCAATTCAGCATTTGTTTTTCTTGCTCTTTGTTTATTCCAATATGTTTAGATGAAAAGCTACTCACTTAACTGTTTATTTAATAGAATCTTTAATTACCTTATTTTTTAACTCTGATTTGTATTCTATTATTTTATTTTGAACATCTTTATCTTTTGTACCTATAATTTTAGCAGCTAGAATTCCAGCATTTTTAGCTCCATTTAAAGCTACAGTTGCTACAGGGACACCACCTGGCATTTGAAGAATAGATAGTATAGAATCCCATCCATCAATGGAATTCCTGGATTTTATTGGAACTCCAATTACAGGAAGAGGGCTTAGTGAAGCAATCATTCCGGGTAGATGAGCTGCTCCTCCAGCACCTGCTATAATTACAGAAATTCCCTTATCATGAGCATTTTTTCCATATTCCATCATTTTGTCAGGTGTCCTATGTGCGGAAACAATATCAACTTCATTAGAAATTCCAAAATCATTTAAAATATCAATGGCTTCCTGCATGATTGGCAGATCCGATTTACTTCCCATAATAATACCAACTTTTGCCATAATTTAACTTGTTTTAATTTTTATTATTTTTTTTATTGATTTTGCTCTTGATAAACCATTTTTTAAACTTGTGTCTAAAATTGTTGCATGACCCATTTTTCTATTTGGTTTAGTTTCAGACTTTCCGTAAATATGTACAGAAACATTATCATATTGCATTGCTTCTTCAATTCCACTATAAACTACTGGACCTGAAAAACCTTTTTCACCAACTAAATTAACCATAATTGCGTATATATTTGATTTTGAACAACCCAATGGTAAATCTAATATAGATTTTATGTGTTGCTCAAATTGAGAATTAGTACACGCTTCAATTGAATAATGTGCACTATTGTGTGGTCTAGGAGCTACTTCGTTTACTAATATTTTATTATCATTAGTAAGAAACATTTCAACAGCTAATAATCCTATTTGTTCAAAGGATTTAGAGACGTTTAAAGCAATTTCTTTTGCTTTATCTTTAATGTCGTCATTAATTTGAGCAGGACAAATTACATATTCAACTTGATTAGAAATTTCATTAAAGATCATTTCAACTACTGGAAAAACTTCAATTTGTCCAGATTCATTTCTAGCAATTGTTGTTGCAATTTCTTTTTTGAAGGAAATTAACTCTTCAATTATAAATTCAGTTTCAGGGAGTTTTTCAAAATCATTGGATGAATTTATTATTTCTACTCCAAAACCATCATATCCAAATTTTGTTTTTTTCCATACACATGGAAATTTTATTTCATTTTTAACACTTGAACTATTATAATCTTGAAGTGATTTAAAGTGCCAAAATTTTGCAGTTGGAATTTTGTTTTCAGTAAAAAATTTTTTTTGAAGGCTTTTGTCTTGAATAATTTTTAATGTTTTAGAACTCGGATATACTTTGATTCCATCAGACTCTAATTTTTCAAGAGCCTCTATATTTACATGCTCTATTTCATATGTAATCAAATCACATTTTTTTCCAAATTTATATACAGAATTGAAATCCATTAAATTTCCAGTCTGAAATTCATTACAGAGATTTTTACATGGAGAATTTGGACTTGAATCTAAAATGTTTGTTTTTATACTTAATTTAGAAGTTACTTGTAATAGCATTTTTCCAAGTTGACCGCCACCAAGAATCCCTAATGTAAAATTTGAAGAAAAATAATTCATAAAAAATTATTTGTGCAAAAATACATTAAAAATGTAATGATCTATAAAAATAATTTAACTATCGATTTTGGGTATATTTGTCTTTAGATTTTATTAAGATTATGATTAATTTGATTTTATTTGGAAAACCAGGTTGCGGAAAAGGAACGCAAGCTGAATTCATAAAAAATAAATATGATTTAGTTCATATTTCTACTGGAATTGTTTTTAGGCACAATATTTCAATGCAAACAGAACTTGGTCTTATTGCTAAGTCTTACATGGATAAAGGTGACTTAGTGCCAGATAATGTTACAATTAAGATGTTAGAGGCTGAGGTAAACAAGTTTCCTAATGTTAATGGATTTATTTTTGATGGATTTCCTAGAACGACTATTCAAGCAGAAATGTTAGATAAGTTTTTAAAAAATAAAGACTTAAAAATCTCTATGACAATAGCCTTAGATGTTGATGAAGACATTTTAATAGAAAGACTTATTAGTAGAGGGAAAGAAAGCGGTAGGGCAGATGATCAAGATAAATCAAAGATTCAAAATAGATTTGAAGAGTATAATAAAAAAACTTCTAAACTTATTGAATATTATAATAATCAAGGAAAATTTTATAGTGTTGAAGGTCTAGGAGAAATTAATGAAATAACTCAAAGGATATATAATCTTATAGATTCTAAAATATAATGACAGAAGGAAATTTTGTAGATTATGTTAAAGTAAATATTTCTTCTGGAAACGGAGGAAAAGGATCTGCTCATTTTAGAAGAGAAAAATATATAACTAAAGGAGGACCAGATGGAGGAAATGGTGGAAGAGGAGGTCATGTTATTGTTGTTACAGACAAATCTTTATGGACATTATACCATTTTAAGTACCAAAGGCATTTTAAATCAGATCATGGAGGTGATGGAGGTAAAAGTAGAAGTTCAGGCGCAGATGGGAAAGACACTTATATTAGGACTCCCCTAGGAACAATAATTAAAAACAGTGATACAAATGAAATTATCCATGAAACCTTAAAAGATGGCGAAGAAAAAATAATTTTAGAGGGTGGAATGGGTGGATTAGGTAATTGGAACTTTAAAAGTTCAACCAATCAGGCTCCTAGATATTCCCAACCTGGGATTAAGGGAAAAGAAATGCAAATAACATTAGAGTTAAAAGTTTTAGCTGATGTTGGTTTAGTTGGTTTTCCTAATTCTGGTAAATCAACATTGCTTAAAACGATAACCTCTGCTAAACCAAAAATTGGCAACTACGAGTTTACTACTCTAAAGCCTAATCTCGGTATTGTTGAATATAGAAACTACAAATCTTTTATTATTGCCGATATACCTGGAATAATTGAAGGAGCTTCAAAAGGAAAAGGTTTGGGGCATTATTTTTTAAGACATATTGAAAGAAATTCTATTCTTCTTTTTTTAGTTTCTAGTGAATCTGAAAAAATTGTTGATCGATATAATATATTATTAAATGAATTAAAACAATACAATCCCGAACTAATGGATAAGGATAGAATTATTGCTATTTCTAAATCAGATCTTATAAATAAAAGTAGAATGACTGAGATTGGTTTAGAAATAGAAAAAAACATCAAAAATATTCCTTATAGCTTTATTTCATCTGTTTCTAATATTGGTTTAACTGAGTTGAAGGATGATTTATGGAAAGTATTAAATAATTAATAACTTTTAATTTTGAAATTATAAGTTAAATGAAAATTCACTTTATAGCTATTGGAGGCAGTGCAATGCATAATTTAGCAATTGCCCTACACTTGAAAGGTTATTTAATTACAGGAAGTGATGATAATGTTTTTGAACCTTCCAAATCAAGACTCCAGAAATTTGGACTTCTTCCTAAAGAATTTGGCTGGTTTCCTTCAAAAATTTCATCAGATTTAGATTTTGTAATTCTAGGAATGCATGCAAAAGCAGATAATCCAGAACTTATAGAATCAAAAAAACAGAATGTTAAAATTCTCTCCTATCCAGAATTTATTTATGAAATGTCAAAAGACAAAACAAGGGTAGTTATTGGTGGAAGTCATGGAAAAACTTCAATTACAGCTATGATTTTACATGTTTTGAATGAACGTAATAAAAATGTTGATTTTATGGTTGGAGCCCAATTAGAAGGTTTCGAAACAATGGTGCATTTAACTGATAAAAATGATTTTATCCTTTTGGAAGGCGACGAGTACTTATCTTCTGCTATTGATAGACGTCCCAAATTTCACCTTTATCAACCCAATATTGCTCTTATAAGCGGAATTTCTTGGGATCATATTAATGTTTTTCCAACAAAAGAAAATTATATAAATCAATTTGAAAAATTTATAGATACCATTATACCAGGAGGGGTTTTGGTTTATAATAAGCTTGATTCTGAAGTTGAGAAGATCTCTATACAGTCTCAAAAATCTATTAGAAAATTGGATTATTCTATGCCTAAATATATTATTAATAATGGCAGTACTTTTTTAATAACCGATGAAGGAGAAATACCATTAAATATTTTTGGTGACCACAATTTAAGTAATCTAGCAGGCGCAAAATTAGTTTGTCAATTAATGGGGGTACACGAAGAAGATTTTTATAATTCAATAGTCTCATTTAAAGGAGCAGATAAGAGACTTGAAACAATTCTTAATATGAATGACAGAAATGTTTTTAAAGATTTTGCTCATTCTCCAAGCAAGGTTGTAGCTACGACAAATGCTCTCAAAAAACAATTTAAAAATAGAAAGCTTATAGCGCTTTTAGAACTCCATACTTTTAGTAGCCTTAATGAAAATTTCATTAATCAATACAAGGATTCATTAAAAAGTGCAGATTTAGCTATTTTATTTTATGACCCAAATGCAGCATTAAAAAAAGGTTTAAATAAGATAGGTAAAGAAAAAATAAAAAATGCTTTTAATGATAATAATCTTAAGGTTTTTTCAGACTCCAATAAACTGCAACATTTTTTGCTAGAACAATCCTATTCTAATTCTAATTTACTTTTTATGAGTTCTGGAAATTATGCATCTATTGATTTAGATTTCTTAATTAATCAAATAAAAGAAAGTAAATGATTCTTATTTATACTCATATAATAACTCCAAGAATTAAATATATTTTCAAACATATTTTTAAATTAAGATTAGGAGTTGATGTAAATTTTACATCGGATATTAATGATTTTAAAAAGTATGACTCATATAAAATGAGTTATCATAATGATCAAATTGATAAGGAGTTTTATATTAATACTTCGGACATTTTACTTTCTTCTAAAATTGATGATTTAGAAATTAATATTGAAAATTGGGATGGGCATCCTATTTTTTTTTCCAATAAGGATAATCCGTTTTTTCAATTTGATATTTTTGCTGCAAGCTTTTATCTAATTAGTCGTTATGAAGAATATTTGCTACACCTAAAAGATGATTTTGGCCGTTTTGATCCCTCTTCTAGTATTGCTTTTAAAAATAGTTTTTTAAACAAACCAATTATTGATTTTTGGATTGAAAGATTTAAATCTAAATTATTAGAATATTATCCTGATTTTAATCTTAAAAAACACTCTTATAAACTAATGACTTGTTTAGAAGTGCCTTGTGCTTTTGATTTTAAAGGAAAAGGTGTAGTAAGAACAATGGGAGGGTTTCTAAGAGATTTTTTAAGATTAGATATTTATAGAATATATAGAAGAATCCCAGTTCTTTTAAATGTTAAAAAGGACCCATTGGACAATTATTCTAGTTGGATTGCATTAAATAAAAACAATGGTTTAGAAACAACGGTGTTTTTTTTAATCGCAAATTTTTCAAGATATGATAGAAACCTAAGTTTTTATTCTAAATCATTTATTGAGAAAATTAAAGATGTTTCTGATTTTTGCGAAGTTTCTTTACTTTCTTCTTATTCATCTTTGAAAAATGAAATATTATTAAAACATGAAACCAATAAACTACAGTCAATTATTCATAGATCTGTAAAAAAAATCAGGCAGAATTTGCTGAATATTGATTTTCCAGTAACATACAGGAACTTTGCTAGGTTTGGTTTTAGGCATGATTATAGTCTTCAATATTATGATATGCCTGGATTTAGAGCGAGTACCACTAATCCCTTTTACTTTTTTGATTTGGAAAATGAAATAGAAACTAAACTTTTAATACATCCAGTATGTGCAACAGATAGAGTTTTGAAAATTTATAAAAAACCTATTTTAGCTAGACAAGTATTAGAAGAAATAACACGATATGTAAAGGAAATTGATGGGGAAATGATTTTAGTATTAAATAATTCAATTAATAGTGATTATTCTACTAATTATAAATGGAAAAAAATGTTTAATAAATTTTTTAAATCTCATGGAAAAAATTAAAGGAATAACTGATATTTTTTTTGATTTAGATCATACATTATGGGATTTTAAAAAAAATTCATCATTAACTTTTGAATATCTATTGAAAAAATATAAAATAGATATTGACCTAAATACTTTTTTAAAAATTTATATACCTATTAATTTTTCATATTGGAAATTATATAGAGATGAAAAAATTACTAAGGAATTTTTAAGGCATAATAGATTGAAATCTACATTTCAAAAACTAAATTTAGATGTTAAGGATAAAGTAATTGATCAAATTTCTGATGATTATATCTTTTCACTCCCTAACAATAACTTTCTTATTAAGAATGGAATTTTAATCTTAGATTATTTAATGGATAAGTATAAACTACATATTATAACAAATGGTTTTACTGAAGTTCAGAACAAAAAAATTATTAATTCTAATCTTAAGAAATACTTTACTTGTATTATAGATTCTGAAACAGTTGGTGTTAAAAAGCCTAATAGTAGAATTTTTAATTATGCTTTAGAGGTTTCCAATGCAAATTCTGAAAATAGTTTGATGATAGGAGATAATTTAGAAGCGGATGTTCTAGGTGCTATGAATGCTGGATTTAATGCAATTCATTTTAATAATAACAATGAACCAATTCATAATCATTGTATGATAATCGATGATTTGAAGAATTTAAAAGAAGTTTTATAATTAATATGCTTTTTGACGAACTATTTCATATAAAATAGTTCCACAGGCTACAGAAACATTTAAGGATTCTATTTTTCCAAGCAATGGAATCTTAATTAGCTCATCACACAGGTCGACAACAGATCTAGATAAACCTTTACCCTCAGAACCCATAATTATAGCTTGAGAGCTCTTAAAATCAGTCTGATATATGTTTTTTTCAGCTTTTTCAGTAGCTCCATAGATTTTTATATTTAATTGTTTTAAAAGAAAAATAGCATCTTTTATATGACTTACCTTACAAATGGGTACATTAAAGACTGCACCTGAGGAAGTTTTTATGGTATCACCATTTACTGGAGCACTTCCACTAGATTGAATTATAATGCAATCTACTCCAGAACATTCGGCTGTTCTAACTATTGCTCCAAAATTTCTTACGTCCGAAATTTGATCTAGAATTAATATTTGACAAGAATCTTTCTTTTTTTCTACAATCTTACTCAAATCATTAATTGATAAAAATTTTATAGGTGATATGGTAGCCACTACACCTTGATGATTTTTTAGAGTAAATCGATTAAGTTTTTCTATTGGAACGTAGGATATTTCAATATCCTTTTTATTTAAGGTTTTTATTAAATCAAATGCAGAGGCTCCTTTTAATCCCCTTTGTATATAAACCCTATTTAAAGACTTTTCTGATTCAATAGCTTCTTTTACAGATCTTATTCCATAAATTAAAGTATGTTCTTTACTCATTTTAAGAATCTAGTGAATTGAAGTAGGTAATAAGCCCCTTTAAGCTTTCTTTATTTTTAAGATTCAATTTATTTGCCTTTCTGTATTTTTTGTATAATTTTTCATCAAAAAGTCCAAGGTCCATCATTTTTTTGTGAGAAGTAGGTAATTTATATGTTTTATTATTGTAAAAAATCAAATAAGCACTATTATCTCTCCATTCTGGTCTTGGTGGCTTAGTATAACCTGATGTTGGAGCAGGAATTGCAGTTTTATTAGGCATTTCAAGTTTTTTTTGTGGAAAATAGAACAAAGAATATTTATCTAATATTAAACATTCTTCTAAAATTCCAATAGTATTTGTACTTGATCCTAAATTAAAGGAATGTAGTTTATAGGATGCTTTTCCAATATTTACTTTTACTGCTTGATCAATTTTAATAGCACTAGGGGTGGAGTTAATATCTTTTTTTATCTCAAATTTTTGCTCTGATACATTTAGTCTAATAAGAGCCTTATATATTTTTCCATTATCAAAAACCAATTTTCCTTTAATAAAATCTTTACTTATATAAGGATTGCCTTTTGCATTTCCTTCATATTTCTTTAATCTTTGAATTAGGACATTTCCAGAGTTAAGAAGTTGATCAGGACTTATATCATAGTTTTGAGAAAATCCAATACTACAAAAACAACAGATAAGCAAAAGAATTATTTTTTTCATATTATTTTTTATTAAGAATTTACAAATATCATACCAATTTTATTTAACCAAATATAGAAATAAAAAAAAGCACCCAAAAGGGTGCTTTTTTTTATTATTATGAAGATGTAATACTAATTACTTAGTATCCCACCATACTTTAACATCTTGAAGAAAATCACCTGGGCTTTTCCCCATTGCTGCACATGCAGCATCGTGATTAGCTTTGTTTGCACTAGCAGTACGTGCACCGTATCCATGTCTTACAGGAATTGCAGTACCGTTTAGGATGTCTGTAGCTACAACTAACGATGGAGCATCAAGTCTTCTCCATTCAGCCCATGCTTCATATCCTTGTAAGTATAATGCAACCCACTTTTCATAGGCAATATCCCCAATTGCAGGAGCAGCAGCAGCAGCAGCAACATATGTTGCAGAATCTGCAGCACTTACACCCCATTGTGACATAGAAGCAGCTATACCAGCGTCATACCATGCCTTTGCAGTACCTGAAACTCCCCATCCTTTTGAAGCAGCTTCTGCCATTGAGAAACATACTTGAGCATAGGAAAATATCATACCACTTTGCGTAGCATCACTTTTATAGATTACTTGGTGAGGTAAATAAGAAACCCATGCTTGTAATATTCCTGGTGTTAATACGCCATAAGGCATTCCTCC
>JAAZZF010000061.1 GCA_014239275.1 Flavobacteriaceae bacterium | reverse complement strand
TCTTTTGAAATAAGTGCACTTGCCAAAGGGAAAAAACAAAATATAGGCCAGTTTGAAACTAAAACTAATTCTTACTTTGTTATGGATATTTCCGGTTCACATGACTTTAATTTTCTACAAAATTCTATTAATTTGAGTTGGTCGATTAATAATTTATTTGACAGAGAATATTATGATCATTTATCAAGACTTAAAAATATGGAGATATATGAAATTGGAAGAAATATTTCCTTTGGATTAAATTATAACTTCTAAATTTTAAATGGCAATTCAGTTTGATATTCGAATTGAATTGCCATTCTTTTGAGCGAAATAGGATAGCATTGGATAGTTATTTTCATTTCCAGAGGATAAAAGTTGCCCTGTAGCTAAACTATATTTATAATCTTCGCATTTGCAATTGGATTGAACTCCGCTGATGACCATTGTAGAGCAGTCAGATGGATAATGATTAGGACAACTTGCTTCCCATGCCATAATTTGGTCATTCATATTAAATAATAAAATTCCTTTTATTCCGCCATTTTGTAAATAAACTGAACCTCCGCTATACCTTAGATTATCATATTGTGGAAGATTTAAATTAATTGTTTTCTCAAAAGAAATATTTTGTAAATAAGGATTATTATTTATTTTTTCTTTTGAACAAGATGATAAAATCACAAATGATATTAAAAAGCAAAAACTTCTTTTTTTATCCATAATTAATGAAAGTAAGCAAAAATTAATACACTTAATAATTTTGTATATTTGTTATAAATCCCATATATATCGGGATTTTTTCTTTTAAATATATAACGATGAGTAACGTTTCTTATTATACTAAAGAAGGATTAAAAAAATTAAAAGATGAATTAAATCATCTTAAAGATATAGAGCGCCCCAAAGCTTCTAATGCTATAGCTGAAGCTAGAGATAAGGGTGATTTAAGTGAAAATGCTGAATACGATGCTGCTAAAGAAGCTCAAGGAATGCTAGAAATGAAGATTTCTAAGATGGAAAATGTTGTTGCAAATGCTAGATTAATTGATGAGTCGCAACTTGATTTATCAAAAGTTTTGGTTTTATCTAAGGTTACTATTAAGAATTTGAATAATCAAATGGAAATGAATTATACTTTAGTTGCTGAAAGTGAAGCAGATCTTAAAACAGGGAAAATATCGGTTAACTCTCCAATAGGGAAAGGGTTACTAGGAAAAAAAGTTGGAGAAATAGCTGAAGTAAATGTTCCAAATGGAACTTTAAAATTGGAAATAATTTCCATCAATAGATAAAACCAATGGCTACAATCTTTACTAAAATTATTAATAATGAAATTCCTTGTTACAAAATAGCTGAAACAGAGGATTGTTTTGCTTTTTTAGACATTAATCCAAATTCCATTGGACATACGCTTTGCATTCCTAAGAAAGAGGAGGACTATGTATTTGATTTGGATTCTAAATCATATGAAAATTTATTAAACTTTTCCAAAACTATTGCCATAGCGATTAAAAAAGCTATTCCTTGTGATAGGGTAGCTATGTCTGTAATAGGTTTAGAAGTCCCTCATGCTCATGTGCATTTAATTCCAATAAATGAAATGAAGGATGTTACTTTTATTAATAAAGTAAAATGTTCAAAAGATGAATTTGAAGAAATTGCTGAAAAAATTAAGAATTTTCTTTAAAAGCAGGTAAATTTAATTCTATAGTAGTTCCTTTATTTATTTCAGATTTATTTATAAATATTTTTCCGTTGTGATATTCTGTAATTATTCTTTTTGATAAAGATAATCCCAGTCCCCAACCCTTTTTCTTTAAAGAGAATCCTGATGAAAATATTTTATTGTGAAATTTTGGTTCAATTCCTAGTCCATCATCTTTAATTAGGATTTGGATTTCATCATTAACTTTATATAAACTAATAATAATATTTCCTTTACCCTTCATAGAGTCTATGGCATTTTTTACTATGTTTTCAATTACCCACTCAAATAATGTTCTATTTATCGACGATAAAATTGTCTCTTTGGAAGGTTTGAATTCAAACTTTATTAGTGAAGAGTTTCTTTTTATTAAATAATTTATTGTACTATTTAAAACATCATTAATATCTTCCTTTTTTAACTTAGGGATCGACCCAATTTCAGAGAATCTTTTGGTTATTTTATTAAGTCTTTCTATATCCTTTTCAATTTCAATAATTATATTACTATCAACTTTTTGTTCTTTAAGAATAGAAGACCAGCCCATTAAAGAAGACAGAGGGGTGCCGATTTGATGAGCTGTTTCTTTTGCAAATAATGCCCAAATTTTATTTTTATTTGAGCTTATAAAAGATTTGTAATAATTAAACACAATTAATGAGAAAAATATTGCTACAATTAATAGGGCAAATGGATAGTATTTAATTTTATTAAAAGTGGATGAGTTTCCAAAGTAAAGTTTTTGATTTATACTATTATTGAATTTTATTTCAATAGGCGGATTTTCTTGAGATATTTTTTTTAGAACGCTTTTCAATTTAATAGAATCTATTACTAAAGACTCTTTATCAAATATATTTTTATGAGACAAAATTTTTCCATTTGC
Source organism: Flavobacteriaceae bacterium (assembly GCA_014239275.1). Classification (GTDB taxonomy): domain Bacteria; phylum Bacteroidota; class Bacteroidia; order Flavobacteriales; family Flavobacteriaceae; genus MAG-121220-bin8. The sequence goes on along the minus strand of JAAZZF010000061.1, from coordinate 35,181 downwards.
ATCAACCTGAATTATAGGATTTTCAAAACTTTTTGTTAATACCAGAAAAGTTAATTCTCCCAAATCTTCATCTAAGTTTTTGGATTCAATAAAATTTTTCTGAGCCATTGCCCATAGTTCTATTTTCTTTCTTTCTTCATTTTTGGTATACTCTATAATTTTATTTGTATTAAAGAGAATTAAAAAAACACTCAGGATCAGCCCAATAAATAGAATTAACCTTATTAAATTATTATTTGAATTCGCTTTTATCACAATATTGTTAATATAATCTAATATAAAAGTTTTTTTTCCTTTAACTAAGCACAAAAAATTATTTAATTTTAAAAAATTAATAAATAAAATATGGATATCTCAGGAAAAATAAAATTAATTAATGAAGCTAAAGAATATGGTAATAATAGCTTTAGGAAACGTGAAGTTGTAATAACTACAGAAGAACAATACCCTCAAGATTTATTAGTTGAGTTTGTTCAGGATAAATGCGAGATATTAAATTCTTTTCAAGTAGGACAAAGTGTTAAAATAGATATAAATTTAAGAGGAAGAGAATGGGAGAGTCCACAAGGAGAAATCAAATATTTTAATTCTATTCAGGGTTGGAGAATTGAAAAATTATTTTCTGAAGATGAAAATACGGATATTCCACCTGTACCTCCTGCTGAAGCATTTCAGCCAGCGGATGAACTTAATCAAGATGAGCCAGATGATTTACCTTTTTAATAAAAATGTATCAGCTTACCAGTGAACATATATTTCCCTCTCCATTATCTGCAGATCAGGAAGGCATAGTTGCTGTTGGTGGAGATTTAGATCCAGACAGAATATTACTTGCTTATAAAAAGGGAATTTTTCCTTGGTTTGAAAATGATGATTATCTGCTTTGGTGGAGCCCAGATCCTAGAATGGTATTGTTTCCCAAAAAATTAAAAATTTCTAAATCAACTAAGAAAATTTTAATAGATAATCCATTTGAAATCACATTTAATAAATCTTTTATGGAAGTAGTTAATGCTTGTGCTAAAGTCAAAAGATTTGGACAGAATGGAACCTGGATAACAAAGGGTCTAATGGAAGCTTATAAAAAACTATATGAAAAAGGACACGCCTATTCAGTTGAAGTATGGGAAAATATGGAATTAGTAGGAGGCCTTTATGGGATAGACTTGGGAAATATATTTTGTGGAGAGAGTATGTTTACCAAAAAAAATAATGCAAGTAAAATAGCTTTTATTTATTTGGTTAAAGAATTATCTAAAAATGGATATGATTTAATTGATTGTCAAGTACCCAGTGCTCATCTAAAAAGTCTTGGAGCCGAAGAGATTCCCAGAGCAGAATTTATTAAACATCTAGTTTAATTTATTATCATTTTTTCAAAATCAGTTATACTTAATGCATCTTTTAGTTTATAATCTCCTATAGAAGTTCTAACTAAATTTTGAAGATAAGCTCCTGATTTTAACTCTTTCCCAAAATCATTTGCAATAGACCTTATATAAGTTCCTTTACTACATTCAATTTCAAAATCAACTAATGGAAGATTAATATTTGTAAGTTCAAATTTGTAAATGTTTATTTCTCTTTTTTCTAATTTCACATTCTCTCCTTTTCTAGCATAATCATAAAGTTTTTTGCCTTTTAATTTAATTGCTGAAAAAATGGGTGGAGATTGCTTAGATTTTCCTAAAAATTTTTTTGATGCTAGAATCAATTTTTTTTTATCAATATTTTTTATTGAATAAGTTGAATCAATTTCAGTTTCTAGATCAAAAGATGGCGTATTGGCTCCTATAAAAAAAGTTCCGAAATAAGATTTTTTTTTATCTTGATATTCAGCTATTTTTTTTGTTAATTTTCCAGTACATACAATTAATAGACCTTGAGCAAGCGGATCCAGTGTGCCCGCATGTCCAACCTTAATTTTTTTTATTTCATAATTAGATTTTATAAGCCATCTGATTTTATTTACTACTTGAAAAGATGTCCAATTAATTGGCTTATTTATTAAAAGTAATTTTCCATTAATAAAAGATTGTCTGCTAAAGTCCATTATATAGAGAATAAAAAATAATTATTGACCCTACAATTAAACAATAAATTGAAAAGAAATATAATTTACTTTTTTTAACTAGAAGAATCATCCATTTACATGCAAAAAGCCCTGTAATAAATGCTGAAATGAAGCCTAATAATAGAGATATTATATCAAAATTTTCAAAATTTAAACCATGATCTAATAATGATTTAATCATGCTTCCAAAAATTATAGGTATCACCATTATAAACGAAAATCTAGCAGCTTTTTCTCTATCTATACCAATAATAATAGCAGAAGCTATTGTTGCTCCACTTCTTGATATACCCGGCAAGATTGCAATTGCTTGAACTAAACCGATTAAGAAACTGTTTTTGAAATTAATTTCTTTTTTTTTCAATTTCAAAAAATCAGATGTAAATAATAAAATTGCGGTAATATAAAGCATGCATCCTACTAATATTAAATTCCCATCAAATAAAGAATTTATTTTATCTTCAAAAATTAGTCCAACCAAGACTGCAGGAATCATTGAAATGATTATTAAAACAGAGAAATGGTGTGACTTATTATAGTTCTTATTTAATAAACCAGAAAAAATATCTAAAAGATCTTTTTTGAAGTAAAAAATGGTACTAAAAGCAGTAGCAGAATGTAGAACGATGGTAAATAGTAAACTTTCTTTATTTGAAAGGTTATTTCCTAAAATTACTTTTGAAATTTCTAAATGTCCAGAGGAAGAAATAGGCAAAAATTCTGTTAAACCCTGAACAATTCCAAGAAGAATGGATTCTAAATAATCCATTTATTTTTTTCTTGGATTAAGTAAAATAGCATATACCTGTATCCCAAAACCAATCAAAACCAATGTTGGAGCTAATCTAATTCTTCTAAAATTATAAATCTCTTCATTGAAAACATTTGGATCTTCACTTCCTCCCCCAGACATTAGAATAAATCCAATGGCAATAAATAAAATTCCAACTAACATTACTATGTAGTTTTTCTTTTTAAAAACAAAATCTTTGGATGGTTCTTTGTTTTTTTTCATTAGTAAAGTTGTTCAATTTTTAATTTAAGAAATCTTTGAGTTGCAAAATAAGTACATATTGATGTAATAATTATACTAAAACCAGAAATACATGAAAATAATGTAAATATTAACTTAATATCAGCCATAAGATTTAATCCAACAATAGAACTTTCTAAATAATATATTGAAATGCTCAATAGTGATATGGCTATTATAGAACTGACTATACCCAATTTAATGTGAGTATTAATAAAAGGTTTTCTAATGAATCTTCTAGTTGCTCCAACCAATTGCATTGTCTTAATGATCATTCTGTTTGAGTATATTGATAATCTGATGGAACTATTAATAATTAAGATAGAAATCAATAGAAAAAATGAAGCAAAAACTAGAACCCAAAATTTAATCTTTTTTAGATTTTCATTAATCAATGAAACCAATGGAGCATCATATCTGACTTCATCTACATAGTTTATTTCGCTAAATTCTTTTGAAATTTTATCTAAAACATCTGACTTAACGAAATCCGATTTTAAATAAATATCAATAGAATTTAAAATGGGATTTGTTCCTAAGAATTCTAAGAAATTTTCTTCAATTTCTTCAATTAGTATTTCAGCTCCTTTATCTTTAGAAATATAATTAATTGATTTGGTATAATCTTTTAAATTTATTTTTTTTTGAAGTTGAACTATTTCTATTTGTTTAGCAATATCTTTTAAATATATAGTAACAGGAATTTTTTCTTTAAAATCATTTGAAATTTTCTTTGCATTAAAAAAAAAAAAAAAAAAGGCTCCCATTATATATAGAACCAAGGATATACTAATCGTAACAAAGAAATAGGATGAAAGTAGTCTTCTATTTTTGTTTTTTGACAATGAAATATATTTTGATAAATGTAAAAATAAGAAACCTTTTTAATTGTTACGTTAGAGTATTTAAACTTTTCCTATTCAGACAATAAACGTATTTTTGTTTCTTTAATTTAGTTTATGGCCTACGATTTTAAGAAAATTGAATCAAAGTGGCAAAAATATTGGTCTACAAATCAAATTTTTAAAGCGGAAAATAATAGTAAATTGCCAAAATACTATGTGATGGATATGTTTCCATATCCATCTGGAGCTGGCCTTCATGTTGGACATCCATTAGGTTATATTGCTAGTGACATATATTCTAGATTTAAAAGACAAAAAGGTTTTAATGTTTTGCATCCTCAAGGTTACGATTCATTTGGTTTACCTGCTGAACAATATGCTATTCAAACTGGAAGACACCCCTCAAAAACTACAAATGAAAATATTGATAGATATAGAGAACAATTGGATAGATTAGGTTTCTCTTTTGATTGGTCTAGGGAAATAAGAACCTCTAATAAAGAATATTATAAGTGGACACAATGGATGTTTATAAAACTATTTAATTCTTGGTATGATATTGAAAAAGATAAGTCTGTTTGCATTAAAGAATTGATTAAAACTTTTGAAAAAAAAGGAAATAAAAATATTAATGCTTATGAAAGTGAATCTACTGAAAAATTTTCTGTAGATCAATGGAATAATTTTTCTGAATTAAAAAAGGCAAGGATTCTACTATGTTATAGATTAGCATTTCTTTCAGAAATAGATGTTAATTGGTGTCCAAAATTAGGTACTGTTCTTGCAAATGACGAAATTATTGATGGAGTATCAGAAAGAGGAGGGCATGAAGTTATTAGAAAAAAAATGACACAATGGAGTATTAGAATATCTCCATTCTCAGAAAGATTATTAAATGGGCTTAATAATATAGATTGGCCAGAGCCATTAAAAGAAATGCAAAGAAATTGGATTGGGAAATCTGAAGGATCGTTGGTAAAATTTGATGTTAAGGATTTTAATGAACAAATAGAAGCTTTTACAACTAGAACAGATACAATTTATGGAGTTACCTTTATTACTTTAGCACCAGAACATCCTTTTGTTAAACATATAACAACAAAAGAAAATAAAGATTTAGTTAATAAATATATAATACAATCATCAAAAAAAACAGAAAGAGATAGGATTGCAGATGTAAAAACAATTAGCGGAGTTTTTACAGGGGCCTATGCTTTTCACCCTTTAACTAATAAAGAACTTCCCATTTGGATTTCAGATTATGTTTTAGCTAGTTATGGAACAGGTGCTGTTATGGCAGTCCCATGTGGTGATCAAAGAGATTATAATTTTGCGAAATTTTTTAAGTTACCAATTACTAATATTTTTAAAGACATTGATATCTCTAAAGAAGCTTTTCAAGCTAAGGAAGGTTTTAAGTTGATGAACTCGGATTTTTTAGACGGACTAGATTTTAAAAACGGATTTTTAAAAGCAATTGAGGGTCTAAAAAAAGTAGGTAAAGGAATACACAAAATAAATTATAAATTAAGAGATGCAGTATTTAGTAGGCAGAGATATTGGGGAGAACCCTTTCCAGTTTATTATAAAGATGATTTGCCTGTAATGATAGATGAAAAATATTTGCCAATAATTTTACCTGATATTGATAAATATCTTCCAACAGAGGATGGAAAGCCTCCTTTGGGAAATTCAAAAAATTGGGCATGGGATAGTATAAATAATATTATAGCTGAAAATGAGTTAATTGACAATGAAAATGTTTTCCCAATGGAACTCAATACAATGCCTGGTTGGGCTGGAAGTTCATGGTATTTTAATAGATATATGGATCCAAAAAATGATGAGTTTTTTGCATCAAAAGAGTCCTTAGAATATTGGAAAGAAGTAGACCTATATGTTGGGGGAAGTGAACATGCAACAGGACATTTATTGTATTCTAGATTTTGGCAATATTTCTTATATGATCATGACTTGGTTCCAGTGCCTGATTATGCAAAAAAACTAATAAATCAAGGTATGATTCTTGGAAATAGTGCATATATACATAGATTAAATGGTTCAAATATTTATTTATCAAATGGCCTTATTGATGGAAAATATGTTCAAGCTGTTCATGTTGATGTTAAATTTGTTGATGTAAATAATGAATTAAATATTAAAGAATTAAAAAAATGGCAACCTCAATTTTTAAAAGCAGATTTTAAACTTGAAAATAAAAAGTTTTATGTTAAAAGAGAGGTTGAAAAAATGTCAAAATCTAAATATAATATTGTAAACCCTGATGAGATATGTGATAAATATGGAGCAGATACTTTAAGATTATATGAAATGTTTCTTGGACCAATTGATCAGGCAAAACCATGGAATACCGCTGGTATTACTGGAACATTTTCATTTTTGAATAAGTTTTGGAATTTATTTCATATTAATGAAGAATTCATTGTTAGTGATGATGAACCAACTGATAAGGCTTTTAAAATACTCCATAAAACAATTAAAAAGGTTAGTGAGGATATAGAAAATTTTTCATTTAACACATCAGTTAGTGCATTTATGATTTGTGTCAATGAATTAAATTCTTTGAAATGTAATAATAGATTAATCCTAAAAGATCTTTGCGTTTTATTATCTCCTTTTGCTCCTCATATTTGTGAAGAAATATGGAACAAATTAGGTAATACTAAATCTATTTCAAATGTAAATTATCCAGTCTATAACCCTGATTTTCTTAAGGAGAATACGGTTGAATATCCGGTGTCTTTTAATGGGAAATTAAGATTTAAAATTAATTTAGAGACTTCTTTATCTGTTGAAGAAATTAAAAAGGAAGTTTTGAAAGATGAAAAAACCGAAAGATATTTGAATCATAAAGAAATTAAGAAAGTAATTATTGTTCCAAATAAAATAATAAATATTGTTTGTTAAATGATTGATAAAATTGAGCTTATAGGTTTGTTAGCAGCTATCTTAACAACCATAGCTTTTATTCCTCAAGTTTTTAAAGTAATTAAAACCAGATCTTCTGAAGGGTTATCGCTAACTACCTATTTAATTTTTATTACAGGAGTTTCTTTATGGTTAATATATGGAATATGTAAAATGAGTTTTTCTATGATTCTTGGAAATGGAATCACCGTTTTATTATCTGCAATAATTATATATTATATTTTAATAAACAGAAACTCTAATTAATTGAAATTTGTCTATCAATTTGTTGTTCAAGAGAAATGAATGTTTCAGTTCTTGAAACTCCATCAATTGATTGTATTTCTTTATTTAAAAGGGTCATTAGGTGTTCATTATTTTTACATATAACTTTAACGAGCACACTCCAATTTCCTGTTGTATAATGACATTCAAGTATTTCAGGAATTTTTTTCATTTTTTTAATAGCTTCAGAATTTCTTTCAGCTTTATCAAAATATACCCCAATAAAAGCTAATGTGGAATAACCTAAAACCTTAGGATTAATTTTTAACTGATGACCAGCAATTAATCCAGAATCGTTTAATTTTCTAATTCTTTGGTGAATTGCAGCACCAGAAATACCAATTTTTCTAGAAATTTCTAAAATAGGGGTTCTTGAATTGGATGTTAACTCTATTAAAATTTGTTTATCTAATCCGTCTATCTTCAAAATATATTATTTTAAAACAATGTCTTTAGCAACTCTTCTACTTGAGCCAGATGATCCTAATAATGAAATTAATTCATCATACTTTGACATTAAATTATTTCTTTTTTTTAAATCTAAAACTTTTTTTAATTCTTTAATTATATTTTGTTTTGAACATTTGCTTTGTATGAGCTCTTTAATTATTTCTTCATCCATTATTAAGTTAACTAATGATATGAATTTAATTTTTACAAATATTTTAGCCAAAAAATAACTTATAAAACTGGTTTTGTAGCAAACTACTTGAGGAATTTTAAAAACAGATGCTTCTAATGTAGCGGTTCCACTTGTTACTAATGCTGCTCTAGAATTAGAAAGTAATGCATAGGTTTCATTTTTTATGACAGAAACATTTTTGTTTTTAATTATATCTTGATAAAATTCCAAATTTATGCTAGGAGCCCCAGCTATTACAAATTGGTATTTAGGAAAATTCTCAATTACTTCCAGCATTACTCTTAAAATTTTTTTAATTTCCTGTTTTCTGCTTCCTGGTAAAATTGATATAATTTTTTTTTGATTATTTAATTTATGTTTTTCAAAGAAGTCTTTTGCCTCATGTTTTTTAAATTCTTCAATACTATCTAAAAGAGGGTGCCCTAAAAATTTAACAGGAAAATTGTGTTTTCGTTCAAAATATTTTTTTTCAAATGGAAGGATTACATACAAATTATCAATGTTATCTCTAATATTATTTATTCTTTTTTCATTCCAAGCCCATATTTGTGGAGCTATATAATAATTTGTATTGAATTTGTTTTTTTTTGCCCATTTAGCAATCCTCATATTAAAACCTGGATAATCAATAAATATAATTTTATCTGGGTTAAAGTTTAGTATATCTTTTTTACAGAATTTAATATTTTTTAGAATAGTATTTAAATTTTTGAATACTTCATAGAATCCCATAAAAGATAATTTTTTGTAATGTTTTACAATTTTTGCACCAGCACTTTGCATTTTATCTCCTCCCCAGGCTTTGATTTTAGCATTAGAGTCTAATTTATAAATTTCCTTTATCAAATTAGACCCGTGTAAATCACCAGAAGCTTCACCTGCTATTATATAATATCTCATTGATTTATTTTATAATTTCCAATCACTCAATCTTTTAATATTATGATGGTCAGTCATGTCAAATTTTACAGGAACTATAGAAATATATCCGTTATTCAAAGCCCATTCGTCAGTATTAATTCCATTATCTTCATTTATAAACTCTCCAGTTAACCAATAATATTCTTTTCCTTGAGGGTTTGTTCTTTTGTCAAATTTTTCGATCCAGTAAGCTTTAGCTTGTCTACAAATTTTTATTCCTTTTATTTCTTTTTCTTTTAGTTTAGGAAAGTTTACATTCAATGCATTCCCTTTGGGTATACCTTCTTTTAGAGCTGTTCGGGTAATTTTTTCTATATAGTTTCTTAATGAATCAAAATTAGCTTCCCATCTATAATCTAATAGGGAAAACCCAATTGCAGGAATTCCTTCAATGCTAGCTTCTAATGCAGCACTCATTGTCCCAGAATAAATGACGTTTATTGAAGAATTAGATCCATGGTTAATTCCAGAAACACATATATCAGGTTTTCTATTTAGGATTTCATTTATCCCAAGTTTTATGCAGTCTGCAGGAGTTCCAGAACATGAATATTCTTTTTGTGGACCACTATCAACTTTAATTGAGTTGCATTCTAATGTTGAATTTACAGTAATTGCATGACCCATTCCAGATTGCGGAGTATCTGGTGCCACTACAACAACATCTCCTAATTTATTCATTACTGAAATTAATGATCTTATTCCAGGAGCTGATATCCCATCATCATTAGTTACTAATATTAAAGGTTTTTTAGACATTCATAAAATTTGAGTAAAAATACTGAAAAGAATATATTTCTTTTATATATGTAATTCAAATGCATGAAATAATTTTAATATTGATAAAATTGCATGATTTTTGACCTAATTTCCTAAATTTACTTTTAAGTAGCTTGAATATTTTTTATGAAACGTAAATTAATTTTAGTTTTTATAACTTTTTCACTGGTTTTTGCTAGTTGGAAATTAACTAGTCCAACATTTGATGACCCTAATAAAGACAAATTATTAATTGAAATTATTAAGCATGTTTTAGAAAAATATCATTATAATTCAATAGAAATTAATGATGAATTTTCTGAAAATATGTTTGATACATATATAGATTTATTAGATTCTCAGAAAAAATATTTTTTAGCTTCAGATTATAGAGAGTTTAAGAAATATAAATTTTTACTAGATAATCAATTAATTGATGAAGAATTGTCTTTTTTTAATTTATCCTATCAAAGATTAATTCAAAGAATTAAGGAAGTAGAGGAATTTTACCCCTCTTTATTGTCTTCCCCATTTGATTTTTCAATTAATGAAGAAATTAATTTAGATTTTGAAAATATTTCTTTTTCAAAAAATAATAATGAAAGAAGAGAAAGATGGAGAAAACAATTAAAGTATTCAGCTTTAGACATATACGATATTAAAATTTCTGAACAAAAATTAAATATTGAGAAGGATAAAGATTATAAAGTAAAATTAAATGAAGAAATTATTAAAGAATCTATTGATTTAGTATCTAAAAATATTAATAATATTTTTGACTTAATGAATGATTTACAAAGAAAAGATTGGTTTTCTAATTATTTAAACTCATTTGTTATTCAATTAGATCCACATACATTTTATTTCAAACCTGAAGATAAAGAACGTTTTGACATGAATATATCAGGAAAATTCAATGGTATAGGTGCAAGATTATCTAAACAAGAAGGCGGAATAAAAATTGTAGATATTATTTTGGGAGGTCCACTATGGAAAGATAAAAAAATTGAGATTGGGGATGAAATAATTAAGGTTGGCCAGGCAAATGAAGAGCCTGTTGATGTAATAGGAATGAGGTTAGAAGATGCCATTAAATTAATTAAAGGCCCAAAAGATACCGAAGTTAGGTTGACTATAAGAAAGAAAATAGATGGTGAAATAAAAGTTGTTCCTGTAATAAGGGATTTAATTCGACTAGAAGAAACTTATGCTAAATCTACTATAATTAAAAAAGATGATAATAAATATGGATTAATTAGTTTACCAAAGTTTTATGTTGATTTTGATAATTATAAGACAAGAAATTGTGCTTCTGATGTGAAAAAAGAAATTATCAAATTAAAAAAAGAAGGTATTAAAGGCTTAGTTCTGGATTTAAGAAATAATGGAGGAGGATCTTTACAAACAGTTGTTGATATGACAGGTCTTTTTATTAAGGAAGGACCAGTTGTTCAGGTAAAATCATTTGGTGATAGAAAACAGATCGTATTTGATAAAGATCCTTCAATTTTTTGGGAAGGTCCATTGGTAATTTTAGTAAATCAGATGTCTGCATCAGCATCAGAAATATTAGCAGCAGCATTGCAAGATTATAATAGAGCGGTAATCGTTGGTAGCACTCAAAGCTTCGGGAAAGGAACTGTTCAAAATGTAATTGATTTGAATAGATTTTTATCAAATAGTAATTTTGATTTAGGAGCATTAAAAATAACAACTGATAAATTCTATAGGATTAATGGTGGCTCTGTTCAGGTGGAAGGTGTTAAAAGTGATATTACAATTCCAAATAGACTTTCATTTATTCCGATTGGTGAAAATGATGAAGAAAACCCCTTAGAATGGGATCAAATTGATTCTGCAAACTACAAGAAATGGGATGGTTATTTTAATTTACATGAAGCAATAAAATCAGGGAACGATAGAATTAATAATAGTCCATTTGTTTCATTAATCAAAGAAAATGCTAAATGGATAGCTTCAAAGCAGAATTCTAAGTCATTTTCATTAAACTATTCTAATTTTAAGAAAACTCAAGCTGATGATAAAAAGTATTTGTCAAAGTTTGATGATTTAAAGAATTATAAAAATGATCTACAATTTGAGTTTATTGCAAATGAAGAAGAATCCATTGAAAATTCTAAAGAAATTTTGGAAAGAAGAAAACGTTGGAAAAAAGGCTTGCAATCTGACTTTCAGCTAAATGAAGGTTTAAAAGTATTAGATAATTTAAAATCAAAATTAATTAACAAAAAATATATTATTGCAAATAAAGTTTAATGCTATTTAAAAAGAGAAAGTTTATTAAGAAACATTTTGGGATTTTACTTTCATTAACTTTTATTTTTTTTTGTTTGCTGATTTCAATTTTCTCTTATTTCATTATTCCAGATGATTCTCAATATTCAAATCAAATGCATTTGTCGATTCATTCGATGTCGCCTGGATTTAAAGCCTATATTTTAGAAATACCTAATTCCTCCAATTTTAATGAATCTTACCTAAATATTAAGTTTTTTGGAAAAAAATTTCCAAACAAAGAGATTATAATAAATAATTATAATTTTTTAGACGAAGGGATAGAGTTTGAAAATTATAATCAAGAAAAATTAATTGTCAAATATGATTTATTTCCTTTAAATCTTTCTAAACAAGAAATAGAAAAAAAATATATTAGTCAAAGAAAATTTATATTTGGAACAGATAGCTTTGGAAGAGATGTATATGGAAGAATTATATTGGGAACAAGGGTATCTCTTTCAATTGGTTTTATTGCAGTTTTAATTTCTTTAATAATTGGACTGTCTATTGGAATGTTAGGAGGATATTATGGTGGATTAGTAGATAAAATTGTAATGACAATTATTAATATATTTTGGTCCATTCCAACATTATTACTTGTAATTGCAATTTCTATAGCACTAGGAAAAGGATTTTGGCAAGTTTATCTTGCAGTAGGTTTAACTATGTGGGTTGAAGTTGCTAGAGTAGTAAGGGGACAGGTAATTTCAGAAAAAAATAAAGATTATATAGTAGCTACAAAAGTTTTAGGTTATTCTGATATTAGAATTTTTATTAAACATTTATTGCCCAATATTTTAGGCCCAATCTTAATAATATGTGCTGCAAATTTTGCAGCAGCAATTCTTATTGAAAGTGGTCTTAGTTTTCTAGGCATAGGAACACAACCTCCTATTCCTAGTTGGGGTTCAATGATAAAAGATAATTATCAGTTTATTATTTTAGGAAAAGCTTATTTGGCTTTTATTCCAGGAATTTCAATTATGTTATTGGTTACTAGTTTTATGTTTTTAGGCAATAACCTTTCTGATTTATTTAACACCAACAAATAACTTACCATTTGCTAGTTCTTTCTGAATCTAATCTTATATAGATAGCGATCAGTAAAACAAACCCTAAAAGACTAGATCCTCCATAACTAAAAAAAGGCAATGGAATTCCTATTGTTGGAACTAAACCTAAAACCATTCCAATATTAATAAAGAAATGACTGAAAATTATTGTGGCAGTTGAGTATGAGAAAATTTTACTAAACAAATTTCTTTGTAGTTCAGCTCGTTTAGATATCCTTAACATTAAAAATGCAAATAAGCAAATTACTATAGATGCACCAATAAATCCCCACTCTTCTCCAATTGCTGAAAAAATATAATCTGTATGTTGAAAAGGAACAAAATTACCTCTAGTTTGTAACCCTTTTAAAAAACCTTCACCAATAATACCGCCAGAAGCAAATGCAATTTTAGATTGATTGGTATTATACCCTATTCCTCTATTATCCTCTTGTATATTCATCACTATATTGAATCTATCTCTATGATGTTGTTCAAAAATATTGTTGAAAATAAAGTCTACAGAAAAAACAAAAGCGGAAAAAATAAGAGAATATATAAGAACTTTTCTAATAGATTTTTGCTTTTTTTTCAAATATAAAATTGTCAAAATAGAAATGGTTAAAATTAGTAAAATGATTGTCTGTTTAGAAAGAAGAATAGTTAGAAAAAATAATAGAATGAAACCGATAAAGAAATTCATATAAATAGATGGAAGACCAATTTTATAAAAAACTAAAAAGAAACTTAAAAAAATTAAAGTACTTCCAGGATCAGGCTGTATTATAATTAATAAAACAGGAACAAATATTATTAAAAAAGAGTAAAATTGGGTTTTTATTGTTTTAATATTAGCATTAATATCACTTAAATATTTAGCTAGAGCAAGAGCTGTTATTGGTTTCGCAAATTCGCTAGGTTGTAATCCAAATCCGAATATTTGATACCATGCAGTTGAACCATTAATATTTTTTCCAAACACAAACAATCCTAACAATGATAAAATAGATATTATATATACTATACTTGCAAATTTTTGAAAAAATTTATAAGGAACAAGCTGAATACTTAAAAAAAGAAAAATAGAAATTAAAATAAATACAATTTGTTTTCCAAAAGGATTATTCAGCGATAGTGGAGATTCAAGGTTGTCAGCATGTGTTGTAGAATAAATATTAACTGCACCCATAATAATCAATAAAATGACTGTGAAAACTGTAGTTAAATCAATCTTTTTTAAATTAATCTCATTCATTTATTTTAAAATTAGATTTTAAATATGGTTTTTTATACTCTTCCATTAAATTTCCATTAACTATGTATCTTTCTAAATATTTTCTGTTAACTTTTTTATTTAAATAACTCTCCATCATTAAACTAGCAATTGGAGCAGCCCACCTTGTTCCCCAGTAACCATTTTCAATAAAAACAGCAATTGCTATTTTAGGATTATCTTTTGGAGCAAAACCTATAAAAATTGAGTGGTCTGTAAGTTGGAGTCTATTGCCATTAATTTTAATAAAATTTTCAGCGGTTCCTGTTTTCCCAGCTACTTCAATTCCCTTTATTTTTGCGTTTTGTGCAGTTCCTTTTTGAATAACATTAAACATGCCTTCAATTATTTTTTCAAAATGAATAGAATCAATTGTAGTAAATTTTTTTTCGGTATATTTTTCTTTAGGAGATTTTTTTGAAATATTTTTTACTAAATGTGGGGTTTTGTACCAGCCTCTATTAGCAATAATTGCTGTGAGGTTAGCTAATTGAATAGGCGTTGTTAAAATTTCTCCTTGTCCTATTCCATTAGAAATAGTTGTAGCTGCTTTCCATCTGCCATTAGGATACATTTTGTCATAATAATTTGAACCAGGAATTAAACCTGGCCTTCCTATAGGATGATCATAACCTAGATAGTTACCAAAACCAAAACTTTCTATATGTTTTTTCCAATTATCTATTCCTAACTTTGAATTTGGAAATTTATCTAAAGTTTTTTTATAGATATTAGCAAAAAATGTATTACAAGAATTGTAAATGGCTTTATTTAAATTATTAATTGTGCCAATTTTACAATGACATCTCATAAATCTATTTTTTGAATAAAAATGTCCTTCATTACATCTAATAGTAGTTTTGTTGTTAATAATGTTTTCTTGTAAAGCAATTAAACCATTTACTAACTTAAATGGAGAGCCTGGAGGATATTGTCCTTGTAATCCTCTATCAAATAATGGTTTGCCTATACTATCATTTTTTAACTTTACATAGTTTATTGATCTATTTCTGCCTATTAATAAATTTGGATTAAATGAAGGAGAATTAACTAGAGACAATATTTCTCCACTGGAAGGTTCAATTGCAATTATACTTCCAAATTTGTTTTTCATAAGTGAGTCTCCATATCGTTGGAGAGTTATGTCTATACCTAATCTAAGATCATTTGCAGGAATAATAAGTGTGTCTAATAGACCATCTTTATATGAATTGGTTATTCTATTAAATTTATCTTTTTGAAAATATTTCACCCCTTTTATTCCTCTTAGTTCTATTTCATATGATTTTTCTAGACCTTGTCTTCCAATAAGCTCCCCTGATTCATAATAACTATTATCTTTAATTTCATAATCATTTACCTCGCTTATGTAACCTAAAATATTCGAAGCGGATTTTGTTAAATACTTCCTATTGGATTTTCTAATAATATAAAATCCGTCATATTTCCAAAGTTTTTCTTGAATTAAAGCAAAATCTTTTTTAGAAATTTGAGATAAAAAAACAGAGGGTTTTATTATGGAATATTTTGTAGCTCTTATAATTTTTTCAATCAATTCTAATTTATTAATCTTGAAAATTCTACAAAACTCAATTGTATCTATTTCTTTTACATCTTTTGGAATAATCATTAAATCATAAAAAGACTCATTTCCAACCAAAAGATTATTGTTTCTATCATAGATATAACCCCTTTCAGGATACTGATAAATTCTTTCAACAGAGTTTTTATTAGATAATTGGACATTATCTATATCAATTATCTGAATCCAAAATAATCTAAGAATAAATAATATACAAGATGAAATTATTAATATAGGTAATAGTTTATCTTTCATTTTGAGCTAAAAGATAAATTAAGGAAGAACAAAAAAATAATGAAAGTAAAGAAGTATAAAAAGTTTTTTTAATGACAACTTTTATTTGATCAATTGTAAATGATTCGAGTGAGAACATAATAAAGTGGTGAATTAAAATAATAATCAAAACAAATAATACTTTTTGATAAATAGTAGAGTCTTGGATGTAATCTTTAAGTATTTTAATTCCATGTGGATCATAAAAATTTCCAAATACAAAATTCATTATGTATGGCTTAAGAAAAGCTATAGTTACAAATGCAGCAGCATTAATACCAATTGAATTACTGAAGTAGTCTAAGATTAATCCAAAAAAGAAACTAATTATTAAAAAAAATATTCTGTTAGTTTTGATAGGAAAAATTAAAACAAATATGATCGAAATATGTGGATCATACAGCCCAAATAAATCAAATTTATTAAAAATTAGACCTTGAACAATTAATATAAGTACAAATCTAAAAGCAATTATAAAGTAAAGATTACTCATTTATTAAATTTTTTAGATTGTTAATTTCTTCCTTATAAATATTATTAATAACATAAACATTCTTTGTACTAGTCATGTCATTATTAAGTAAAACTTCTATTCCATAATAATTTTCTGAATTTTTTAAATCAATTTTTGAAACAATACCGATCGGTAAATTTTCTGGAAAAATTGCAGACATACCACCTGAAACTATGCTATCCCCAATTGTAATTTTAGCTATTTTTGGAACATCATTTAAATTTAATTTGCTAGGATCTTCTCCATTCCATTCTAAGCTTCCGAAGTGAAATGAGTTTTTAATTTTAGCATTTATTTTAGAATTTATATTTAATACAGACATTACTCTAGAATAATTTTCCGAAACATCTACTATTATTCCAATTATTCCATAAGAACTTATTACACCCATTTCTTTATTAATTCCATGTTTATAACCTTTATCAATTATTAAATAATTTTTGGAATAAGAAAAATTATTACTTATAATTTTTGCAGAAGAAAATATGTGTGAGGTGTTAATTAATATAGTGTCATAAATGATTTCCTTATTAGAATATAGACGATTTTTTAAATCTAAATTTTCTTTAATTAACTCTTCATTTTCATGGTTTAAATTAAAATAATTTTCAAGGGATGAATATTTTTTAAAAATAATAGATGTAAAATTATTGGAAAAGCTGTTGAATTTGGATTGGTGATAATGATTAGAGTCAATTACAAGATAAATTGAAAATAACAACAGAATTAAAAAAACTAAAACATCTTTATTAGATAAGATGCTATCAATGATTCGTTGCATAATTATTTACTATTTCACTAAAACACTTTTATATCTTTCAATATTTTTTAGGGTTATTCCTGTTCCTCTAACTACAGCTCTAAGAGGGTCTTCAGCTATAAATACTGGTAAATCAGTTTTTTTAGAAAGTCTTTTATCAAGACCTCTTAACATAGATCCTCCACCTGCTAAATATATTCCTGTGTTATATATATCTGCAGCCAATTCGGGTGGTGTTTGAGATAGTGTTTCCATAACTGAGTCTTCAATTCTAATTATTGACTTATCCAGAGCTTTTGCAATTTCACGATAACCTATTATAATCTCTTTAGGTTTACCAGTCAGTAAGTCTCTTCCTTGTACAGAAATATCATCAGGAGGACTTTCAAATTCATCTGAAGCAGCTCCTACATTGACTTTAATTTTCTCAGCAGTTCTTTCTCCAATATATAAGTTATGCTGTGTTCTCATGTAATAGATTATATCACCTGTAAAAACATCCCCAGCCACTTTAATGGATTTATCACAAACTATTCCTGATAATGCAATTACAGCTATTTCAGTTGTGCCTCCTCCTATATCAACAATCATATTCCCTTTTGGCTGCATTATATCTACACCAATTCCAATTGCTGCAGCCATTGGTTCATGAATTAAATAGACTTCTTTTCCATTTACTCTTTCAGCAGACTCTCTAACAGCTCTCATTTCAACTTCTGTAATACCTGATGGAATGCATATTACCATTTTAAGAGATGGGGTAAAAAAGTTTTTCTTTAAAGCAGGAATGCTTTTAATCAGCAAACTTATCATTTGTTCAGAAGCGTTAAAATCAGCTATTACACCATCTTTTAAAGGTCTAACTGTTTTAATGTTTTCGTGAGTTTTGCCTTGCATTAAACTGGCTTCAGTTCCAACAGCAATAATTTTATCAGTTCGTTTGTCAATAGCAACTATTGAAGGACTGTCCACTACTACTTTATCGTTATGTATAATAAGTGTATTGGCCGTGCCAAGATCAATTGCTATAGATTCAGTCAAAAAATCAAAAAATCCCATAATTTTTAAGTGTATTACAAGTTAATAAAATTAATGTTTAAAATGACGTATTCCAGTTAAAACCATTGATAAGTTATTTTTATTACAATAATCAATAGACAAGTTATCTTTAATAGATCCACCAGGTTGAATTACAGAAGAAATACCTTGATTATGAGCTATTTCAACACAGTCTGGAAATGGAAAAAAAGCATCACTTGCCATTACAGATCCATCAAGATTAAAATTAAAATTTTTTGATTTTTCAATTGCTTGTTTTAGTGCATCAACTCTAGATGTTTGACCAGTGCCTGAGCTAATTAATTGTTTGTTTTTAGCAAGAACTATGGTGTTAGACTTTGTATGCTTACAAATTTTTGATGCAAAAATTAAATCTTCCGTTTCTTTATCAGAGGGCTTTTTAACAGTTGGAATAGAAAAATCTTCAATTGAATCTGTTTTGTTGTCTTTATCTTGAAATAAGATTCCATTCAAACATGTTCTAACAATTTTTTTTGATAAATTATTATTTTTTAATTTAAGAATTATTCTATTTTTCTTGCTTTTTAATAACTCAAAAGCATCTTTATCATAGCCAGGAGCGATCACTACCTCACAGAAAAGTTTATTTATTTCTTCTGATGAAGCATGATCTATAGTCTTGTTACAAATTAGGATGCCTCCAAAAGCAGAAATAGGATCTCCAGCAAGAGCACCTTGATAAGCTGCTAAAACAGATTTTCTAGTTGATATGCCACAAGCATTGTTGTGTTTTAAAATAGCAAAAGTTGGCAGATCACTTTTAAATTCAGACATTAAGTTAACGGCTGAATCAATATCTAAAAAATTATTGTAAGATAGTTCTTTGCCATTTAGTTGATCAAATAAAGAATCAAGATCACCAAAATAAATGCCGTTTTGATGTGGATTTTCGCCATACCTTAATGATTTCCCATTTATAAAACTAGATTTATATGTATTTTTTTCATTATTGAAATAATTAAAAATTGCTGTGTCATAGTGTGAAGAGATGTTAAATGCTCTAGCAGCATATTTTCTTCTAGTAATTTCATCAAATTCTCCAGAATTTTTTTCTAATAAATTAATAAAATTGTTATAATCATCTTTAGAAGAAACACAAATAACATCTTTAAAATTTTTGGCTGCTGCTCTAATTAATGAAACACCTCCAATATCAATTTTTTCTATAATATTATTTTCGCTTTCTCCAGACTCAACTGTTTTTTCAAAAGGATATAAATCAACTATAACCAAATCAATAGTTGGAATTTCATAATTATTAATGTCTTCAGTGTCTTTTTCATTATTTCTTCGACTTAAAATTCCTCCAAAAACTTTTGGGTGAAGAGTTTTTACCCTGCCTCCGAGAATTGAAGGGTAGCTAGTGATATCTTCAATTTTAATAACGGGAATACCAATTTCTTTCAAATACAATTCAGTTCCACCTGTTGAAAAAATTTTAATTCCTAACGAATTCAGTTTCTTAGCAATAGTTTCTATCCCATTTTTATCAAAAACAGATATTAATGCAGATTTTATTTTTAACATATTTATTAGGTGGTTAACGAAACGTAAAAGTAGTTATTTTGGTAAAAAAATAAGATTTTTATTTTATTTTAAAAATTTTTCTGAAATCATTTCATTGATTTTTTTTAAAAAATTTAAATCAATTTTTGTGAATTGATTTAAATTGTTTGAATCAACATCAATTTGCCCGATATTTTTTTCATTATCAAATAAAGGAACAACAATTTCAGATTTTACATCAATATTACATTCGATGTAGTTGTATTCTTTTGAAACATCATCAACTACAATTGGATTATTTGTTAGTGCGGATTTACCACAAATTCCTTTACCAAATGGAATTTTAGTATGTAGAGTAGGTATTCCAGAAAATGCTACTAATTCTAATTCTTTATTTTTTTCATTATGAAAATAAAATCCAACCCAATCATAACCTTCAATTTTTTCATTTAAAAATTTGCAGATACGATTTAAACAATTTTTTAAATCATTAGTTTTATTAATTTCATTTTCAATAATTTCTGTTGCTATTTTAAACATAAAAAAACTGCCCCTTAGGGCAGTTAAATTTAATAATTTGGATTTACATCATTCCTGGCATTCCACCACCACCACCCATTGGAGGCATTGCAGGTGTATCTTCTTTAATATCAACTAATGCACATTCAGTAGTAAGAATCATGCCTGCTACGGAAGCAGCATTTTCAAGTGCAATTCTTGTAACTTTTTTTGGATCAATAATACCTTCCTTCAATAAGTCAACAAATGTTTCAGATTTAGCATCATATCCAAAATTACCTTTTCCTTCTAAAACTTTAGCAACAACAACAGATCCTTCACCACCAGCATTTTCAACTATAGTTCTTAGAGGAGATTCTATAGCTCTAGAAATTATTTGAATTCCAGTAACTTCATCAATATTATTACTTGTTAATTTTTCAAGGACTCCACGAGTTCTTAATAATGCAACTCCACCACCAGCTATTATTCCTTCTTCAACTGCAGCTCTTGTTGCATGTAATGCATCATCAACTCTATCCTTTTTTTCTTTCATTTCTACTTCAGAAGCTGCTCCAACATATAATACAGCAACTCCACCTGCTAATTTAGCTAGCCTTTCCTGCAGTTTTTCTTTGTCATAATCCGATGTAGTAGTTTCAATCTGAGATTTAATCTGATTTACTCTAGCAGTAATATTTTTTTTATCTCCTGCTCCATTTATAACTGTTGTGTTATCCTTATCGATTGTAACCCTTTCAGCAGAGCCCAACATTTCTATTGTGGTGTTTTCTAATGTAAAACCTCTATCTTCAGAAATAACAGTTCCTCCAGTTAGTATAGCAATATCTTCAAGCATTGCTTTTCTTCTATCTCCAAATCCTGGTGCTTTTACTGCTGCAATCTTTAATGAACCTCTTAATTTATTTACTACCAAAGTAGCTAGAGCTTCTCCATCTACATCCTCTGCTATAACCAAAAGTGGTTTTCCAGTTTGTGCAACTGGTTCTAAAACAGGTAAAAGGTCTTTCATTGCAGAAATCTTTTTGTCATAAAGTAAGATATAGGGAGATTCTAAATCAGATTCCATTTTTTCTGAATTGGTCACAAAATATGGAGATAAATATCCCCTGTCAAACTGCATACCTTCAACAACATCAACATATGTGTCAGTACCTTTTGCCTCTTCAACAGTTATTACTCCTTCTTTACCAACTTTATCAAATGCTTCTGTAATTAATTCACCTATAGCTTCATCATTATTAGCTGAAATAGATGCTATTTGTTGTATTTTTTTAGAGGAATTGCCGACTGTCTGTGCTTTTTTGTTTAATTCTTTTACAACAGCAGCTACAGCCTTATCAACACCTCTTTTTAGATCCATTGGACTAGCACCAGCAGTAACGTTTTTTAGTCCTTCTTTAACAATAGCTTGAGCTAATATAGTAGCAGTTGTAGTACCATCTCCAGCTAAATCATTAGTTTTTGAAGCTACTTCTTTTACCATTTGAGCTCCCATATTTTCAAGAGGATCTTCTAATTCTATTTCTTTTGCAACAGTAACTCCATCTTTAGTTACTTGAGGACCTCCAAAAGATTTTCCTACAATTACATTTCTTCCTTTTGGTCCTAAAGTTACTTTTACAGCATTGGCTAAAGCATCTACACCTTTTTTTAGACCTTCCCTAGCTTCTACATCGAATTGAATTTTTTTTGCCATTTTATTTATTTTATAAGTTTATACAATTGCAAGAATATCGCTTTCTCGCATAATTAAATAATCATTAGTTTCAAGTTTAAGTTCTGTACCTGAATACTTTCCATATAAAACTGTATCACCAACTTTAACAGTTACTGGGTTTTCTTTTGTTCCAGGCCCTACAGCTACAACGTTTCCTTTTTGTGGTTTTTCCTTAGCTGAATCTGGAATTATAATTCCAGAAGCTGTTTTAGTTTCAGCTTCAAGAGGCTGAACCAAAACTCGGTCTGCCAACGGTTTAATATTTAATTTACTCATTATTATGAAATTTTAATTTAACTATACATTTACATCAATCATGCCAAATAACATAAACTGACAAATTGATAATTATTATTTTTTCATCAAATGACAGCATGGCATAATCCAATTTTTTAATCTTTAACTGGTATTTCAAGAGGAATATCCTCAGGCAAAGTTTCAGGAATAGATTCTTCTATTTGATTTGGATCCAAGAGTTTGGAATCTGTATTTTCAGTTCCCCTATTAATTGTAAGGTTTGATAATAAAATTAAAATCAATAATAATGAAGCTAAAACCCACGTACTTTTGTCTAAAAAATCAGTTGTTTTTTTAACACCTCCTATTTGTTGAGAATCACCCCCAAAACTTGAAGACAAACCTCCGCCTTTCGGGTTCTGAACCATAATTACTAAAACCAGTAAAAATGAAACAAAGATTATAAGTAATAAGAATATTGAAAAACTACTCATGATTTATTTTTTAAATTATTTTTAATCGTTTTTATTTGGTCTGCAAATAAACTGATTTTTTCTGGATATTTCAAACACAGAATCTCATAAGCTTTAATTGCTTCTTTAAATTTACTTTGTTCAAAATAAAGTTTTGCTAATGTTTCAGTCATATATTCTTTTTTACTGACTTTAAATTCATTGGCCAAATTATTTTTTGAACTTTGTTTTTCAAAAGAAATTACTGGCTTAGATTTTATGAAATTTTGTATCAAAGTTTCATTATCATTTTTTGAATTTTTAGATATAGGTTTTGTTACTTTAAGCCATTCTATAAAAGAATTTTTTGTTTTTTCAGAAGAAAGAATAACTTCGTCAGATTCTATAAAATCCTTATCAATAACATTGATTTTGTCAAATTCAATAATATCTCTTAAAACACTTCTGTCAGTTGAAAATAAAGCACATTCTTTTAATGATTTGTTAAACCTAATACTATTGTGTTTTTTTAGGCCTATTAGTTCAATTATTCTAGCTGCCTGAAAATAAGGATATTTTTTTACAAGACTTTTAAATGATAAGGTTTCATCTAAGCTTATTTTATTAGGATCAAAAATTATTTGAGAAAATTTTTTTTTACTGATTTCTACCATTTTGCTAATGAAGCATTAAAAATGTCTTGAGTTATTCTTTCAAAAATTAAATCATGAGCTTCGGATTTTATATTTAATAATTGAGTTTCTGCTGGATAGTCAAAATAGAATGAAAATCTTTTTTCAAAATCATCATCCTCTTTTTTAATGTTAAAAAACCTAACATTAACAGAAATGCTTAATCTGTTTTGTGCAGCAGTTAAATCAGATGTAGCAGTCATGGGACTAACTCTGTATTCAGTAATTTCTCCTTCAAAAACTAGATCACCGTCATTAGAAACTAATTGAAGATTCGTTTGATTTTGTAGTATGTTTTGTAAAGCTAAAGTGAAATCTCTATCTAAACCAGGTTCAAAAATAGAACCCATATTATTTCCTGCATCATTTTCAAAAAAGTTTACTTGAAACGTTTCTGTGCCTTCAGGAATAGAAGCTCCTGTAAAAGAATAGCTTCCACAACTTAACAATGTTAATGTTATTAAACTATAAAGCAGATTGATTTTTTTATAGTTCAATGTCATGCTGTTTAATTTTTCTATAAAGTGTTCTTTCAGAAATACCTAGCTCTTCTGCTGCAGCTTTTCTTTTACCTTTATTCCTTTCCAATGCCTTAATTATTAATTCTAATTCTTTATCATGAATAGATAATGTCTCTTCTTCATTTATTTCTTCAGCAAAATGGTATTTATCTTCAAATAAATTAGATTCTTCAAATTTCTTGTTTTTTTTATCAATTTCAATTAATTCTCTAGATTTTGTCTTAGAATCTGGTTTAATTTCATATAATTTTTCTAAATTACTCAAATCTTCTGGCTGATAATCTATATTTTTTTTGCCATTATTCAAATGTTCTGTAATTTTTTTCAAATCATTTAAATCTTTTTTCATGTCGAAAAGTATTTTATATAATATCTCTCTTTCATTTGAAAAATCACTTGAGTCTTTTTGTTTATTTATAATTGCTGGTAGCGTAGAATTAAAATCAGGCAAATATGACTTTAATAAAGAGACTGAAATATCTCTTTTTTCTTCCAAAACTGATAGTTGCTCGGCAACATTTCTAAGTTGTCTAACGTTTCCATTCCAAGGATATAGAGTTAAAAGTTTTTGAGCATTATTATCTAACCTAACAGTAGGCATATTATATTTTTTTGCAAAATCTGATGCAAACTTTCGGAATAATAAATGTATATCATCCTTTCTGTTTCTTAAAGGTGGAACTTTAATTTCAACAGTACTGAGTCTATAAAAAAGATCTTCTCTAAATTTTCCTTTATGAATTGCAGATTCCATATCTAAATTAGTAGCAGCTACAATTCTAATATTTGTTTTATGTACTTCTGAAGAGCCAACTTTTATAAACTCACCATTTTCTAAAACTCTTAAAAGCCTAACTTGTGTTGTTATGGGGAGTTCACCAACTTCATCTAAAAAAATTGTTCCTCCATCAGCTACTTCAAAGTATCCTTTTCTTGAACTAGCTGCTCCAGTAAAGGCCCCTTTTTCATGCCCAAATAATTCAGAATCAATGGTGCCTTCTGGTATAGCCCCACAATTAACTGCAATATATTTATTATGCTTTCTATGAGATAATTGATGAATAATTTTTGGGAAACTTTCTTTTCCAACTCCACTTTCTCCAGTTATTAAAACTGAAATATCCGTAGGTGAGACTCTTACGGCTTTTTCTATTGCTCTTTCTAATAAATGGTCATTACCAATTATTCCAAAGCGTTGTTTAATTGTTTGAGTAGATAATTCCATTTGTTGAATTTTTAGAATAATTAACTGCATTTCCAATCAATGTAGCTGAAGTGCAATCAGTAATTAAAACATTTACAAAATCACCTATTTGGTAATTTTCTTTATCAAATACGACTACTGTGTTTTGTTGATTCCTTCCGCTCCATTGAAAGCGGGATTTTTTAGATTCTTTTTCAATTAAGACCTCAACTATTTTACCTACATAGCCTTTTGTTCTGTAATTACTATGCTTTTGTTGTAGATCTACAATTTCTTGTAACCTATTTTTTTTTTTTTTTTCAGATATATTATCATTAAATTTTTTAGAAGCTAAAGTTCCAGGCCTTTCAGAATATTTAAACATATACCCAAAGTCATATTTTACTTTATTCATCAAATCAAGAGTAAGGTTATGATCTTTGTCCGTTTCATTAGGAAATCCAGAGATAATATCTTGAGAAATTGAGCAATCTGGTATTATTTCTTTTATCTCTTTTATTAAGCCTAAATACTCTTCTCTTGTATGCTGTCTGTTCATTGCTTTTAGAATTTTGTTGCTTCCTGATTGAACAGGAAGGTGAATATGGTTACAAATATTCCTATACTTAGACATTGTTTTTATTACATCAGAACTCATGTCCTGAGGATTTGAAGTAGAAAACCTAATTCTTAAAAAAGGAAAAGATTCAGCTACTAATTTTAATAATTTGGAAAAATTAATTGAAGTTTTTTGTCTCAATGCACTAATTTTTTTAAAATCTTTTTTTAGACCACCTCCATACCACAAATAACTATCTACATTTTGACCTAGAAGAGTTATTTCTTTATAGTTTTTATTAACTAATATTTTTATTTCTTCTAAAATACTTTTAGGGTCACGACTTCTTTCTCTCCCTCTAGTAAAAGGTACGACACAAAAAGAGCACATATTATCACAACCTCTTGTTATAGAAACAAAAGCTGTAACGCCATTGGTTGATAAACGAACAGGATTTATATCTCCGTAAGTTTCTTCTTTAGATAGTATTACATTTACAGCATTTCTTCCCTCATTAATTTCTTTAATTAAATTAGGAATGTCTTTATACGCATCTGGACCTACAACTAAATCTACTATTTTTTCCTCTTCTAAAAACTTATTTTTTAAACGTTCTGCCATACAACCTAGAACACCAACTTTTAAATTTTTATTGTTTCTTTTCAATTTGTTAAATCCCTCTAGCCTTTTTCTAACAGTTTGTTCAGCTTTTTCTCTAATTGAACAAGTGTTAAGTAATATTAAGTCAGCATCATTTAAATTTTGAGTTGAAGTATAGCCCTCTTTAGAAACAATAGAAGCTACAACTTCACTATCTGCAAAATTCATTTGGCATCCATAGCTTTCGATATAGAATTTTTTCAAATTATCTTTAACTGAATTAGAATAAAATTCTTTTTTTTCTATTTTAAAATCAACACTCATTTATTGTCTATCATTATATATCTGGCGCAAATATAATATTTAATAGCAAATATGACAATATGTCAGTAATAATTTTAAACTAAACAGAATCTTGAAATAAGGTCTAATTAAATTTGAATAAAAAAAAATAATATACTTTTGTGATCTTAAATTTCAAACTTTATGTCCAAAAACTTAGTAATCGTTGAATCTCCTGCAAAGGCTAAAACCATTGAAAAATATTTAGGAAATGATTTTAAGGTAGTTTCTAGTTATGGGCATATTTCTGATTTACCATCAAAGGAAATTGGAGTTGACGTTGAAAATAATTTTAAACCAAAATATATTATATCTAATGACAAGAAAGATGTAGTAAAAGATTTAAAAAAGAAAGCAGATAGTGCAGATTTTATATGGCTAGCTAGTGATGAAGATAGAGAAGGAGAAGCTATTGCTTGGCATCTTTCAGAAACTTTAAAACTTGAAAAGAATAAAACAAAGAGAATTGTTTTTAGAGAAATAACTAAAAATGCTATACTAAAAGCAATTGAAAATCCTAGGGAAATTGATTATAATTTGGTGAATGCTCAACAAGCTAGAAGAGTAATAGATAGGTTGGTTGGATTTGAAATATCTCCAATTCTTTGGAGAAAAGTAAAAGGAGGTCTTTCCGCTGGAAGAGTTCAGTCGGTAGCCGTAAGGTTATTAGTAGATCGTGAAAAGGAAATAAATGACTTTGTGCCTTCTTCATTTTTTAAAGTAGTTGGAAGGTTCAATAACTTAAATAATAGTGAATTTACAGCTCAATTATCATCTAATTTTAATTCTGAAGATGAGGCAAGAGATTTTTTGAATAAAAGTATCGATGGAAAATTTACTATTGCTTCAATAGATAAAAGCCCTATTAAAAAATCCCCTTCAGCACCATTTATTACATCAACTTTACAACAAGAGGCTTCAAGAAAATTGGGTTTTAGTGTTAGTAGAACAATGTTAGCAGCACAAAAGTTATATGAGTCAGGTAATATAACTTATATGAGAACTGACAGTGTTAATCTATCTAATGAAGCATTAAATTCTGCTAAGGAAGTTATATCTAAACAGTATGGAGAAAACTACTCATTAAGAAGAAAGTATAGCAATAAAAATAAAGCTGCCCAAGAAGCCCATGAGGCTATAAGACCAACTAATTTAGAAAAGTTTGAAGTCCAAATGGATTCAGATCAAACTAGATTATACAAATTAATATGGCTAAGAACAATAGCTTCACAAATGAGTGATGCATTACTTGAAAGAACAATTTTTAAAATTAAATCAAATGCTTATCAAAATGAATTTATCAGTAAAGGAGAAGTAGTGAAATTTGATGGTTTTTTAAAAGTTTATATTGCGAGTGTTGAAGACAGTGAAGATGAAGAAAATGGTAATATTCTTCCTGAACTCACAGTTGGAGAAAACTTAAGAAATATCAAAATGGTAGCTACTCAAAAATTTTCTAAACCACCATTTAGATTTACTGAAGCAGCATTAGTTAAGAAACTGGAAGAATTAGGGATTGGAAGGCCTTCAACTTATGCTCCTACGATAACTACGATTCAAAACAGAAAATATGTTTCAAAAGGGACTTTTGAAGGTGAAAAAAGAATGTATACCGAGCTAAATTTAATAAGTAATAATATTGAAACAATAAAGTCTAAAGAAATAATAGGTTCTGATAAAGGGAAGCTTGTACCAACTGAAGTAGGGATTATTGTTACTGATTTTCTAGTAAATAATTTTAATAATATTTTAGATTATAATTTTACTGCAAGTGTTGAGCAAGATTTTGATAAAATTGCAAATGGAGACAAAGAATGGACAAGTATTTTGAAAGATTTTTACGGAAGTTTTCATTTGAATGTAGAAGATGTTAAGGAAAATGCTACAAGAGAAACTGGTGAAAGAACTTTAGGAAATGATCCACAAAGCGGAAGAAAAGTAATTGTAAGGTTAGGAAAGTTTGGTCCAATGGTTCAAATTGGAACAGTTGAAGATGAAGAAAAACCAATTTTTGCTGGTCTTCTTCCTCATCAAAAAATTGGAAAAATTACATTAGAAGAAAGTTTGGAACTTTTTAAACTACCATGTTATTTAGGTGATTTTGAAAATGTAAAAGTAGAGTCTAATACAGGAAGATTTGGCCCTTATGTTAGGCATAATAATATTTTTGTATCTCTACCTAAAGGTTTAAATCCATTAGAAGTTACTTTGGAACGGGCAATTGAGTTAATTCTTGAAAAGAGAAAAGCTGATGCTCCTATTGGAAATTATGAAGAACATGATATAAGTAAAGGAAAAGGAAGGTTTGGTCCCTTTATAAAATGGAATGGATTATTTATAAATGTAAATAAAGCGTACGATTTTAATAACTTATCTCAAGAAGATTGTATAAAATTAATTGAAGAAAAAAAGAAAAAAGAAGCAGAAAAAATTCTAAAAGTTTGGGAAGATCAAGGGATTAGAATTGAAAAAGCTAGGTGGGGAAGATTCAATGTTATAAAAGGAAAAACTAAAATTGAATTACCTAAGGGAACGGATGTAGAAAAACTTTCTAAGGATGATGTAATTGCTTTATTCATAAAAAAATCTAGTAAAAAAAGTAAATCTAAAAAGAAATAATGCTTAATGATTTTCTTGCTCCATTGGAAGAAAGTGTTTTAAACTATATAGATAGTCTGCCGCTATTATCAGTTGGTAAAAACCTGTTTTTTAATGACAAAAATCTTGATTTATCTAAAATAGATATTGCATTAATTGGATTAAATGAATATCGAGGCTCTTCAAATTCTAATTTAAATTATTTTAAATCTAATACTTTTAGGAAAGAATTTTATTCTCTTTATAGTGGGGATTGGAAAGTTAATTTAGTTGATTTAGGAGATGTCATTAATGGAAATAAACTTTCAGACACGTATTATGCTGTTCAATATATTTCAGAAACTTTAATTAAAAACAATGTAATCCCTTTTTTTATTGGGGGAAGTCAAGATTTGACATTCCCTATTTATAAATCCTATTGTGGAAAAGGAAATGAGATAAATTTAAGTTGTATAGACAATAAATTTGATTTTGGTCAAATCAAAAATGAGTTTAATGATCTTTCGTTTATGTCAAAAATAATTTTGGATGAAAAAAATGAATTAAACCATTATAGTAATATAGGCTTTCAAACTTTTTTAAATTCTCAGGAAGAAATAGATTTATTAGATAAAATGCAGTTTGAATCCTATAGACTAGGAAAAGTTGATAGAAAAATTGACATTATTGAACCATGCTTAAGAAATACAAACATTGTTTCTATTGATTTTAAATCAATAAAAGCATCTGAGTTGAACTTTATACATAATTTTCCTAATGGTTTTCAAAGTAGTCAGATTTGTACTATTTCTAGGTATGCTGGAATAAGTAATAGGGTTTCTTCTATTGGTATTTTTGATGTTTTTAATAACGAAATTTCTTATGCATTATTATCACAACTTATTTGGTATTTTATTGAAGGATTTTGTTTAAGAATAAAGGAAGATCCTTATTCTAAAGATTTCAAAGGCAATTCTTATTATGTTTCTATCGGAGATCAGCAGTTAAAGTTTTATAATAGTGATTTAAGTCAAAAATGGTGGGTTGAATTAGATAATAATTCAAAAAACAATACGTTAATACCATGTAACAATAAGGATTATATTGATGCTTGTAATCAGATAATTTCAGAAAGAATATTATTAAGTTTTAAAAGAAATTTCGTATAATTGAACCAAAAGTTTATTTTAGCGTCTAAAATTATGTTATTTTTACAGATTCTAACTTTAGAAAAAATTATAAATTAAGTGAAGAAAATATTTGTAATAGTTACCATTTTAATACTAGTAATTTCCTGTTCTAAATCCGATAGAGGGGAATTAGTCGGATATACTTCTCAAAAGTTTTTTCCTTCTCAACCTTCAGGAATGATTTTGGTCCCTAGCGGATCTTTTTTAATGGGTATGGCTGATGATGATTACGTGCAATTACAAAATGCGCCTGTAAGTACAGTTTCAATTAAGGCATTTTATATGGATGAAACTGAAATTACAAATGGAGAGTACAAACAATTTGTTAATTGGGTAAGAGATTCTGTTGTAAGAGATGCTTTGGCTAAAAGAGCAATTGAGGAATTAGGATCTAATCCGACTCAAGAAGATTTAGATAAAGATAACAGTATCAACACATTTTTTCCGAAATATGAAATAGTTGAAGATGTAAGTGATGAGGAAAAAGGAGGCTATACTCTTTATAAAGAAGCAAATTTAGATCTTGAAATTAGTGAATTTGACAAAAGCACATATAATTTAAATTTTGACAATGATATTTTATGGAATAGGGAAGAATATCCTGATCTAGCTTATGCTGAAGTAATGGAGGGGTTAATTCCAGGCGAAGGATTTTTTCTACCTAAAGAGGAATCTTTTAATGGAGAGAGGACATTTGATACAAAAAAAATAGAATATACATATACTTTTTTTGACGCTGAAGCGGCAATTAAATCAGATAATGATACTAGGAAAGACTTTTTTAAAGAAAAGATAATTCCTATTTATCCTGATACTACTGCATGGATTAAAGATTTTAATTATAGTTACAATGAACCAATGCATAATGATTATTTCTGGCATGATGCATATAATGATTACCCTGTAGTTGGAATTTCCTGGGAACAAGCTAAAGCTTTTGCTCATTGGAGAACTATGTATAAGAATCAATACCAAAAATCTAGAAAAAAGAATGGACAACAAGTCGCTTCATTCAGACTTCCTAGTGAAGCAGAATGGGAATATGCAGCTAGAGGAGGTTTAGAATCGGCAACTTATCCATGGGGTGGTCCCTATACAATTGATAGTAAAGGTTGCTTTCTAGCAAACTTTAAACCAAATAGAGGTGATTATGCGTCTGATAATGCGCTTTACACTGTTGAAGCCAAATCTTATTGGCCAAATGATTATGGACTATATAATATGGCTGGTAATGTCTCAGAATGGACGGATTCTTCTTATGATAAAGGAGCTTATGGTTTTGATATGGGGCTTAATCCAAATGTTGCTGACTCTACTAATTTAAGAAAAGTTATTCGTGGTGGCTCGTGGAAAGATATAGCATACTTTTTAAGAGTAAGTGCTAGAGATTATGAATATAAGGATGAAAAAAGATCTTATGTAGGTTTTAGAACTGTGCAGGATTATCTTGGTGAAGATATTGGAATAAATGACAATCCTAATAAGGTATTTTAATTAATAAGCAGATCTTTTATAAAAGATTTGTTAACTTGAAATGTAAAACATTTAATAAATAAACTAACTAACTAATAAAATAAATTTTAAAAATTAAGATATGAAAGCAATTAAACACAAAAGATTTTTTATTCCTGATAACTGGCTAGAATTAATGTTTGGTTTGGGTGCATCTATTGTAATTATAGGAGCCCTTTTAAAAATAACACACGGCGATTTTATACTTTCTGGTAATGCATGGTTGACAATAGGTCTTGTAACAGAGGCTATTATTTTTGCTATTTCAGGTTTAAAAGGTTACATGACAATTGATCCAGATGG
This sequence comes from Flavobacteriaceae bacterium, assembly GCA_014239275.1. Taxonomy (GTDB): domain Bacteria; phylum Bacteroidota; class Bacteroidia; order Flavobacteriales; family Flavobacteriaceae; genus MAG-121220-bin8. The sequence continues at coordinate 2,948 of JAAZZF010000061.1, read as the reverse complement.
ATTTGAAAGTGGAGATGACATTGAAACTTTAGAGGTTGAAACTCATGAGCTTGCTAATGCTGTTGCTACTTCAATTAGTAAAATCAACAAGCTTAATGAAGATTTGACTGCTGCTAGTAAATCAATTGGAGCACTTCATGTTCCTGCTGATATGAACTCACATATGAGTGATTACAATGCTAATATTCATGCAGGTGCTGTTAAATTAGATGAAATCAATAAACTCTATGAGTCTCTTAGTGGTCATCTTGTTGAAGTGAATTCTTCAACAAGTGAAATGCATGTTCCTGAAGGATTAAATGAAGAATTGGCTAAAATGAAAAACAAAGTGGCTTCACTTAATGCAAAATACAAAGGAATGATAGGTGCTATGAACAATTAATAAATAATTATGGCTGCAAAACTAGATACAAGACAGAAAATGATAAACATGATGTATCTCGTGTTTATCGCCATGCTTGCTCTAAATATTGGAAAAGAGGTTCTTGCTACTTTAGGAGTTTTAAACGATGATTTAGAGTCTTCAATTGTAGAATTAGAAGCTTCTTCTCAAGCTAGCTATCAACAAATAGAATCTAATTCAGGTTCTGCAGATTATGAGATAGCAGCAAGCAATGTGCTGGAAATTAAAAAGGAATCAGATTCTTTTTATGATTTCTTACAAACTATAAAAGATTCATTAATAGTTGGAGATGAAGGTGAAGTAAATAAATATTTAAAAGAGGTTAATGTTAAAGGAACAGATTCAGTAATTACAGTAACTTCATATCAAGAAATGGACAAATCACTGGTTTTAGATGATATTTTATTTGAAAGTAGTGATGGTGATTTAAAACCTATTGGAGAAACATTCCTTAGTAAATTTAAAAATTTTCCAAGCAACATAAATAAAATATTGGATGTAATAGTGTTTATGGAAGAGGAAGCTAAAATAGCAAAAACTGCACTTGATGGATCTAAAGATGAGGATGGAGTACAAATTGAATATGATTTTGATTCTTCCAAAAACGATTTAAAAAATAGATTTTCTTATTCTGAGAAAATTGTCAATAGTGAGGGAACTTCTCAGGACTTTTTAATCTATAATTTTTATGGATTCCCTGTAATTGCTTCACTTGCAAAATTAACCAAAATGCAATCTGATATTAGGTATATAGAAAATAAAGTCTTAAATGAGATTTTAAGTTCTATTCAAGGTAAAGGTTTGAACTTTAGTACTTTCCAGACTTTACTTGAAACTTCTAAGCCAGTCTATTATACTACTGATGTAGTTGATGCTGCAATTGTAATGGGAAAAAAAGACGAAGGATTTAAGCCAGATAAGGTAGAATTATTTTTAAATGGGAAGCCATTAACTAAAAATGAATATTTTATTGAAAATGGTAAGGTTGTTTTGAAAAAGAGAATCGGGTCTCCCGGCACTTATGATTTAACTGGAACTTTATCAAAGAAAAATGCAGATACTCAAGAGTTAATATCTATTCCTGTTAATCAGAAATTAGTAATAATTAGAGAGCCAAATTCTGCTGTAGTTTCTGCAGATAATATGAAGGTTTTCTATAGAGGTTTAAGAAATCCAACTTCTATTTCTATTCCTGGAGTGGCAGCTAATACCATCGTTCCGTCAAGTTCGAATGCAAAATTTTCTAAAACTAAGGATGGATGGGCTGCTCAACCTACTAACGCTAGGGCTAAAGAAATGAAGGTTAGTGTTTCAGGTATATTAAATGGAAAGAGAAAGAATTTTGATGGAGGAACATTTAGAATTTTACCTCCACCTCCTGGTAAGGGTTCTGTTTCCGGAATGGGTAAAGTTATTGAAACAGGAGGATCTATTTCTAAAACCTTACTTACAAATGGAATAATTACAGGTACTAAACCAAAAGATTTTTTATATGACTATTCTATAATTGTTACAGGTTTCGACATAAAAGTTGGAAATTCTCCAGCAAAAACTGTAAATGGAAATAAAGCAAGTAGAAATCCTAAAGCTGCTTTAGATGTTAAAAGTGCTGGAAAAGGTACTGCAGTTGTAATATCCAATATTAAGGCTAGCTCAAAAGATGGAGATACGGTAACACCTAATTATGAAGTTGAATCATTTTTCCTTATTGTAAACTAATGAAAATTTCCTATCTATTTAATGCAATTTTTTTGCTGATTGGCTTTTGTTTATCTGGTCAGTCTAACATATTAAATGCATCTGCTCCCGAACAGATAGGTATTAAGAATATTGATCAAGTGCAATCAGATTTAGATTCTTACCTTGAGTATGAGTTTATTGATGACAGAGACATTTTATGGTCAAAAATTGTTTATGAAAAAATTGATTTAAGCGAAAGACTAAATTTCCCTCTTTTGTTCCCAATTGATGACGATTTGTATGAAAATACTAGGAAATCACTTTGGAGAGTATTGAAAGAGAATATTTTAAATGGAAACATTACTAAAATATATTCTGATGTTAATGATAATTTTAGGTATCCTCTAGCCCCTGATGAGGTAAAGGATATCGTAGCCACAAAAATTGATTTTGGAGATGGTGAGCTTATACCTAAAGAAGTAGGTTCTGATGACATCACGGGATACCGAATTAAAGGAATGTGGTATTTCGATAAAAGAAGAGGTGAGTTGATGTACAGATTACTTGGACTTATGCCTGTTGGCGAAGACCTAAAAAATATAGATGGCGATGAAGAAAAGAAAACAAACCTATTCTGGATATGGTATCCTAGTATTAGAGAGATTCTTCACAATGAGCTGGTTTTTAATGATACCAGTAATGCCAATCGAATTTCATTTGATCAACTTTTGCTTTCTAGAAGGTTTAGCTCCTATATCTATAAGGAAGATAATCTTTATGGAGACAGGGCTATTTCAGCTTACAAAAATAAAGGTTTAGAGTCTATTTTAGAGTCTGCAAGAATCAAAAAAGAGATACTTGATTT
>JAAZZF010000060.1 GCA_014239275.1 Flavobacteriaceae bacterium | reverse complement strand
TATAGTCGGCACAGACTATAAATCAAAAGATGGTATAGATTTTTCTAACTTAATTTTAAATAATGAAGGAAACGGAAGAAATGAACTTATTCTTGAAGCATCAACTAGAACTGCATATAGAAATGGAGATTGGGCAATGATTCCTCCATATAATGGGGTAGCAATTAGTAATTATACAAATATTGAATTAGGGAATTCAAAAGATTTTAAACTATATAATCTAAAAGAGGATCCTTCACAAAAAAATGATCTAGCTAAAAAAGAACCAGAAAAGTTAAAGGAGATGATTTCAAACTTTGTTAAGATCAGGGGGAAGAAATTTTCAAATATTGAAAACCTAGTATTAGAATAGATTAATAAAATTTTATCTAAATATAGAATGTCAAAAAAATCAAAAATAATTGTAACTGGAGGGCTTGGTTTTATAGGTAGTCATACAGTTGTTGAATTATTCTCTAAAGGTTATGAAGTAATTATTGTTGATGATTTATCAAATTCTTCAATTGATGTTTTAAAAGGAATAACAAACATTGTTAAATCTGATATAATTTTTGAAAAAATTGATTTAAAAAATAAAATTTCTGTAAAAGAATTATTTAATAAGCATAAAGATGTAAATGGAGTAATTCATTTTGCTGCTTCAAAAGCTGTTGGTGAAAGTGTTAGGAAACCTTTAAAATATTATGAAAATAATTTAGGTTCATTAATTAATATTTTACAAGAAATTAAAAATTTAAATACTAATATTAGCTTTATTTTCAGTTCTTCATGTACAGTTTATGGCCAAACATTAAATCTTCCAATAAAAGAAGAAGAATCTATTAAAAAAGCTGAATCTCCATATGGGAACACTAAACAAATAGGAGAAGAAATTATTGAAGACTTTTGCAAATCTTATAAAAAAATAAAGTCTATTTCCTTGAGATATTTTAACCCTATTGGTGCACATCCATCAATTGAAATTGGAGAACTTCCAATAGGAAACCCAGAAAATTTAATTCCTTTTATTACCCAAACAGCCATTGGCAAACATGAAGAATTGATTGTCTTTGGAAATGATTACCCAACTCAAGACGGAACGTGCATTAGAGATTATATTCATGTTATTGATTTAGCTAAAGCCCATATAAAAGCTTTAGAAAGATTATTAAATCCTAAACAACAATCAAATTATGATGTGTTTAATATTGGAACAGGAAAAGGTAACAGTGTGATGGAAGTAATTAAAACCTTTGAAAAAGTTTCAAACCATAAATTGAATTACAAAATTGGAGCAAGAAGAAAAGGAGATATAATTGAAGCATATGCAGATACAAAAAAAGCAAATAAAATTCTAGATTGGCGTGCTAAATTTAGTTTAGAAGATGCTATTTTATCTGCTTGGGAATGGGAAAAAAAACTCCAAGAATTATAAATGAGAAATAAGATAATTGTTGAAGCATCTGGAAGGATTAATTTAATAGGTGAACATGTAGATTATAATGGAGGCTTCGTTCTTCCTGCATCTATTGATAAAAAAATAATTATAGAGATCCATTCTGTTTCCGGAGAAAAATGTAATATCGAATCCAAGACTTTAGACAAAGGATTTAAAATAAATCTTAAAAAAATATATAAAAGTAAAATCCAATGGCAAAACTATATTATTGGAGTACTATATAACCTTATTGTTCTTAAAAAGTTAAAAATAGAAGCTTTCAATTGTAAAATTGAAAGTAATTTACCTATTGGAGCCGGAATAAGTTCATCATCTGCCCTTATTTGTGGAATAGCAAGCGGTCTTAACTACCTAAATAATTTAAAATTAACAAATGATGAAATCATAGATATAGTAAGTGATGTTGAACATAATTTTATTGGACTTATGGGTGGGATTATGGATCAATTTACCATTGTTAATGGGAAAAAAAATAAATTGATATTATTAAACTGTCAAAACAGAAATTTTAAATACATAAATTTTGATTTCAATAATTATAAATTTTTATTAATTAATACCAATATAGAACATAATTTAGCAGATTCTGCTTACAACGAAAGAGTTAAAGAGTGTAGTGAAGCTTTAAGTGTAATCAATAAAAAATATAATAAATACAATTCCTTAATTGAAGTTGAAGAAAATATTTTAAATGAGTTTAAGAGCATATTGAAAGAAAAGATTTACAATAGGGCTCTTTTTGTAATTCAAGAAAATCAAAGGACTCATGATTCGGCCAATAAAATAAGTAACTCAAAACTTAAAGAATTTGGGGAATTGATGTATAAATCTCATTATGGCCTGAAAAATTTATATGAAGTAAGTTGTAAAGAATTAGACTTTCTTGTTGAATTTACATCTAACCACGAAGAAATAATTGGTTCTAGAATGATGGGTGGAGGATTTGGCGGTTGTACTATAAATTTAATAAAGGAAAATTATGTTGACAATTTTGTAGATTTAGTTTCACAGGCTTATTTAGATAAATTTCATATTAAATTAAATGCATTTACTGTTAATATTGATAATGGAATAACAATAAAAAATATTTATGACTTTTAATCAGCTATCTCATAGAAGAAAAAATATTTTGACAGGTGAATGGGTTCTTGTATCTCCTAATAGAACTAAAAGACCGTGGCAAGGAAAAAAAGAGATTAAAACAAAAATTAATAGTATAAATTATGATCCTGATTGCTATTTATGCCCTGGGAATTTGAGAGTAAATAACGAAAAAACTCCTACTTATAGTGACACCTATAGTTTTACTAACGATTTTTCAGCATTACTCGATTCAAGAGAAAATAATTTCAAAGAAGGTCTTTTAGAAGCTCATTCTGAATCTGGAATTTGTAAAGTACTTTGTTATTCTCCAAATCATTCTATAACTATTCCTCTTATGAGCATTAATGAAATATTACTAGTTATCAAATTATGGCAAGATGAATACAAAAATTTAGGTTCTTTAAAATCTATAAATCATGTTCAAATTTTTGAAAATAAAGGAGAAATAATGGGTTGCTCTAATGCTCATCCTCATGGTCAAATTTGGGCACAGAAAAGAATTCCAAAAGAAGTTGAAAAAAAACAATTCCATCAAAAAGAATACTATAAAAAAAATAATACAAGTTTATTGTTAGATTATCTTAATCAAGAATTAGAGCTTAGGGAAAGAATTATTTGTGAAAACAGTTCATTTTTAGCACTTATTCCTTATTGGGCAGTTTGGCCTTTTGAAACTATGATAATTCCAAAAAAACAACATAAATCTATTTTAAGTTTTTCAGGAAATGAATTAGTTGATTATGCTAAAATTTTAAAGAAATTGACAACAAAATACGACAACCTATTTAACACCTCATTTCCTTATTCATCAGGAATTCATCAAGCACCAACTGACAACAAAAAAAATGAAGAATGGCATATGCATATGTCATTTTACCCCCCATTATTAAGGTCTGCAAATGTCAAGAAATTCATGGTAGGGTATGAAATGTTTGCAGAACCTCAAAGAGATATAACTGCAGAAACTGCTGCAGAAAAATTAAGAAATTGTTCTGAAAAACACTTTACAGAGACTATGTAGCAATATTAACTGCTCTAGTTTCCCTAATCACCGTTACCTTCACCTGTCCAGGATAGGTCATGTCAGTTTGTATTTTTTGAGAAATTTGAAATGATAATTTTGCTGCTTGATCATCAGAAATCTTATCGCTTTCAACCATAACTCTTAATTCTCTTCCAGCTTGAATTGCATAAGCTTTATTGACCCCTTTAAAATCATAAGCTATGTCCTCCATTTCTTTTAATCTTTGAATATAGCTATCCAGAACTTGTCTTCTCGCCCCAGGTCTAGCTCCAGAAATTGCATCACATACCTGTACTATTGGTGAAATCAAATTATTCATTTCAATTTCATCATGATGTGCTCCAATTGCATTACATACATCAGGTTTTTCACCATATTTTTCTGCCCATTGCATTCCAAGTAATGCATGTGGAGTTTCAATTTCTTCTTCTGGGACTTTTCCTATATCATGAAGAAGACCCGCTCTTTTTGCAAGCTTTGGATTTAATCCAAGTTCAGAACACATTATACCACATAGTTTTGCAACTTCTCTTGAATGATGTAGTAAGTTCTGTCCATATGAAGATCTATATTTCATTCTTCCAATTGCTTTAATAAGTACTGGGTTCAAGCCATGTATTCCAAGATCTATAACGGTTCTTTTCCCAACTTCAATAATTTCATTTTCTATTTCTTTAGAAGTTTTCTTTACTACTTCTTCAATTCTAGCTGGATGAATTCTTCCATCTGTTACTAGTTTGTGAAGTGATAATCTAGCTATCTCTCTTCTAACTGAATCAAAACATGATAAAATTATTGCTTCAGGTGTATCATCAACAATAATTTCAACTCCAGTAGCTGCTTCAATAGCTCTAATATTTCTTCCTTCTCTTCCAATAATTCTACCTTTTAAATCATCAGATTCTATATTAAAAACTGAAACACAATTATCAATTGCTTCTTCAGTGCCAACTCTTTGAATCGTATTTATTATAATTTTTTTAGCATCCTGTCTTGCAGATAATTTTGCTTCCTCAATAATATTTTGAGTTAATTCTAAGGCTTCAGTTTTAGTTTCTTGAACTAATGTCTCTAGCAATTCTTTTTTTGCATCAGAAGCAGATAAACTAGAAATTTTTTCAAGTTTATCAATTTGTTCTTTATGTGTCTTTTCTATTTGATTATTTTTCTTTTCAAATAATTCTATTTTTTGATTAAATGAATTGACTTTATCTGTAAGACTTTGATTGTTTTTCTTATTCAACTCAAGTTCATTAGAAATTTGAGATTCTTTATCTTTTATTTTCTTTTGCATATCTGTCAAATCCTTTTCACGATTTAAAATATGTTTTTCGTGTTCAGATTTTAATTCTAAAAACCTCTCTTTAGCTTGAAAAATTTTATCTTTTTTCAAATTTTCTCCTTCAATTTCTGAAGACTTAATTATTCTCTCTGCTTCATTTTTAGCCTTAGATAATGCACTTGAAGCAGATGACTTCTCAAAAATTTTAGAAATTAAAAAGCCAGATAAAACTCCCGTTAATGCTATAATTATATTTGTTATTGTAAAAATTTCTGTTCCCATGTTTTTTCTTTTAAAAAAAAAGCCTACATCAGATGTTTTGTATAAACCCCTATTAAAACAAGATTAAGGCTAACATACTGATCAAGTATCCGTAAAGGCACGCTTTAGCAATATTGACTCACCTTTTATAAAAGATTTGCGTTGAGTTTATCAAAAAAATTGATGTAGGCAGTAAATTAATTATTTGAATGAACGTGTTAAAAGTCAATAGCTTCTTGAACAGATTTATTTAAATCATCCAATCGTTTACTAACTTCTTCATTAACTTTTGCTTCAGACAAATTTTCTTGTTCAGATTGGGTTGCAAGCTGTAAAGCACACATAGCCAAAACATCTTGTTTGTCCTTAACAGCATAATTCTCTTCAAAATGTTTTATCATAATACTAATTTTTTTAGATGCTGTTCTTAATCCCTCTTCCTGTTCAGATGGAACATTTAAGGGGTATATTCTATTAGCAATTGTTAATTTAATTTTTTGCATCTAAATTGATTATGAAGTCAAATTCATTATACATTTATCCAATTCTTTAATCATTTTGTTAATTTTGAGCTTAGTTAATGATTTATCATTACTACCTAAGAAAGTATTTGCAATTTTTAATGACTTATACTTTTCCTTCCATTCCTTTAAATCATTTGCTTGTTTAAGCAAAGTCTCTTCTTTCAAATTTAAATTTTTAGAAATTATAGAATTTTCTTTTTTTAGTTCTATAACCAAAGATTTTAATTTTTTAACATTTGACTCTAATAAAACAAGACTATCAATTGATTTTGACATTAAAAATAATACTATCTTACTCAAATTTAATATTAGTTAAACTCATAAACAAGTATCATTTAATTTTTAAAAATATTATTTTTACCACATTATTCTTTTTTAAATGAAATTTTTACGATCAAAACTACTTCTTCTATTTATTTTTACATTTCCATGGGTCATAAATTCTCAAATTGAATATCCCAAAGATTATTTTTCAAAACCTATTGAAATACCTTTAGTTTTAAGTGGAAATTTTGGAGAATTAAGATCTAACCATTTTCATTCAGGGTTAGATATTAAAACTCAAAATAAAGAAGGTTTAAAAATATTTAATTCCGCAGACGGGTATATTAGTAGAATTAAAATAGCTCATGGTGGTTTTGGAAAAGCCTTGTATGTAGATCATCCCAATGGTTTTACTACCGTTTATGCTCACCTTAAAAAATTTAATAAAGAAATTGAAGATTATATTAAAAAAATACAATATAAAAGGCAATCTTATGAAATTGATCTGTACTTAAATAAAAATGATTTTACTATTAATAAAAATCAAATTATTGCATTCTCAGGAAATACTGGAAGTTCTTTCGGACCGCATCTTCATTATGAAATAAGAAAATCTTCTAATCAAAAACCCTTAAATCCAATATTGTTTGGAATACATGTAGACGATTCTAGAAGACCTGAAATAGCATCAGTTTATGCATACAATAACGTGGATATCAATAATTATAATTCTATAGACCCAATTAAATTAAGTTTCAAGAAAATTAATGATAGTATTTTTAAAACAACGGAAATAAACTTAAAAGGGAATTCAGGTTTTGGTATAAATGTATATGATAAACAAGATTCCGCTAATAATAAAAATGGAGTTTATAATATTTCTACATATTACAATGATGAACTAGTTAATTCAATAAACTATAATGGTTTTCTATTTGAAGAATCCATCCTAATAAATACTCTTATTGATTTTAAACACTACATTAATAATAGTGAAAGAGTTATAAAATTATTTAAAACTTCTGGAAACAAATTAAGTTTATATGAAAAAGAAAATAATGGATTAATTAACATTAAACCAAATTATTCAGAGTTTAAAATTAAAATTAGTGATATAGAGAATAACAAAATTATTATTATTATTCCAATAAATAGTGAAAAAAAAATAATAACAAATACAAAAAAAGAAAAACTAGATTTAACTATTTACAATAAAAAAATTAATAATGATTTAAGCTATAATTTTATAAATGGAGAACAAAAAATAAACATTCCAAAAAATACATTTTTACAAAATGTAGATCTCCATATAAATTTATCTAAAGACTCCTTAAAAATTGTTAATCCCAATATTCCTGTTTTTAATAATATTAAAGTAATTTTTCCTAATTCTAATAAAGGGAATTACTTAGCAAATCTAAATCAAAATAAGGAAGAGACTTTTATAACATCCAACCTTAATCCAAATAATAATTTTGAAACAAAAACTAAAAAGTTGGGAACCTTTTTTATAAAGAATGATTCAATTCCTCCAACAATAAAAAGCTTAAATTTTAAAAATGGAGAATGGATTTCTAATAAAAATTATTTAAAACTAAAAATTTTAGATAAAGAAACTGGAATTAAAAAATATAAAGGAACTATTAATGGAAATTGGGTTTTATTTGAATATGAATACAAAAGAGGTGAAATCTCCTATGAATTTGATGAATATTACGTTAAAAAACCTAAAAATGAATTGGAAATAACCGTTGAAGATATGGTGGGAAATATTTCAATATATAAAAGTATTTTTTACAGAAAATCTAACTAGATTCTATAAAATCTTTCAAAGTATCTATTACTAAATCAACCTCTTCAATAGTATTATATTTTGAAAAAGAGAATCTAATAGATGGTTTTTCTATATCTTTTGGATCAAGAATCTGATTTAATACATGAGAACCTTTTGAACTTCCTGATTGGCAAGCACTTCCTCTAGAACATGCAATTCCTTTTAAATCTAAATTGAATTCAAGTAAAACAGATTTTTCTTTTTTAACTGGTAAACAAACATTTAAAACTGTGTAAGTGTTAGAATTTATATCATCGCAGCTTGCATTAAATTTTATATTAGAAATGTCTCTTTTAGCTTTACGAATAAATTGATTTTTTAATCCTAAAATATGCTCTTTATCCTTGTCTATATTTTCATATGCTAATAAAAAAGCTGTTTCCATTCCAGAGATATTATGAACAGATTCTGTTCCTGCTCTTAAACCTCTTTCTTGACTTCCGCCTATTAAAAGAGGTTCAATATTAAGTTCTTTATTAACATATAAAAATCCTATTCCTTTAGGACCATGAAATTTATGAGCAGAACCTACAATAAAATCTACATTTATAGCTGATAAATCAATCTCATATCTTCCAATAGATTGAACCGTATCAGAATGAAAAATTGCATTATGTTTCTTACAAATATTTCCAACTCTTTTAATATCTAGAATTGAACCTATTTCATTATTAACATGCATCAAGCTAACAAGTGTTTTAGATTTATTTGATTCTAAAATTTGTTCTAAATCCTTATAATCTACAGATCCATTTGAATCTATCTTAACATAAATAACATTAATAGCATATTTCTTTTCTAAATATTTAGCAACATTTAATACTGCATGGTGCTCTACTTTAGAAGTAATAATTGTTTGAATTTTTAAATCTCTAACTGCAGATACTAAAACCATGTTATCTGACTCAGTCCCGCCAGAAGTAAAAAATATTTCACTAGATGAAACACAGAATTCTTGTGCAATCGATTTTCTTGCTTTCTCAACTATTGTCCTAGAAGCCCTTCCAAAGCTATGCGAGGAAGATGGATTCCCATAATTTTCTTTCATGACATTATTGATTGTAGTTAAAACAGAAGGATCTATTTTAGTAGTTGCAGCATTATCAAAATATATTTTTTTCATTATTATTCGAAATCTTTTATTGAATTAATAATAATATTAATAGCATTAGTCATTTCATTTTCAGAAATAGTTAATGGTGGAGCAAATCTAATTATATTTCCATGAGTTGGCTTAGCTAATAAGCCATTTTCTTTTAGTTTTAGACATATATTCCAAGCTGTTTCACTTTCTTCATCATCATTAATAACAATCGCATTAAGCAATCCTTTTCCTCTAATTAATTTAATAATATTACTCTTTTCTATATATTCATTCATTTTTTTTCTAAAATGCAAACCCATTAATTTAGCATTATTACATAAATTTTCATCCTTAATCACTTTTAAAGCTGCTATAGCAACTTTACATCCCAATGGATTGCCTCCAAAAGTAGATCCATGCTCTCCAGGTTTAAGAGTCAACATAATTTCATTAGAGGATAAAACTGCTGAAACTGGTAATACACCGCCAGACAGAGCTTTCCCTAAAATAAGTATATCTGGTTTAAAACCATGATGGTCACAACATAAAAGTTTTCCTGTTCTACCAATTCCAGTTTGAACTTCATCTGCTACAAATAATACATTTGATTTTTTACAAAGTTTATAAGCATCATACAAATAATTTTCATCGGGAACAACAACCCCAGCTTCCCCCTGAATAGGTTCTACCATAAAAGCAGCAACATTTGGATCTTTAAGTGATTGTTCTAGACTATTTATATCATTATAAGGTATAATTTCATATCCTGGCATATAGGGACCAAAATCATTTCTACTTAAGGGATCATTTGAAGAGGAAATAGCTGCCAAAGTTCTTCCCCAAAAATTTCCACTAACAAAAATAATTTTTGCTTTATTTTTTTCAATTCCTTTGACTTGATATGCCCATTTTCTTGCTAATTTGACTGCTGTCTCTCCTCCTTCTACTCCAGTATTCATTGGGAGTAATCTATCATATCCAAAATAATTTGTTACATATTTTTCATAGTCTCCTAAAACATCATTATAAAATGCTCTAGAAGTTAATGTCAAAACAGAAGATTGATCTAATAAGGCTTTTGTGATTTTAGGATGACAATGCCCTTGATTAACAGCAGAATAAGCAGATAAAAAATCATAATATTTATTTCCTTCAACATCCCAAACATAAACACCTTTTCCTCTATTTAAAACTACTGGCAAAGGGTGGTAATTATGAGCTCCAAATTTCTCCTCTATATCAATATACTTTTGTGATAATGATTTATTCATTTAAATAATTTTTTTTTTAAAATTAGGATACTTAATTAAACTAGACAATTTAAATGTAAAATACATGTAAAATTCTTGATTTTAATTAGATTTGAATTCAAAATGATATCTTGAAATATATAGAGAGCAAAAACAATGATATTTTTAAAAATATCAAGAAACTACTTTTAAAACCTAAAAACAGAAAAAATTTTAAAAGATTTGTTGTAGAAGGTTTAAAAGAGATTACGCTTTGTTTAGAATCAAATTATAATCTAATCGAATTATATGTTTGTTCTGAAATTCATAATAAAAAGTATGATGATTTATATTTTAAATATAAAGCAACTAACCTATCTATAAAACTATATAAAGAATTATCATATAAAGAAAAAGGAGATGGTTTTTTAGCTATATTCCATTCAAAAGAATTCCATTTAGATCAATTAATTCTTCCAAAAAATCCTTTTATACTAGTTGCAGAGTCTCCAGAAAAGCCGGGGAATATTGGAGCTATTTTAAGAACAGCAGATGCAGCAGGTATTGATGCTGTTATCATTGCTAATCTAAAAACAGAGATTTATAATCCCAATATTATTCGATCCAGCCTAGGAAGTGTTTTTTCATCTCAAATAGGTGTAGGAAAGACAAAAGAAGTAATAGAGTTTTTAAAAAGAAATAAAATAAAAATTATCTCAACTCTAATAAGAAACAGTATTGATTATAGTTCAGTTAAATTCACTGGACCATGTGCAATAATTATAGGTGCTGAGTCCTCCCCACTTTCAGATGATTGGGTAAATATTTCAGATGAATTAATTAATATTCCAATGAAGGGAAAAATGGATTCATTAAATTTATCAGTTACTGCAGCAATAGTTATATTTGAAGCTCTAAAACAAAGAAATGCAAATTAATTCTGAATCTGTTTTTATATTACTTATAGCAATAATTATTTTTAATTTTTTAAAGGACTACTATCTAGATTTTTTGAATTCAAAACATTTTAAAAATAAAATTCCGGAAATTATTTCAGATGTATATGATGATGAAAAATATTTAAAATCTCAGGAATACAAGCAAAATCAATATATTTTTTCTAAGTATTCAAAAATTTATAGCTTAATTATAATTCTATGTTTTTTTTATTTTGATGGTTTTTTAATTCTTGATAATTATTGCAGGAGTTTATTTGAATCTCCCATTTTAATTAGTCTGTCTTTTTTTGGAATAATATTCTTTGGAAATGAATTATTAGGTTTACCATTTTCAATATATTATACATTTATAATTGAGGAAAAATTTGGTTTTAATAAAACTACACCAAAAATTTATATAAGTGACAAACTAAAATCTTGGATTCTAACTTTATTATTAGGAGGAGGTATATTAAGCTTTATAATATTTCAATTTGAATCAATAGGAAAAAACTTTTGGATTATAGCCTGGATTTTTATTTCATTAATATCTATTCTAATTAATGGACTATATGCACAAATAATAGTTCCTCTCTTTAATAAACAAAGTAAACTAAAAGAAGGTGATTTAAGATCTGAAATAGAAAAATACTCGAATAAAGTTGGATTTGATTTAAGTAATATTTTTGTAATAGACGGATCGAAAAGATCAACAAAAGCAAACGCCTATTTTTCAGGATTTGGAAAACAAAAAAGAGTTACATTATACGACACTCTAATTAATAAATTAAATATAAATCAAATTGTTGCTGTTATTGCACATGAAATAGGTCACTATAAAAAAAATCACATTATTTATAATTTATTTTTCTCAATTATACAAACCGGATTTATGCTTTATATTCTTTCTTTATTTATATATATGCCTATTTTTTCTGAATCCTTAGGAATTGAAACACAAAGTTTTCATATAGGACTTATTTGCTTTTCGATTTTATTCACTCCATTCTCAGAAACAATCTCTTTAATTTTTAATTTATTTTCTAGAAAATTTGAATATGAGGCTGATCAATTTGCTAAAAAAACCCATAATGGAAAATATTTAATAGAGGCATTAAAAATATTGTCAAAAGATAGCTTAAGTAATTTAACTCCGCATCCAAAATATGTTTGGTGGCATTATTCACACCCTACTCTATTTCAAAGAATAGTTAGATTATAAATCATAATATCATATTGTTTTTTTTAAGTATTTTTAATAGATGATCTTAATAGATGCTATAAAGGAAAATAATTTGATAGCTAAAGAGTATAAAGAATTACTCAAAATTAGTTATCAATCTCTTAGTAGTGAAGATAGAAAACTTATAAGATTAGCATTTAATACTTCAGTTGATGCACATAAAAATCAAAGAAGAAAATCAGGAGAACCTTACGTTTTTCATCCAATAGCAGTAGCAAAAATTGTTGCATCAAAGATAGGTTTAGATGCGACTTGTATTGCAGCAGCTTTACTTCATGATGTAATTGAAGATACAGAATATAATGAGTCTAAAATTCAAAAACTCTTTGGAAAAACAATTTCTAAAATTGTAGTAGGATTAACTAAAATATCTAAACTAAAAAAGGAAAAAGATATTTCTCTTCAAGCTGAAAATTTCAGAAAAATGCTATTAACTCTTAATGATGATGTTAGAGTAATCCTGATTAAAATTGCAGACAGGTTACACAATATGCGAACATTAGAAGTCTTGTCTTCAGAAAAACAAATAAAAATTGCTTCTGAAACATTATATATATATTCTCCTATTGCACATAGAATTGGACTTTATGATGTTAAATCTGAATTAGAAGATTTAGGATTAAAATATACTGAACCTGAAATGTTCAACGAAATCAAAAACAAAATTGAAGAATCAAAGGATGTACAAGATAAGTATATAAAAAATTTCTCTAGAAGAATAAGTGATAAATTAAAAAAAGAAAATCTGTCAATTAAAATAAGTGGAAGGCCAAAATCAATTTTTTCAATTAGAAATAAAATTGTTAAAAAAAATATTTCATTTGACGAAGTTTATGACAAATTTGCAATAAGAATTGTATATAAAGCTAAGCCTGAAATAGAAAAATTCATAGCTTGGAAAATATACTCAATTATAACAGATTATTATACTCCAAACCCACTTCGTCTTAGGGATTGGATTACATCTCCAAGATCTAATGGTTATGAAGCACTACATATAACAGTTGTTGGACCAGGATCAAAATGGGTAGAAGTTCAAATAAGATCAGAAAGAATGCATGAAATTGCTGAAAAAGGCTATGCTGCACATTTCATGTATAAACAAGGAAAGCAAAATGAAAATGGACTTGAAGATTGGTTAAATAGATTAAAAGAAGTCCTTGAAAATTCTGAAACAAGTGCATTAGATTTTGTTGAGGATTTTAAATTAAATTTATATTCTACTGAAATTTTTGTATTTACTCCAGCTGGTGAATTAATATCATTACCTACAGGATCAAGTGCGTTAGATTTTGCTTTTAGTATCCATACTGGATTAGGTTTAAAAACTAGGGGAATAAAAGTAAATGGAAAAATAGTTCCCCTAAGCCATGAGCTTAAAAGTGGAGATCAAATTGAAATAATTAAATCTGAAAATACCAAACCATCAGCTAACTGGTTAGATTATGTAAAAACTTCAAGAGCAAAATCAAAAATCAGAACAGCTTTAAAAGAAGAAAAAAAGTTATTAGCAGAAGATGGAAAAGAAATTTTAAGAAGAAAATTAAAACAATTGAAAATTAATTTTGATGAAAAAAATATAAATAACCTAGCTAATTATTTCAATTTAAGAACTAGTCTAGATTTATTTTATAGAGTTGGAATTGGAAAAATAGAAAACACATCTCTTAAAAAATTTGCTGCTTCAAACAAAAATAGACTTCTTAATTATTTTAGAAAGAAAATTTCAAAAAAAGACAATGTAATAAGTCATAGCGAGAAAGAAATAAAAAATAATTTTGATCAAATTGTATTTACAAATGAAGAAGAAAGCTTAGATTATACTTTAGCAAAATGTTGCAATCCAATACCAGGTGACAATGTGTTTGGATTTCTAACAGTTCAAGATGGAATTAAGGTCCATAAAAAAACTTGCTCCAACTCAATAAGTTTACAATCTAAATTTGCTTATAGAATTGTAAAGGCCAAATGGATTGATTCTACTCAAGAAGATTTTAGCTCAATAATAAAAATATCGGGAATTGATAATCTTGGGATTGTTAGTGAAATTACCCGTATTATTTCAAACAATTTAAATATTAATATGAAAAAAATGAGTTTTGATACTTTTGAGAATACATTTGCTGGAACAATAAAATTACAAGTTAAAAACAAAAGTATTTTAGATAAACTTATAGAAAAATTAAAAAAAATTAATGGCATTGAAAAGGTTAATAGAGAATAGTATTATCATCATTTTTTAACTTAATTTTACATTATGGAAAAAAGGACAAATCAGGAAATTGTAAAAGATGTTTTTACTAGGTTTTTAGATAATAAAACTCACAGAAAAACTCCTGAAAGATTTGCAATTTTACAAGAAATTTATGACTCCTCAGATCATTTTGATATCGAATTGCTCTATTCTAAAATGAAAAATAAAAACTATAGGGTTAGTAGAGCTACACTTTACAATACAATTGAACTTTTATTAGACTGTAAACTTGTTAGAAAACACCAATTTGGTACAGCTCAAGCACAATACGAAAAATCCTATTTTGACAATCAACATGATCATATTATTTTGACCGACTCTGGTGAAGTCAAAGAATTTTGTGATCCTAGAATTCAAACAATTAAAAAAAATATAGAAGAAATATTTGGAATAGAAATTCATAACCACTCCCTTTATTTTTATGCAACATCAAAAAAAAAAAAAATAGAATTATATGAAGGTTGATTTATTACTTGGCTTACAATGGGGGGATGAAGGGAAAGGTAAAATTGTAGATGTATTAACTAAAAATTATGATATTATAGCAAGATTTCAAGGTGGTCCAAACGCTGGACATACATTGGAATTTAATGGAATTAAACATGTTTTACATACTATTCCTTCTGGTATTTTTCATAATAATTGTATTAATTTAATTGGTAATGGAGTTGTAATAGATCCTGTAATTTTTCAAAAAGAAATTGAAAATTTAAAACCTTTTAATATTGATTTTAAATCAAAACTGTGTGTTTCTAGAAAAGCACACCTTATTTTACCAACCCACAGGTTACTTGATGCAGCATCTGAACTTTCTAAAGGAAAGTCTAAAATTGGTTCAACCTTAAAAGGAATTGGGCCAACTTACATGGATAAAACTGGAAGAAATGGAATTAGAGTTGGAGATATTGAACTTGATGGTTGGTTAGATAAGTATAGAAAATTAGCTAATAAACATGAGCTCTTAATAAAAAATTTAAATGTAGACCTTCAATATAACCTTAGTGAATTAGAAAATGATTTCTTTAATGCAATTGAAAAATTAAAAAACATTCCATTTATAGATAGTGAAAACTTTATTTTTAATGAATTAGATAATAATAGATCTATTTTAGCGGAAGGTGCACAAGGGTCATTATTAGATATAGATTTTGGAACCTATCCATTTGTCACCTCTTCAAATACCACAGCTGCTGGAGCTTGCACCGGATTAGGAGTGCCTCCAAATAAAATAAAAGATGTCTTTGGAATTTTTAAAGCATATACCACTAGAGTTGGTAGCGGACCTTTTCCTACGGAATTATTTGATGAATATGGTAGGAAAATGGCAAAAATTGGTAATGAATTTGGAGCTACAACTGGAAGACCAAGAAGGTGTGGATGGTTAGATCTTGTTGCATTAAAATATACTGTAAAAGTTAATGGTGTAACAAGTCTTATAATGATGAAAGGAGATGTTCTATCTGGATTTAAAAAAATAAAAGTATGTACAGAATACCAATATAAGGGAAAATCAATTAAACATTTTCCTTTTTCTGTAAACAATGAGGAGTTAAAACCTATTTATTTGGAATTTAAAGGATGGAAAGAGGATATAAGCAAGCTCAGGGATGAAGATTCTCTTCCAAAATCATTTCTAGAATATGTTAGCTATTTAGAAAAAGAATTAAAAGTGCCAATTTCTATAATTTCCGTTGGACCTGACAGGACTCAAACTATAATTCGTTAATTTATAAATTGAAAATAAAAATATCAATACTATTTCTACTATTTTTTAATTTAATTTTTAGTCAAGAAAAAAAAATTATTCAAATAATAGAAGCAGGGTCGTTTGACAGAAATGAACAGACAAACCCTGGAGCAAATATTTTAAAAAAAAATGATAAAATAAGGGTTCATCTTTTTCATGATGGAATGAATATATATTCTGATTATGCATTGTTTTTTAAAAAAACTAATTCTTTTAAAGCTTCTGGAAATGTTGTTGTTATACAGGGTGATAGCATAAATCTATTAAGCAATTATTTAGATTATGATGGTAATGTCAGGAAAATTATTGCAACTGGAAATGTTGACTTTTCTAATAATGATACAAATTTAAAAACTGAAATTCTTTTTCATGATAGAAATTCCAAAGAATTTTTTTTTGAAAGAGGAGGTGTAATTAAAGATAGCGCTACGACTATCAAAAGTATTGAAGGAAAATATTTTCAAAAAAACTCAAAGTATACTTTCAATAAAAATGTAGAAATATATAATCCTGAATATGAAATAGAATCTAATAAATTAGATTACTTTACTAAATCTGAACATGCATATTTCTTTGGGCCTACGACAATTAAAGGCTCAGATTATGATATTTATTGTGAAAAAGGGTTTTATGATACTAAAAAAAGAGAAGGATTTTTTACTAGAAATTCAAAAATCAATTATAACAATAGAGTTATAGAGGGAGACAGTTTAACTTTTGATGACAGTAAACAATTTGCATCAGCTACTAGAAATATTGTGTTAACAGATACACTTAATAAAACTATAATTAAAGGAAATTATGCAGAAGTTTTTAAAGCTATTGACTCCGCTATGATTACAAAAAAATCAATAGCTATTAAAATGGTAGAAAAAGATTCTTTATTTATTAAGGCTGATACACTATTTGCTATTGGACCTGCAGAAAATAGGATAATAAAAGGCAGATATAATGTTAGAATATTTAAGCAAAATTTAAGTGGTAAATCTGACAAAATAATAATAAATCAAAAAAGTGGATTAACCAAACTTTTAAGAAATGAAATAAGTGAAAGACAAAAACAAATTCTTACTATAAATGAAATCGCAAAAATAAATCCTATTATATGGAATGGGGATAGTCAAATGACAGGAGA
Organism: Flavobacteriaceae bacterium; assembly: GCA_014239275.1. Taxonomy (GTDB): domain Bacteria; phylum Bacteroidota; class Bacteroidia; order Flavobacteriales; family Flavobacteriaceae; genus MAG-121220-bin8. The sequence continues at coordinate 30,201 of JAAZZF010000060.1, read as the reverse complement.
TGAAATTCATATAACAAGAGATGTTAAGACAAATGATCTAGATTCATTGAAAATTTTGAATAATGCATTTATTATTGAAAAAGATACTTTAGGAGACAATAATTTCAATCAAATGAAGGGAATTAAGCTATTTGGAAAGTTTTATGAAAATGAACTAAAAACTATTGAGCTTATTCAAAATACTGAAATGATTTACTATTTATATGATGAAAAAACAAAAGATTTAATCGGAATTGATAAAGCAATTTGTAGTTCAATTATTATGGAAATTGAAAATAATAATATAAAAGAAATTACTTTTTTTACTAATCCTGAGGGAGAGGTTTATCCAGAAAAAGAAATGGAATTAAATCTCAAAGTTTTAAATGGATTTAACTGGAGAATTCAAGAGAAAATAGAAAAAAAGGAAGAACTATTTATTAAATAATTTTTTTGAAAAAAAAATTTTTAAAATATCAAGCTCAAACTACAGATCATCCTCTAGCATTAGAAATTTCTTATGCAGAAGGAAGTTATATTTATGATATAAATAAAAGAAAATATTTAGATTTTGTATCAGGTGTTTCAGCATCTAACTTAGGTCATAGAAATAAATTAGTAAGTAAGGCTGTAAAAAAACAAATTGACAAATACTGGCATGTAATGGTGTATGGCGAATTTGTTCAAGAACCAACTGTGAAATTATGTGAATTGCTATCGAAAAACTTACCTAAATCATTATCTAATACATATCTGACTAATTCCGGGACAGAAGCAGTAGAATCAGCTATGAAATTAGCTAAAAGAATTACTGGAAGAACTAAAATAATCGCAGCAAAAAATGGATATCATGGAAATACTCAAGGGGCAATGAGTATTATGGGATTTGAAGATAGAAAAAGAGCTTATAGACCACTACTACCTGATATAGATTTTATTGAATTTAATAATGATAATAATATCAAAAAAATTGATAAAAAAACAGCTGCAGTTGTTCTTGAAACAATTCAAGGAGGGGCTGGATTTATAACTCCGATTAATAATTATCTAAGAAAAATCAAAGAAAAGTGTGAAAAAGTAAATGCCCTATTAATATTAGATGAAATACAAACTGGAATTGGACGAACTGGAAAATTATTTGCATTTGAACATTATAATGCTATACCAGATATATTAGTTTATGGAAAAGGTCTTGGGGGAGGTTTTCCAATAGGAGCATTGAGTTCGAGTAAGGAAAAAATGGGGCTTTTTAAAAAAAATCCTATTTTGGGACATATCACTACTTTTGGAGGACACCCTGTTATTGCTTCCGCTGCTTTAGCAAACCTGAAAGAAACCTTAAAATCAGGTATAATAAAAAAAATAAAAAAAAAAGAAAATACGATTAGAAAATTATTGCAACATGATTTAATAGAAGAAATTAGAGGAAAAGGACTCATGTTAGCTTTAATAATGAAAAATAAAAAAATTGCCCAAGAGTTAGTAATCAGATGTTTAGGTAATGGGTTAATTTTATTTTGGTTGTTATTTGAATCAAAAGCAGTAAGAATAACCCCTTCATTAACAATAAGTAAAAAAGAAATTAAATTAGGTTGTAAAGTAATAATTGATACTTTAAATGAAATTAATAATAATGTTGATTAATTTGTTAAAAAAATAATTTTAATAATTAATAGCCCTCAACTTCTCTTACTATATTGAATGTTAATAAATCAATATTAGATGGAAGAGGAGTTTGATGATTTTCAAAATCATTCTATTTCCAAATTTGAATCTATGCTTAAAACAAATTCATTTTTGTTTTTTGATTCAAATGAATTTGAGGAAATTATAATTTATTATTTAGATATTGGTAATATATCACTTGCAAAAAAGGCTAATTCCCTAGCATTAAAACAATATCCTCATTCGACATCTCTTTCGATATTACAAATTGAAATTTTATTATTAAATAATGAGATTGAAAAGGCAGAAAAAATAGCCTGTAATATTTATGCAACTGACCCTTTAAGTCCTGAAATTTTAATCCAAAAATCTAAAATATATTCTAAAAAAAAGAATCATATTCAAGCTATAAAAATATTAAAAGATATTAATGTGAACTCAGATTTATATTATGAAGCATTATCTCTAATTGGAAAGGAATATCTTTTTCTCGATGATTTTCAAAACGCAAAGAAAGTATTAGTAAAATGTTTAAATATCAACAATCGTGATTATTCAATTTTAAACAATATTCTTTTCTGTTATGATTCAATTGGAAATTCACAAAGCACAATAAATTTCTTAAATGATTTTCTAGAAACTAATCCATATTGTGAAATTGCATGGCATCAGCTAGGCAAACAGTATGTTAATAATGAAATGTATGAGGAGGCATTAAGTGCATTTGATTTTGCAATAATTTGTGATGACTCATTTATAGGTGCCTATATTGAGATGGCTAAAATTCTTGAAAAATTAGAAAAAATTAATGAAGCAATTGAAAAATATGAGATTTCAATAGGAATAAATGGACCTAACTCATTTGCCTTATTTAGATTAGGACGATGTCATGACAAATTGGGTAATTACGATTTAGCCTTATCATATTATATTCAAACTATTGATGAAGATCCAATACATGATAAAGCTTGGATGTATATTTCACTATACTACTTTAATAAAAAAAAGTTTAATGAATCAAAAAATAATTTATTAAAAGCATTAGAAATTGATTCAGAGAAAATAAAATATTGGAAACTTTACCTTAAGATTAGTGTTGAACTAGAGCTATATGATGAAATGGAACTTGCATTTATAGAAATTCTATCTATTGGTAAATTAGATATAGAAACTCTTTCTTTTCTTACACAAATTTTGATTAAAATAACTCATAATAAAAAATTACATTTTAGACTTTTGAAATCAATTGATTTATTACCTAAGTCTAATGAAAATGAAATAAACTATTTGTTGTCTGCTATTTATTTTAATTTGTCAGAAAATAAAAATGCTATTATATTCCTTAAAAAAGCATATTTCTATAGTCCCTCAAAATATGACTATTATAATAAAATGTTCCCATCAATTCCAAAATTGAAGGTTTTTAAAAACTTACATGTAAGCTAATTTATCGATTTAATTATCTTAATTTTAGTAAAATGAAAAATAATGTTTTATCACGTTTTTCTATATTTCTTAAGGGAATGGCAATGGGGATTGCTGATATAATTCCTGGTGTTTCTGGAGGAACTATTGCTATAATTACAGGAGTTTATGAAGAATTTTTAAATACTCTAAATAAAATTGATTTTATGATATTTAGATTGTTATTTCAAGGTGAATTTAGAAAAATTTGGAAAAACTATAATTTAGGTTTCCTGTTCAGTTTATTAATGGGAATATTTTCTAGTATAGTAATTTTAAGTCACTATATTACTTATTTAATAAAAGATCATCCAATTGCACTATGGTCGTTTTTCTTTGGATTAATTTTTTCTAGCATATTTTTTCTCTTAAAACAAATTAAAAATTGGAATTTTAATAATTCTAAATTTATATTTCCATCAAAAATATACTTACTAGGTTTTGGTATATTAATAGCAATTTATGTCCAAACATTAAATCCAGCAAACAATGAAATTGATCATATATATCTATTCATTTGTGGAATGATAAGTGTCACAGCAATGTTACTTCCTGGTATCTCAGGAGCTTATATTCTAATTTTATTAGGTGCTTACGAAACTATATTAGAAACACTAAAAGAAGTTGTCAAACTTAACTCAGATCACTTTTTAAATTTTTTCGCATTCATTTTTGGTGCTATTATAAGTGTAAAATTGTTTTCTAAATTTTTGACCTGGGCATACAAAATCCATAAAGATAATACTCTTTCATGCTTAACAGGATTTATGATTGGTTCACTTCCTTCATTATGGCCATGGAAAACGGAAACTATTTCAAAAGATTTTTTTCTTTCTAATTTATATCTTCCTTCTGGAGATTTTACAAACTCTACTTTTTTAGAAGGGATCTTATTTATTTTATTTGGAATTAGTGTGGTTTTAATTTTAGAATACTTATCAAAAAAAAATGCAAAACAGAAATAAATCAGAACTATTTATTCTATTAATAAAAAGTATTTTAATGGGATCAGCCAATAAATTACCTGGAATTTCAGGAGGATTAGTTGCATTAATAACAGGTTTCTACAATGAAATGATTAATACATTTAAAAAAATAAATTTCCAAACATTTATTTATCTTTTTAAAGGAAATTTTAAAAAATTTAACACTCATTATAATGGTCATTTTTTAATAATTATACTTTTAGGAATAATTATTAGTTATTTTACTACATCACAAATTTTAGATTACTTTTTCAAGATATCAGAACTTAATGTATGGTCTCTTTTTTATGGAATGATAATAGCTTCTATAATAATACTAATTAAAAAAAATAAGATTAGAAATAAAAAAGAAATCATTTTCATGTTATTTGGATTAGTTATCGGATTAATTTTAAGTTTGTCAGAACCATTATCAGAAAACAAAAATATTTTATTTGTATTTTTTTGTGGGTTTATAAGTATATGTGGGATGGTAATACCAGGGATTTCCGGTTCATTTTTGTTAATACTACTAGGGAATTACAAACTTCTACTAGTGGATTCTGTTAATGCTTTTATTCAATTTTTAAAAAACATTATTGGTTTTCAAAATTCAAATGAAATTGATTTCGAATTAATAAAAATTCTTATAATTTTTTGTTTGGGCTCAGTTATTGGTTTGATTTTATTATCTAATTTATTGAGTTATTTAATAAAAAAATATACTAATCAAATAAATCAATTAATAATTGGATTTGTTTCAGGGTCATTATTAATTATATGGCCATGGAAAAAAGTTTATATAAATTCAGATGAAACAATTAATTCTTTTAATAATTTAGAAATCACAAATAATTATTTGAAATATTTACCAGATCTTAGCGAATCAAATGATCTTATAGCTTTAATTTGGATACTATTCGGATTTTTGTTTGTAATTTATATTGAAAATTATGCTTCTAGAAAAAAAAACATATGGACTAATAGGAAAAAAAATTAGTTATTCTTTTTCAAAAAGTTATTTCACAAATAAATTCCAAAAATTAGATTCAGAATCTAATTATAAATATGAAAATCTCGATTTAAATCATATTAGTCAATTTAAAAATATTGTAGAACAAAAAAAATTTAATGGATTTAATGTAACTATTCCATATAAAGAAAAAATAATTGATTTTTTAGATTCGCTAGATCCAAATGCTGAAAAAATCGGAGCAGTAAATACAATAAATGTTTGTTCAAAAAATCAATTAAAAGGATACAATACAGATTATATTGGTTTTATTAAATCAATAAATCCAGTAATAAATAAAACACATAAAAAAGCAATATTATTAGGATCTGGTGGTGCTTCTAAAGCAATTATCTTTGGACTAAATAAATTAAATATTTCATCTATTGTAGTATCAAGATCTAGAGAAAAAGGTAATATTACATATGAAGAATTAAATAATGAAATTATAAATAAATCTCAGATTATAATTAATTGTAGCCCAGTTGGAACATTTCCAAAAATAAATGAATGTCCAAAAATTCCATATAAATATATTAACAGTAATCATATATGTTATGACTTAATATATAATCCAATAGAAAGTAAATTTTTAAAAGAATCAAAAAAAAATAATGCAACAATAATAAATGGAATGCAAATGCTAGAAATACAAGCAGAAGAAAGTTGGAAGATTTGGAATACTTAATTAAAATAAAGTAACTTAATTAAAAAAAGTGAGTTTGGATAAAAATATAAATATTGATTATAAAAAAAATCTAGTAGAGAAGCAAAAAATCATAGAAAGATTAAAAAATCTAATAAATCTAGATATTAAAATGAATGAAAAATATTTAGAATTTAAAGAATTACAAAAAAAATGGTTTAATATAGGTCCAGTATTAAGAAAAGAAAATTCGATTATGTGGAATAATTTTCAACATCATATAAAAAACTTCTATGACTACCTTTACTTAAATAGAAAATTTAAAGAAATAGATATTAAACATAATGAAGAGCAAAAGGAGATAATTATAACGCAAGCAAAAGAGTTAATAAAAAGTAAAGATATAGTAAGATCATATAAATATTATGAAAGATTAAATAAAAAATGGAAATATGAAATTGGACCTACTATTAAGCAAAAAGATAAAATATTAAATACAAGATTTTCTGAAATTGGAAAAAAAATTTATAATAATAAAATAGAATTTGATAAAAATAAGGATATAATATTGAATGAAAATTTATTAAAAAAAGAAGCTTACCTAAAAGAAATTATTGACATAGTTAATAAACAAAGCAACAGACCAAATGAATGGCAAAAAAAAATTAACGAATTTGAAAAAATCAAAAATTCTTTAAATAAAACAGGTCCAATTCCATCAAATAAAAAAAAATATTATTGGAAAAATTATAAAGAAACTATAAGAGATTATTATTCATCAAAAAATCTTTATTATAAAAATTTAAAAAATATATACAAAGAAAACATTTTAAAACAGAAGGATTTAATAGAAAAAGCAGAAAACTTACAGTTAAATAAAAATATAGAAAAAAGCAAAAAAGAAATTATTATTATTCAAAAAGAGTGGAAAAAAATAAATCCTATTCCATACAAAATAAACCAAAAAAATTATCAAAAATTTAAATCTATATGTAATTGTTTTTTTAATAAAATTGATGAAGAAAAAGCAAGTAGATTACAGAAAATTAAAGAAAATCAAGTTTCTCAAAATAAATTTTTAAAAGAAATTGAAAATGATAAATCAAAAAAAGATATAGATATAATCAAATTAATAAATGAATGGAAAGAGCTGGGACAAGCAGACTCACAAACCGAAGTTAAATTTGAAAAAACTATAATTAAAGCTCTAGTTTCAAAAGGATATAGTAAAGAAGAATCTAAAATGAAAATTTTTGAAATTAAATCAAATACAATGAATAATGTTGAAAAAAATAAAAAAACTAGTAAATTAATTCAAGAATTAGATAATTTAAAAAAAGAACTTTCTACATTAGAAAACAATCTTTCATTTTTTAACGAAAAATCAAAAGAAAATAAACTTTTAAATAAAGTCCACAAAGACATAAAGAAAAATAAAGAACAAATCAATAATATAACTTCTCAAATTAAAATTTTAAAAAATTAAAATTTTAATTTTGACAATTCCCAATATTTATTCAACTCATCTAAACTTGAATTTTGAAAACTTTTACTTTCTGATTTCATTTTATTTTCTATAAACATAAATCTTTTGATAAATTTATTATTAGTTTTTTCAAGAGCTGAATCTGGGTTAATTCCAATATATCTTCCAAAATTAATTACAGAAAAAATAAGATCGCCAAATTCATCTTCTATCTTTTTATTGTCCCCTATTTCTAATTCATCTGAAAGTTCTTTTAATTCCTCTAATATCTTGTTCTTGACTTTTCCTTGATCGCTCCAATCAAAGCCAACATTAGAAGCCTTTTGTTGAATTCTCATAGATTTTAATATTGAAGGAAGAGATTTAGGAACTCCCTCTAACACGCTTTTTCTTCCATCTTCTAGTTTTAACATTTCCCAATTTAATTTTACTTCTTTTTCATTTATTTTTTCTGTTTTATTATATACATGGGGATGTCTATAAATTAATTTTTCTGAAATACTATCTGCAACATCTGAAATATCAAATTTATTTGATTCACTTGCAATGCAAGAATAAAATATAATATGTAATAATAGGTCACCTAATTCATTTTTTATTTCTTCAATATTGTTTTCTGAAATAGCATCTGCCAGTTCAAATGTTTCTTCAATTGTTAAAGGCTTCAATGATTCAAAAGTTTGTTTTTTATCCCAAGGACATTTTTCTCTAAGATCATCCATTATTTCTAAAAGACGACCAATAGATTTTAATTGTTTTTCTTTTGACATAAAATTTATTTATTAAAGGACATTGGATAATCACATTTAATTTTACCTAATGAAATATTTTTTAATTTACTTTTTAACAATTTTTTTTTAAAAGAGCTTAATTTATCAGTAAATAATATTCCTTCAATATGATCATATTCATGTTGAACTACTCTAGCACACAATCCTTCCAGTTTTAAAACTCTACTTACAAATTTTTCATCTTTATAATGAATTTCTATTTCATCTTCTCTATTTACATCTTCTCTAATATCAGGAATACTTAAACATCCTTCATTAAAGCTGAATAATTTAGATGAAAACCACAATATTTCAGGATTTATAAAAACCTTTTTAAAATTCATTAATTTATTTCTTTCTTTAGAATTTAATTCTTTATCATCTGCAAAAGGGGAAGTATCTACAATAAATAATCTGATTGCTTTACCAATTTGGGGAGCCGCTAATCCAATTCCATTCGCAGAATACATTGTATCCCACATATCTTGAATTAAAGATTTTAAATCTTTGTAATCCTCACTGATTTCATCACATTTCATTTTCAGGATTGGACTTCCGTAAGCTACGATTGGTAATATCATATTATTTTTTTTCTAAGTATGATTGAAGAATGATAGTTGCACTAATTTTATCGACTAAACTCTTATTCATCCTTTTCTTTTTGTTAATTCCACTGTTACTAATTGTTTGCTTTGCTATCAAAGAGGTAAACCTTTCATCATATCTTGTAATAATAATTTTTGGAAAAATTTTCTTTAATTTTTTGATAAATAATAATATTTGATCTTCTATTTCTGATGGATTATTATTGGATTGTAAAGGTTTTCCAATTACAATAGTATCGACTTCTTCTTCATTTATTGTTTTTTTTAAAAAAGAAATTATTTCAAAATTAGAAACAGTAGTTAATCCAAATGCAAACATTTTAAGTTCGTCAGTAATAGCTATTCCTATTCTTTTTAATCCATAATCTATTGAAATAATTTTAGACATTTATCAAAGTTAATTGATTAATAATTAAGGTTAAAATATCTGAAAGTATTAATTAGAATGTATATTTGGAGAAAATATATAAATAGTGAGAGAAATTATTGAATCAGCATGGGAAAATAAATCTTTATTAAAAAATAAAGAGACAAAACAAGCTATATATTCAGTTATTAATAGTTTAGATAAAGGAGATTTAAGGATTGCCGAACCTAAAAGAAACGGATGGATAGTAAATGAATGGGTAAAAAAAGCTGTAGTTCTTTATTTTCCTATTCAAAAAATGAAAACTATAGAAGTTGGCCCATTAGAATTTCATGATAAAATACCATTAAAAAAAGGTTATGCTGAAAAGGAAGTGAGAGTAGTTCCCCATGCAATTGCTAGATATGGTGCATATATCAGCAAAGGTGTAATTCTCATGCCATGCTATATTAATATTGGTTCATATATTGATCAAAATACTATGGTAGACACATGGGCTACTGTTGGAAGCTGTGCACAAATTGGTAAAAATGTACATTTAAGCGGAGGAGTTGGAATTGGAGGTGTACTAGAACCTCTACAATCCTCACCTGTAATAATAGAAGATAATGCTTTTGTTGGATCAAGGTGTATAGTAGTAGAGGGAGTCAAAGTTGGAAAGGAAGCTGTTTTGGGTGCTAATGTAGTTCTTACTGGATCTACAAAAATAATTGATGTTTCAGATAAAAAAACTATAGAGTATAAGGCAGAAATTCCTCCTAGGTCTGTTGTAATTCCTGGATCCTTTACAAAAAATTTTCCCGCTGGTGATTTTCAGGTTCCTTGTGCTTTAATAATTGGGAAAAGAAAAGAAAGTACAGATAAAAAAACGTCACTTAATAATGCTTTAAGAGACTATAATATTTCTGTTTAATCTAATTTATTAATGGTTTTAGAAATTAAAAAAGCTGTTAAATGCCTTGATAATGGTGGGATAATAATTTATCCAAGTGATACTTTATGGGCAATTGGATGTGATGCAACAAATCAAAGTTCTATTGATAAAATTTATAAAATAAAAAAAAGAAATAAATCAATGCCTTTTATTTGTCTAATGAATAATTATAAAATGGTTGAAAAATATACCAATATCAATCAATCAACAAGAGATATTATAAATTCTCAAAAAGGCCCAACTACTGTTATATATGATAAAGTAAAAAATTTAGAAACTTTTTCAAAATCCATTGGGATTAGAATCCCTAGCGATATATTTTGTCAAAATCTTTTAAATGCTTTTGATAAACCAATAATTTCTACTTCAGTCAATATATCTGGAGATAGTTACCCTTTTTATTTTAAAGAAATAAATAAGGTCATTTTAGATCAAGTTGATTATCACGTAAATTTATATTTAGATAAAAAACTAGATAAAGCATCAAGAATAATTAAAATAAGAGAAGATAATTCTATAAAAACAATAAGGTCTTAAAATGATTCATTCTGTAATTAAAAAAAATATTAATAATAACTTATTTAAAGTTATTTCTAAATGTGCTGATGAGAATGGAATAGAGTGTTATTTGATTGGTGGGTATGTTAGAGATTTAATAATAGGTTCTAAAAAACCAAAAGATGTAGATATTATGGTTATTGGAGATGGAATTGAAATTGCAAAAAAAGTTTGTAAAAATTTAAATCCAAAAACTAAAATAAAAATTTATAAAAATTTTGGTACTGCTGCTTTTAAATATAAAAATTTTGACATTGAATTTGTTGGAGCTAGAAAAGAAAGCTATAAAAATTCTAGTAGAAATCCGACAGTTAAAATAGGAACTCTTAATGATGACTTAAATAGAAGAGATTTTACAATTAATAGTATTGCAATTGGATTAAATTCATCTAATTGGGGGAAAATATTAGATAAGTTTAAAGGTTTGAACGATATAGAAAATAAATTAATAAAAACTCCACTAGATCCAGTCAAAACTTTTTCTGACGATCCCTTAAGAATGTTAAGAGGAATAAGATTTTCATGTCAATTAGAATTTAATCTTCATCCTGATTTATTAAATTCAATTTCATTAGAAAAAAATAGAATAAATATAATCTCTGGGGAAAGAATTTCAGAAGAATTAAATAAAATATTATTGACTGATAAACCTTCTATCGGATTTAAAATTCTTGATGAAACAGGACTTCTAAAAATAATATTGCCAGAATTAACAGCATTGAAAGGAATTGATGAAATAGAAGGGTATAAACATAAAGATAATTTTTTTCACACATTAGAGGTATTAGATAATATATGTTTAACAACTAATAATCTCTGGTTAAGATGGTCTGCTATTCTTCATGATATAGGTAAAGCACCAACGAAAGAATTTATTAATAAAATAGGATGGACATTTCATGGACATGAGTTAAAAGGTTCTAAAATGGTATATAAAATATTTAAAAGACTTCATCTGCCATTAAATAATAAGTTGAAATATGTTCAAAAAATTATTTATATGAGCTCAAGGCCAATTATTTTATCTAATGATTATATCTCTGATTCTGCAGTAAGAAGATTAATTTACGATGCAAATGAAGATGTAGATGATCTATTAACATTATGTGAAGCAGATATCACCACTAAAAACCCAAATAGGTTTAAAAAATATCTTAACAACTTTAAAAAAGTTAGAAAAAAAATTGTTGAAGTAGAAAAAAGAGATCATATAAGAAATTTCCAGTCACCAATTACTGGTCGAAAAATTATGGAGACATTTAATCTCAAACCTTGTAAATCAATAGGCAAAATTAAAGAGGCTATTAAAGAGGCTATTCTAGAGGGTGAAATTAAAAATGATTACAATGCAGCATATAAACTTATGCTGGAAGAAGGGAAAAAATTAGGTCTTATAGCAAATGAAAAGAGATAATAAAAAGGTAATTTACTGGCTTTTTAGTGGATGTGCCTTAATTTTTATTATGGTAGTTGTTGGTGGGATAACTAGATTAACTCATTCAGGATTATCAATCCCAGACTACAAACTAATTTCAGGAATAATTCCTCCAATTAATGATCAACAATGGCAGGAAGCATTTGAGCTCTATAAACAATATCCGGAATATCAAAAACTAAATAGCAATATAAGTTTAACAGAATTTAAAGGTATTTTTTTCTGGGAATGGCTACATAGAGTTATTGGAAGAGCTATAGGTTTAGTCTTCATTATTCCTTTTCTCTATTTTCTAATAACAAGACAATTAGATAAATCCACTATAAAAAAAACTATAATACTACTAATTCTGGGTAGTTTTCAAGGATTTTTAGGATGGTATATGGTAAAAAGTGGTTTAGTTGATAAACCTGATGTGAATCATTATAGGCTAGCTGCACATTTAACAACCGCGTTTGTAACTTTTGCTTTTACATTATGGGTCGCCCTAGATTTAATTTTTCCTATAAAACAGACTATAAATAAAACATATAGAGACCTAATAAGAATTGGTTTAGCAATACTATTCATTCAAATAATATATGGAGCATTTGTAGCTGGTCTAGATGCTGGGTTTATTCATAATAACTGGCCTATGATGAATGAAGGAAAATTCATGCATGAAACGGTTTTAATTGAAAAAACCCCCTTATATAAAAACTTTATTGAAGGTAGAAGTGGAGTACAATTTGTTCATCGTATTCTAGCATTCATTGTAGTTTTCTCAGTATTAATAATTTATATAAATGGCAAAAAAATAGCAGTTTCTAACTACCAATTATATGGACTAAATTCCCTTCTTATATTAGTTGGTGTTCAATCACTTCTAGGGGTACTAGCTATCTTACTACGAGTTCCTTTATGGCTTGGAATTGCACATCAGATAGGTGCATTCTTGCTGCTTAGCTCGATGATTTTTACACTTCATCGCTTCAGTAAGTAACAATATTTAATACATTTGAAAACTATAAAATAACAGATGATTTACAGATTTAGAGTTATACTAGATAATGATACAGAAGATAATATCTTTAGAGATATTGAAATTAAAGACAATAGTACTTTTGAAGATCTACATTATACAATCATTAATTCCTTTCATTTACATGGTAAAGAACTGGCAGCTTTTTATATAAGTAATGATAATTGGGAACAAGGAGAAGAAATAGTTTTAGATGGTTTTACTGAGAATAATCAAATTTTAATGAGTGAAACTAATTTAAAAACTATTATAAATGAAAATCAAAAAAAATTCATTTATGTGTATGACTTTTTAAAACTATGGACATTTTTTGTAGAAATATTTGAAGTTAGTCAAGAAAAAAAAGATGCTATTTATCCAAAAAATATTTTTTCCAATGGAAATTTACCTAAGGAAGCTCCAAAAAAACAATTTGTAGCAGAACAATATGAAGATAGTTTTGAAGATGAAAATTTAGATTATAATAATTTTGATGATAATTATTAATCTATACCTAACATTTCATGATTCTCATAATTGCGTAAAATATAATCAAAAGAAGCTTTCATAATTTGTCCCATATTGACAGCCTTCTTAAAATTTTTATCATGGGTTAAAGTATAAATTTGATGAGATAATAATTTAATATTTTTTTTATTTGAAATATTATCACTTAACATACACTTTAGTATTTTTTTTGATCTACTTACTGAACTTAAGATTCTTTTAGCAATAATAGATCTCTCCTCGATTTTATACTGATCAACTGAACTTTTTTGTAATTTTTCTTTGATTATGTCCATTATTCTTTTATTCTCTTTAAAAAACTGAGGTCTATATATTTGTAAATTACCTTCATAACATTGCTGATCAAAATCAATTGCTCTAATCTTATAAACTACTTGATCAAAATCATGTGTAGGAATAATAACATAATTATATGCTCTCATATCACCTAATAGGCGAATCATACATCTTTCATTAAATTTTACAAATTCTTTAGCAATTTGTGATCTTTCTGAGTCATTGCATTTAGGTAAAAATTCATCAAAAAATTCATCTCCAGGAATACCAGTAATATGCTCCTCAATCAATGTGTTTTCAAAAACTAAGAAGTTTAAATTGTAAGGAGATAAAATATGTTCTAATTCTAAACCATAAATTCTTGATGCATCTGCTTTTTTAACATAGAAATATGTAAAATTATCATTTAATATATTTCTAATTTTTACCCTAAAAGGCTTAGAGTTCCCAAAAGTACAATAATCAATGGCATCAATACTTAAGAATTTCGTATTGTCTGTATTACCATCAGAGTGTAATAAGTTGTATACTTTTTTTAAATTTTCATCAATTTCTTTTCTTTCAAAATCTGAATAAAATACTCGAACCCATAATGTATCAATTTCTTTATTATTATAGACTGAAACTGAACCTGAAAATCTTTTTAAATCTTCATAAAAAATTGGAATAACTATTTTTCTACGATATGAAGCTAAATAATCATCTAAAACCTTATTTATTTTAAAAGAAGGTTTCTTTTTTGAGATCAATTTATTATTCATATAATATTTTTTTCAAAGTTAACTTATTTATTATTTTACAAAGTTATTATCTTAAATTTGAATAAAGTTAATTTTTATTTTGTTTGATTTACAATCTGAATATAGACCTACAGGAGATCAGCCTGAAGCAATTTCTGAACTTATTAGTGGAATTAACGATAATCAAAAATTTCAAACACTAAAAGGTGTTACTGGTTCTGGAAAAACTTTCACTGTTGCTAATGTAATAAATGCTGTCAATAAACCTACTTTAGTTTTAGCTCACAATAAAACTTTGGCTGCTCAATTATATACTGAATTTAAACAATATTTCCCTAATAATGCTATTGAATATTTTGTTTCATATTATGATTACTATCAGCCTGAAGCATACCTTCCTATTACAGGTACATATATAGAAAAAGATTTATCCATTAATGATGAAATTGAAAAACTAAGATTAAGCACTACCTCATCACTTTTATCTGGAAGAAGAGATATAATTGTAGTTGCTTCCGTTTCCTGTCTTTATGGAATTGGAAATCCAATTGAGTTTAAGAAAAATATTATTCAAATAAAAAAAAATCAAATTATTTCAAGAACAGATTTATTGCATAAGCTAGTTCAAAGTCTTTATTCAAGATCAAATACAGATTTAGAAATTGGATCATTTAGAGTTTCTGGAGATATTATAGATATTTCCCCAAGCTATGCAGACTATGCTTTTAAAATTCATTTTTTTGGAGATGAAATTGATGAAATTGAAATTTATGATCCCATAACTAATAAAAAAATAGAAAACTTAAATAAATTATTTATTTATCCTGCTAATATGTTTGCAACATCACCAGATGTTTTACAAAATGCAATGGATAAAATTAGGGAAGACCTCTTAAATCAAATAGATTACTTTAAAGAAATAGGTAAGCATCTAGAAGCAAAAAGATTAGATGAAAGAACAAATTTTGATTTAGAAATGATAGCTGAATTAGGTTATTGTTCTGGTATTGAAAACTATTCTAGATATATTGATGGACGAGAACCGGGTACAAGACCTTTTTGTTTATTAGATTATTTCCCTGAGGATTATTTAATGATTGTTGACGAAAGTCATGTAACATTACCTCAAGTTCATGCTATGTATGGTGGAGATAGAAGCAGAAAAGAAAATTTAGTAGAATATGGGTTTAGACTTCCTGCTGCTTTAGATAACAGACCATTAAAATATGAAGAGTTTGAACAAGTTCAAAATCAAGTTATTTATCTTAGTGCAACCCCATCTGACTATGAAATGTTAAAAACAGAAGGAATTTATGTTGAACAAATTATAAGGCCTACTGGATTACTAGATCCCATGATTGAAATAAGACCAAGTAACAATCAAATAGACGATTTAATAGATGAAATTCAAGTAAGAGTTGAAAAAAATGAGCGTATATTAATAACGACATTAACTAAAAGAATGTCTGAAGAATTAGTTAAATTCTTAAGTCAAATAGAAATAAAATGTAGATATATTCATAGTGATATTGAAACCTTAGAGAGAGTAGAAATAATGCAAGGATTAAGAAAAGGTTTATTTGATGTATTAGTTGGAGTAAATCTTTTAAGAGAAGGTCTAGATTTACCTGAAGTCTCATTGGTTATCATCTTGGATGCAGACAAAGAAGGGTTTCTAAGAAGTCATCGTTCATTAACTCAAACCATAGGAAGAGCAGCAAGAAATATTAATGGAAAGGCAATAATGTATGCAAATAAAATAACCAAGAGTATGCAAAAAACTATTGATGAAACTAACTATAGAAGAAAAAAACAAAAGAATTATAATAAAAAATTTAATATAACTCCTACTCCACTAAATAAAAACATATCTAATGTGTTTATAAATGAAGAAAATAATACAAGTAAAATTGTCAAGGATGAAATAATCAAAAATTTATCAAAACAAGAAAAAGAAAAAGAAATAAGAAAATGCCGATCAAAAATGGAAAAAGCAGCTAAAACCTTGGATTTTGTTGAAGCTGCTAGATTAAGAGATAAAATAAAACTATTGAGAGAGTAAAAAAGGGAGGATTTAATCCTCCCTTTTTTTATTTCTTTACAGTAATAACTTTCTTAGGTGTATTATGAAACTCCTTTCTTTTAGGTAAAGTAATTGAAAGAATGCCATTTCTGTAAAAAGAATTAATCTTGTCAAAATCAATAGATTCAGGTAATTCGAAAGATTTCTCAAAAGAAGAATATCCAAATTCTTTTACAGTATAATTATAATCGGATAACTCTTTCTCATCTGTTGTAGATATTGTTAATAATCTATTATCAATTTCCACATTAAAGTCATTATTATTTTTTCCTGGAATAGCCAGTTCTAAAATAAATTCTTTATCATTTTCTTTTACGTTAAAAAAAGGAATATTAAAAGAATTATATGGAACATTTATATTCCAATTATTTTTGAAAAACTCATCAAAAATTAAAGGAAAAAAAGATGATTGTTTTTTAATTAAATTCATAATGTATTTTTTTAGTTAAACAAATTTTACAATTTGAATAGTACAAAATGAATGCCGTACAAAAATATATGACAAAATGTCTTTATTTAGTACATTTATAATGACATAATGTCACTTATTAGATAAGTTCTTGTATTTTATCTGCTGCTTCTTGAAACTCTATAGCACTGTAAACCTTAAACCCACAATTATCAATAATATTTTTAGCTATCTGTGCATTAGTACCCTGAAGCCTAACAATTATTGGAACATTAATAGAGCTACCCATATTATTAAATGCATCTATAATTCCTTTAGCAACCCTATCACATCTAACTATACCTCCAAAAATATTAACTAAAATTGCTTTTACATTTATGTCTTTTAATATTAATCTAAAAGCCGTTTCAACTCTTTTTGCATCAGCTGTTCCTCCAACATCTAAGAAATTTGCTGGCTCTCCTCCAGATTGCTTAATTAAATCCATAGTTGCCATTGCTAAGCCAGCCCCATTAACCATACAGCCAACATTGCCATCTAAATCCACATAATTTAAACCTACCGACCTAGCTTCAATTTCTACAGGATTTTCTTCCTTAAGATCTCGCCAAGATTCATATTCTTTATGCCTAAATAATGAATTGTCATCTAGAGTAACCTTAGCGTCAACAGCCATAATTTTATTGTCAGAAGTTTTTAAAACAGGATTAATTTCAAAAAGCGATGCATCTGAAGACACATATGATTTATAAAGCATAGTAATGAATTTAACCATTCCTTTAAAAGCTTGACCAGATAAACCTAAATTAAATGCAATTTTTCTAGATTGAAAAGGAACAATACCAATCAATGGATCTATATCCTCATAAAAAATTAATTCAGGATTTTTTTCTGCTACAGATTCTATATCCATTCCGCCCTCTGTAGAATACATAATCATATTTTTACCTGTTTCTCTATTTAATAAAATAGAAATATAAAACTCTTCTGGATCAGATTCGCCTGGATAATATACATCTTCAGCTATCAAAACTTGATTAACCAATTTACCCTCTTTTGGAGTTTGAGGAGTTACTAAATGCATCCCTAGGATTTGTGAAACAACTTCTTCTAATTCATCGATACTTTTAGCAATTTTGACTCCACCTCCTTTACCTCTTCCTCCTGCATGAATCTGAGCTTTTACAATAAACCACCCTGTACCTGTTTCTTTTATTAGCTGGTCTGCTACTTTTAAAACATTCTTTTTATCAGATAAAATACATCCCCTTTGAATATTAACACCGTGTTCTGCTAATATTTTTTTTCCTTGAAATTCGTGCAAATTCATATACTAAATTTGAAAAGCTAAAATAACAAACAATTACCAAAATAAGGATGAGTTATTGCTTTTATAATGTTATATTCATAACAAAATGTTTTATTTTCATAATATAACTGTTTTTTATTATAACAAAAGCATACATTATATATATTTGCCGGATGGAAAAAAGCAAACTTCTGGAAGTGGCGAAGAAATTTGGAACCCCTTCATATGTATATGATACAACAAAAATAAAAAGTCAATACTACAGACTTAAAAACTCATTTAAGCTAGTTAATAAATTACAAATCAATTACGCTGTTAAAGCATTATCAAACTTATCCATATTAAAATATATCAATACTTTAGGAGCAGGCATTGACACTGTTTCAATTCAAGAAGTTATACTTGGTATTAGAGCTGGATATTCCCCTAAAAAAATTATTTATACTCCAAATGGTGTTTCTATTGATGAAATTTATGAGGTTTCAAAAATGGGAGTAAATATAAATATTGACAATTTAAATATTTTAGAACAGTTTGGAAACCTATATCCAGAAACTCCTGTTTGCATTAGAATTAACCCACATGTAATGGCAGGAGGAAATAACAAAATATCTGTAGGTCATATAGATTCTAAATTTGGAATAAGCATACATCAAATACCTCTTCTACTTAGAATTGTAAATAATACCAATATAAAAGTTAATGGAATTCATATGCATACTGGAAGTGATATTTTAGATATCGATGTATTTATTCATGCTACAGAGATATTATTTGAAACTGCAATAAAATTTAAAAATTTAGAATTTATTGACTTTGGAAGCGGATTTAAAGTTCCATATTCTCCAACAGACACTGAAACAAATATAGAAGAGTTAGGTGTAAAACTATCTAAAAGATTTAATAAATTTTGTAAAGATTATGGAAAAGAAATAACTCTAGCCTTTGAACCAGGTAAATTTCTGGTTAGTGAAGCAGGAAAATTTTTATGTTCAGTTAATTCAATTAAACAAACAACCTCAACTGTTTTTGCTCAAGTAGACTCTGGGTTTAATCATTTTATTCGCCCTATGATGTATGGTTCAAATCATTATATAGAAAACATCTCCAACCCAAATGATTCCCATAGGTTCTATTCTGTTGTTGGATATATCTGCGAAACAGATACTTTTGCATCTAACAGAAGGATTTCTAAAGTTTCTGAAGGAGATGTTTTATGTTTTAAAAATGCAGGAGCATACTGCTTTTCAATGGCAAGCAATTACAATTCTAGATACAAACCCTCTGAAGTATTATATATAAATAATAAACTTATTGAGATACGAAAAAGAGAAACTATAGAAGATCTTATAAAGAATCAAGTAGAATTAGATTTTAATACATTATAAGAACTTGTCAAGAAATAACACCTGAACCAAGTAGCTCTTTACCATTATACCACACAGCAAACTGCCCCTTTGTTATTGCAGATTGTTTTTTTTTAAAAACTAAAAAAGCTCCATTATTGATAAAAATCAATAAAGCACTTTGTAGTGGCTGACGATATCTTATTCTTGCTTTTATATTAAAACTTTTTCTTTTATCAATAAATTTATCTTTTCTCAAAAGGTGCAAATCTTCTTTTTTTATAAAAAGAACATTTCTAAATAAACCTGGGTGATTTTTCCCTTCTCCAACATAAATTATATTATTAATGACATCTGTTTTTAAAACAAATAAAGGATTTTTTGTTCCTCCAACTGCTAAACCTTTTCTTTGTCCAATTGTAAAGAAATGAGCTCCATTATGATCCCCTATATATTCTCCATCTTCATATTCATAGTCAAAGGGTCTAGAAATTTTATATAAATTTTCATATGATAAATCATTAATATCATGTTTTAAATGTTTATTATTATCAAGAGAGATTTTAATTATTTTCCCTTTTTTTGGTTTTAGTTTTTGCTGAAGAAAATCTGGCAATTTAACTTTTCCAATAAAACACAGACCTTGAGAATCTTTCTTTTCTGCCGTAACTAGTTTTTGTTTTTTAGCAATTATCCTAACTTCTTTTTTGGTTAAGTTACCAATCGGAAATAAAGTTTTACTTAATTGATTCTGAGATAGTTGACATAAAAAATAAGATTGATCTTTGTTTTTATCTAAACCCATTAGTAAACTATATATATTATTATTTTTTTTAACTCTACAATAATGGCCAGTAGCTATAAAATCTGCGCCCAGCTTTAAAGCAATTTTTAAAAATATATCAAACTTAATTTCCCTATTACAAAGAATATCTGGATTAGGGGTATTTCCCTTTTCATATTCATCAAACATATAATCAACTATTCTCTTTTGATATTCAATGCTTAAGTCCACTGTTTGAAAAGGAATAGAAAGTTTTTCACTAACTAACATGGCATCATAACTATCTTCAAGCCAAGGACATTCCTTCGAAATAGTTACTGATTGATCATGCCAATTTTTCATAAAAATACCAATAACATCGTAACCTTGTTCAACTAGAAGATGAGCTGCAACACTTGAATCTACGCCGCCTGATAGCGCAATTACTACACGTATTTTTTTATTAGACATGATTAATTAAATTTACTAAAAAACTACTTTCTATTTTGTAATTTTCTTTGTTCTTCAGCTTTATCCATCATTTCTTGCATCTTCCTTTGAAACCTGTTTTGAGTAGTAGGCTTCTTTTTATTTTCTTGAATTTGAAGATGTATTTTTTCTTCATCAATAATAAAATGCTTTATCATGAGCATTAACATAATAGTTATGATATTGGAAACAAAATAATATAAACTAAATGCACTTGCATAATTATTAAAAAAGAATAGCATCATTACAGGCATTAGATACATTATAAACTTCATATTAGGCATACCTGGTTGAGAGGATTGCATCTGAGCTCCTGAAGACATCATAGTATAGAAAAAAATTGCAATTGAAGCTAAAATTGGAAGTAAACTTACGTGATCACCATACCAAGGAATACTGAAAGGAAGTTCAGCAATTACATCATATGAAGAAAGATCGTCAGCCCAAAGAAATGATTTTCCTCTTAAAGGAAAGGCAATTGGGAAAAAACAGAATAACGCATAAAAAACAGGCAATTGAAATAATGCTGGAACACATCCTAAAAGAGGATTTGCACCCGCTTTATTATAAAGCTTCATTGTTTCTTGTTGTTTTTTTGCTGCATCATTTTTATATTTTTCATTTAGTTCAGCTATTTCAGGCTTTAATACTTTCATCCTAGCTTGAGAGACATATGTTTTATATGTAACAGGTGACATTGCTAGTCTAGTAATAATTGTCATAAAAATTACTGCCAAACCAGCTGAAAAATATTTACTCAAGAAACCAAATAAAGGAAAGTATATAAACCTATTAATCCATCCAAATATTCCCCAACCAAAATATATAGATTCATAAATATTATCATCATAATTCTTTAGAATATCATAATCATTTGGACCAATATATAAATTCATTTTAGAATTAAATTCTGAGTTATCTAAAACTAATGGAATTGAAGAAATATAATTTTTAGTAAATAACACATCTTTACCCTCATCTTCAAAAAGCTTCTTTGATTCGAAAACAACTTCATCAGTTGGATTATTTAAAACAAGAATACTATTAAAAAAGTGTTGTCCATATGAAATCCATGAGACAGAATTTTCAGTTTTATCGCTATCACTGTATGAACTTAAATAATCGGTTTCATCCCCTTCATATTGATAATATAATTGACTATATCTGTTTTCATACTCAACACTTTTCGCTTGTCTTAAAACTTTTAAATCCCAGTTTAATTGGATAGTCCTTTGATTATCTATTACATTTCTAAATCCGGAAGATTTAATAGAAAAATTTATCATAAAACCATTTTTCGGAAGAGTATATTCAAAATTTAAAAATTGATTTTCTGAAATAGATAAAATCATACTTAATTTTGTCCCATCATAATTTTTATCTACAACTGGTTGAAAATCATAATTAGAAGTATTAATTAATTGGCCATTTAATGAATAGAAGTTCAAATTAATATTTTGATTTCCATCCTTAATCATGTACAAAGGGTCTCCCCTAAAATCAGTAAAGTTTTTTAATAATGCTTCAGTTAATAAACCTCCTTTTGAACTAAACTTAAGAATCAAATCATCATTTTCTAGTACTACATCATCAAACTTAATTTTAGATTTATTTTCAGAACCTACAAAAGGCTTAGAATTTTCATCATTTAAATTTAATCCTTTAGATATCTTATTTTCTGAATCTAAACTAGAATCATCTGATTGAACTGAAATTTCTAAATTTTCTTTACTGTTTTCAATAATTCTCTGTTCTGGTTCTGGGATAGTATAAATATACCAAACAAAAGCAGCCATAAGTAAGACAAAACCTAAAATTTGATAAGGATCAATTTTATTTTCTTCCATTTTATTATTTAGATTTTCTATATTTTAAACAAGCTTTGACAAAAGATACAAATAATGGATGTGGACACTCTACAGTACTTTTATATTCTGGATGAAACTGTACTCCAATAAACCAATCATTCGATGGCAATTCAACTATTTCTACTAAACCAGTTTCAGGATTAATTCCACTAGCTTTCAATCCGTTTTCATTTAATTGATTAATATATTTATCGTTAAGTTCCCAACGATGCCTGTGTCTTTCAAAAACAATTTTAGTATTATAAATTTCATGAACCTTAGTTTTATCTTCAATTTTACATTCCCATGAACCCAAACGCATAGTTCCACCTTTATTAGTAATCTCTTTTTGATCTTCCATTAAAGAAATTACAGGGTGTGGGGTTTTCTTATCCATCTCAGTTGAATTTGCATTAATAAGCCCTAATACATTTCTAGAATATTCAATAACAGCCATTTGCATGCCAAGACAAATTCCAAAAAATGGAATGTTTTTTTCTCTTGCACATTTAATTGCTTTTATCTTACCTTCAATTCCTCTTTCACCAAATCCAGGAGCTACTAAAATACCGTCAAGTTTAGAAATTTCATTATCAATTTGTTTATCATTAATATATTCCGAATGGATTGAAACAACATCAACCTTAGCTTGATTTTCAGAACCTGCATGAATTAAAGATTCTAAAATTGACTTATAAGAATCCTGTAGTTCAACATACTTTCCAATTAGTCCAATTTTAACTTTATAATCAGGAAATTTTAATTTATTAACAAAATCAGACCATTTATCTAAATTAGCATGATTATCGTTTTTCAAATTTAACTTTTTAAGAACTACTTCATCCAATCTTTCTTTTTTCATTAATAAAGGAACTTCATAAATTGTTGAGGCATCAATTGATTGAATAACAGATTCTTCATCTACATTACAAAAAAGTGCTAATTTCTTTTTTATATCATTAGATATTTCATGTTCAGTTCTACAAACTAAAATATCAGCATTAAGTCCACTTTCCATTAAAGTTTTTACAGAATGTTGAGTAGGTTTAGTTTTTAGCTCTTTTGCTGCAGACAAATAAGGAATTAATGTTAAATGAATGAGCAGTGTATTTGTTTTTCCTAATTCCCATATTAACTGTCTAACCGATTCAATATATGGAAGGGACTCAATATCACCAACAGTTCCTCCAATTTCAGTAATTATAAAATCATAAGAATTGTCTTCTCCTAAAAGTTTTATTCTTCTCTTAATTTCATTAGTAATATGAGGAATGACTTGGACTGTTTTTCCTAAAAACTCTCCTTTCCTTTCTTTTTCAATAACTGTCTGATAAATCCTTCCAGTAGTTACATTATTTGCTTGAGAAGTCTTTACATTTAAAAATCTTTCATAATGACCTAAATCAAGATCAGTTTCTGCCCCATCATCAGTTACATAACACTCACCATGTTCATATGGATTAAGAGTACCAGGATCAATATTAATGTATGGGTCAAATTTTTGAATTGTAACACTAAAGCCTCTAGATTGAAGCAATTTAGCTAATGAAGCTGATATTATACCTTTTCCTAAAGAAGAACTAACACCTCCTGTTACAAAAATAAATTTTGATTTGGACATTAAATATTATTCAACAATTTCTTTAAGGTTCCAAAAATACAAAAAGAAATAAGAAAGAGATTCTATTTAAATGGAAATAAAATAGAGTATGAGCAATTTTTCTTGGTAAAAACTTTATTAATCATCATTTAATTTAATAATATTTAATTTTTCATGTTTAATTAAATAAATAGATCTATTAATATAGCCTTTGTTTTTTGGTAAATAATTAAACTTGTTTTGTAAATATTCAGTTTCTCCGATTTCAATAGATTTAACGAACCTCCTTCTATTTGCTACTCTTAGTATTAAATCAAGTGTAATATCATGTCCCCTTATAGCTATTTTATTAGGTCGTTTTCCAAATTCTTCTAAATATAAATTATTAAACAAATTAATTTTTTCATTATCATAAACAGGCATATAGTAACTTGGATAAGTAAAATTTAAATTACCCAAATGTTCAAAAGAAATATTTTCATTTTCATATACATCTGATCTAAATGTAGTCATCATTGAAATACTTCTTTCTTTAGAAATTTGAGAGTTTAACAATGAAGAAACACTAGTTATAACATTCAAATTTTCAGACTCTAAAAAAACAAAATTGTTTTTACTTGAAACCAATAAAGAATCTGTAATTTCAGGGTCAACAAGTCCATTAGTTTCATCTGTATTTATTAATTCTGCATAAGGAAATCTACTCATTAACTGCTTTTTAACATCCATATTTTTATTATCATAAATAATCATAACACATGGATCGGGTTCTCCATCAATTAATGAGTCAATATATTTAAGCATTCTTTTTCTTTGAATTAATTTGGATGGCATAGATTGTATCACATTTTGATTAATTTCAATTTCATTAGAACTTAAAGGTGAAATTAACGGGGTTTTTGATTTTACAATACTTCTTGAAACTTGATTAATATTTCGAGGAATCAAAGGGCCTATTACAAAATCAAAATCTTCAAATTTATTTTGTGATAATAAATTATAAATTGAAACAAAGTCATTTTCAGTATCTAATATTTTTACTTCTAAATCTAATCCATAATCTTTAACTTTATTAAAGGCCATAATTGCTCCACTATAAAAATCCAAAGAAATACTAGTTAAGTTTAAATTCTTTAAATATTTTTTTGAATTTTCAATAGAATCTAACTCAATTTCATTTAATTTAAATGGGGCAAGAATAGCAATCTTTATAAACTTTTTATTAAATGCACTGTCTATCAAATTAATATTTAGAATTTTTGGCATTAAATAATTTATTGAATCTATTTTTTTTTCTAATATTATGGGCTCTAATTTTATATTTCTTTTAATTGGAATAATAAGTTCCATTTTTCGAGACAGTTTATTACGTTTCACTTTAGGATTGTAACTTTTTATTTCTTGAATTGAAATTTTATAAATTTTAGAAATCGTATAAAGTGTTTGTTTTCTTTTAACCTTATGGATTATAGTATCAATTACAAAGGAACTTGATCTATCTTTATTAGTCTCCTGAGAATTTAAAATCAAAGGAAATAGAAGAAATAATATTTTTAATCTTCTAATCATTCCCATTCAATTGTTGCTGGGGGTTTAGAACTTATGTCATAAACAACCCTGTTAATACCCTTTACATTGTTAATTATCTTATTGGAAACATTTTGCAGAAATTCATAAGGAAGATTCACCCAATCTGCCGTCATTCCATCTGTAGATTCAACAGCTCTTAAGGCTACACAATCTTCATAAGTTCTTTCATCACCCATAACTCCAACACTTTTTACTGAAAGAAGCATTGCTCCAGCTTGCCAAACTTTATCATATAAATTATTATTTTTCAATCCTTCAACAAATATTGCATCTACTTCTTGAAGTATTCTAATTTTTTCTCTTGTAATGTTTCCTAAAATTCTAATTGCTAATCCAGGACCAGGAAATGGATGTCTTTTTAGAAGATTAGAGTCTATTTTT
Organism: Flavobacteriaceae bacterium; assembly: GCA_014239275.1. Lineage (GTDB taxonomy): Bacteria > Bacteroidota > Bacteroidia > Flavobacteriales > Flavobacteriaceae > MAG-121220-bin8. The sequence goes on along the minus strand of JAAZZF010000060.1, from coordinate 3,954 downwards.
AATGAAGCCCCAACCCTTCTTACCTCATCTTTAAATAACATCTTAAGTGGTTCAATAACAGAAAGTTTCATAAAATCAGGTAATCCACCAACATTATGGTGAGATTTTATTGTTGCTGAGGGTCCTTTGACTGAAATAGATTCAATTACATCAGGATAAATTGTTCCTTGAGCCAACCATTTAGCATCATCAATAAGTTTTGACTCTTTATTAAAAACTTCTATAAAAGCTTTTCCAATAATTTTTCTCTTTTGCTCTGGATCTATAACTTCAGATAAAATATCTATAAAATAGTCTGAAGCATCTACACCCTTAACATTCAAACCCATCCCTTTATATTGATTTAAAACATCTGAAAATTCATTTTTTCTCAATAAGCCATTATTTACAAAAATGCAGTGCAAATTTTTTCCAATTGCTTTATGTAAAAGAATAGCTGCAACAGTTGAATCAACTCCGCCAGATAATCCTAAAATAACTTTTTCTTCACCAACCAATTCTTTAATTTCTGAAATTGTCCTATTTGAAAAAGAATCAGGCGTCCAATCAGGCTTTACTTTTGAAATATTAATCAAAAAGTTTTTAAGAATTTCTTTGCCTTTTTTGGTATGATAAACCTCCGGATGAAATTGGATACCATAGACCATCTCATCCTCAATTGAATAAGCAGCATTTTTTACATCATTAGTACTTGCTATGCATTTACCATTCGTAGGCAAGTTCTCTATAGTATCACTATGACTCATCCAAACCTGAGTATTGACTTCTACATTTTTAAAAAGTAAATTACTATGATCGATTGAACTTAAGCTAGCGCGGCCATATTCTCTTTTATTTGATGCTATTACTTTTCCTCCTTCAAAATGCGCAATATATTGGGCTCCATAACATACACCCAATAAAGGTTTTTTTCCTTTTATTTTAGATAAATCAAATCGTAATGCATCTTCAGATCTTACAGAAAAGGGAGAGCCGGAAAGTATGACAGCTTTAAAAGAATCAAGGTCAATATCTAAATTATTATATGGGTGAATTTCACAATAAATAAAAAGCTCTCTAATTCGTCTAGCAATTAACTGAGTGTATTGAGAACCAAAGTCTATAATTAATACTTTTTCATCCATATTCAAAATTAATATTAAAACAATATATAACGACTATTTTTTATAAAGAAATAACTAAAAACTTATTATTAAAAGGGGATATTTTTTTAAATAAACAATCAATTAATTTATCACCATGATTTTGATAAAATTCAGAAAAATTAATTTCTCTTTCTTGTAAAGAATTATTTGGAAACAATTCCTCTTTTATCAAACTTAACCTGTTTAATTTATCCTTATATTTTTTCTTTTGAGCTTTTAATAATCTTTTTTCTAAATTGTTTAATCCCTTTATCTGTTTAGATTCTTGTGCTTTCAAAGCTCCAAGAAATGATTTGTCAGTCTTAACACTCAACTTATAAAGTTTAATGAAGTTCTGACTTATTATTTCTTTCAAATGCGTTAGATCCAAATTAATCTCACTTAATTTAGTTAAATAAAAGTTATTTAGTTCATTAGAATTTCTAAATAAATCTATAATATCAATATTAAGTTTTTTGCATTTTACAATGTTTTTTTTAGAAACTATGAGAACAGAATCTCTAACCTTTAAAATTGGAAATGGGATTTTCTTTATATTAAAAAACGACTTTAGTTGAAGCCAATAAGCAATTTCACTTCCTCCACCTACATAAGCCAGATTAGGAAGAATCTTTTCTTGATATAAAGGCCTTAATAAAACATTAGGAGAAAATCTTTCTGGATAATTATTTATTTCATTTATAATCTCTATTTTGGAAAATGATTTTTTTGTATCTAAAATATTGTATTGAGAATTCTTTTTTTCAATTCTTGAGCGTAAATTATTTTTTATATAAAATAGGTTTATTTCTCTAGGGTTTACTTGTGGCTTTATATTTATATCACTTAATTTTTTATTTATTTCCTTAACACTTTTATAACAATCTTGTTTTTTTATTTCATCTATAATATCATTACAAATAATTTTTTTAAGTTTTACATCATCAGGATTTAAAATTAAAAGACCATATTTTCCAAATAAGCTATGAACTAAACTAAAAGTTGCATTTGATAGTTTATTATTATTTAAATAAGATTCTTTAAATAATTTTAATAGTTTCTTTGAATTTATATTCTCTTTTCCAAAGAAATTTTTTATTTCATTAAATAAAGTTTTTAGTGAATAGGTTTTTAATTCACCAACCTTGCCTTTTGTAGATATATTCCAGTCAAACCTTTTATCGGTTGTTTTAAAAAAATTTATTTCTTTAAAATCGTGATCTTCAGAAGCCATCCAATAAATAGGTAAAAATTCATTTTTAGGATATTTAGACTTTAATTCATTACAAATCTTTATTGTATCAATAATTTTATAAAAAAAATATAATGGCCCAGTAAACAAATTAAGCTGATGACCTGTAGTAACAGTAAATGTATTATGATTTTTTAATGCTTTTATAGCTTTTAATTGAATAAAGTTTTTTGGGACATTTTGATAATTATTATTTAATACCTCAAACAATAATTTTCTATAATCATTATTATAATTATTTTTTTTCTCTATAATTTGCTCATAATAATTATCTAAAGTATTATTTCTGTTATAAAATTCTATAACTCGATTTTCATTATTAATATAATCAAGTGTAATTGAAGGTAAATGTCCAGTGATATTTGAATCTATTGATTTCAGATAATTATTATAAAAATTATGATTTATTAAAAAATGAGTCAACAAATTCTTTTCTGTCAAATAATTGCAAATCATCTAAGCCTTCTCCAATTCCAATAAACTTTATAGGAATTTTAAATTGATCTGAAATTCCTAAGACTACACCACCTTTTGCAGTACCATCTAATTTAGTTACAGCCAAAGAAGTAATCTCAGTTACATTTGTAAATTGTTGTGCCTGCTCAAAAGCGTTTTGACCCGTTGAACCATCAATAACTAAAAGCACTTCTTGAGGTGCTTCAACATTTTTCTTTTGTAAAACCCTTCTAATTTTACTTAACTCATTCATTAAATTAGTTTTATTATGGAGTCTACCAGCAGTATCTATTAATACAACATCTGCTTTCTTATTGATAGCTGAATCTAAAGTATCATAAGCAACAGAAGCAGGGTCACTTCCCATTTCCTGCTTTATTAAATCTACTTCAACCCTATTGGCCCATATTTCTAGTTGCTCAATTGCTGCAGCTCTAAATGTGTCAGCAGCTCCAATAACGACTTTTAAACCCATAGATTTATAATGATGTGCCATTTTACCAATTGAAGTAGTTTTTCCAACACCATTAACTCCAACCACTAAAATAACATGTGGTCTGTTATCTGAAATACTAAATTGATTTTCTTCTTCAGAAGAATCTATGATATCTATAATTTCCTCCTTTAAAATAGAATCAAGTTCATCTGTATTAATATACTTATCCTTAGCTACTCTTAATTCAATTTTATCAATAATCTTTAAAGTAGTTTTAACTCCAACATCAGAAGAAATCAAAACTTCTTCAAGATCATCTAAAATTTGATCATCAACCTTACTTTTACCTATAATTACTTTTGAAATTTTACTAAAAAATGAAGTACTAGTCTTTTTTAAACCCTTATTTAGTGATTCTTTTTTCTCTTTTGTAAAAAGACTACTAAAAAACGATTTCTTCTTAATAACAGGACTTTCCTCTTCTGGCTCAGGCTCAGGCTCTGGTTCTGGCTCAGGCTCAGGTTCTGGCTCAGGCTCAGGCTCAGGTTCTGGCTCTGGCTCAGGTTCTGGCTCCGGCTCAGGTTCTGGCTCAGGCTCAGGTTCTGGCTCCGGCTCAGGTTCTGGCTCAGGCTCAGGCTCAGGTTCTGGCTCTGGCTCAGGTTCTGGCTCCGGCTCAGGTTCTGGCT
>JAAZZF010000059.1 GCA_014239275.1 Flavobacteriaceae bacterium | reverse complement strand
GGGACGTTGAAATCGAACGTAACAATCTCATTTTTTTTCCATCCGTTTGAAAACTCATAAGTATTAAGATGACTAGAATAAGAACAGGCCACAAAAAATAATGAAACAAAAAACAATGAACTTATTCTTTTCATTTTCCAGTAGCTTTAGCCTTAAATTTTCTTTTCTTTTTTTTCTTATCAAATCTTGTCAAACTATCTTGGCCAACAACATTTTGGAACTCTTGATTATCTATACTTTGAAAAACCGCATAATCTTCCAAACTGTTAATTTTTTTGCCTTCAGCATTTATTTTAAGAATCTCTTTTACCCTTTTTGCAGTAAACTCATGCCAATTAATGCTATCATTTTTATAGACAAACCATAGAAGGCCTTTGAAAATATCTATTTTTTGGCAATAAGCAATTCCTTTTTCTGTTAATATTTTTGTATTAGATTTTGGAAAATCTTTTAACACTTCTTGATAAAAATCTAATTCATAGTTTAAACAACACTTTAGCTTTCCGCATTGTCCAGCCAATTTTTGTGGATTTAGGGAAAGCTGTTGATATCTTGCAGCTGAGGTTGTCACAGATCTAAAATCATTAAGCCAGGTTGAGCAACAAAGCTCCCTTCCACAAGAGCCAATACCTCCAAGCCTAGAGGCCTCTTCTCTTAATCCTACCTGCTTCATTTCTATTCTGATTTTAAATTCTTGAGCCATATCTCTTATAAGTTGGCGAAAATCTACTCTTCCTGCCGCTGTATAATAAAAGGTTGCCTTGGATCCATCTCCTTGAAATTCAATATCTGAAATTTTCATTTTTAAGTCTAATCTAATAGCCATTTCTCTAGACTTCTTTTTTATTTGCTCTTCTTTTTCTCTAGATTTTGTCCAAATGTCAATATCTTTTTGAGCAGCTTTTCTTAAAACAGGAAATAATTCTTCTTTGGGATCTCTCTGTTTCTTTTTCATTTGAATAGGAACCAGACCTCCTTTTAAAGTGGTATGGCCCAAATCATATCCCTTTTCAGCTTTTACTATAACTAGGTCTCCTATGGAAATAGTCAAATCTTCCGAGTTTCTGTAAAATTCTTTACGACTATTTTTAAACCTAACTTCAATTATATTAGAGTTTTCTTTTTCACCTACCAATTCCATGTTAGACAGCCAATTAAAAACGGTCATTTTGTTACATCCATCTGATCCACAGGTGCCATTATTTTTACATCCTAGTGGTGTGCCATTAGAATTTGAACTGCAATTTGAACAACCCATTTAGGAATTTTTATTAGTTTTTAAAGTTAGGGAATTTAAGATGCTAACTCAAAACTTATTTATGAGGGACTTTTCTTGTACTTTAAAACTTGTGATCTTCCTTTTTTGAAAATTTTATTGCTATTTCCTTTGCCTTTTCTTAACCTTTTTTGTTCATCAATAGGTAAAGCATTTATTTGTTGACATTCTACAGAACAACAATCATCATAAAGGGAAGCGCATTTTTTACATTGAATAAATAATAAGTGACAAGCTTCATTTGCACAATTGACGTGATTGTCCCATTTCTCTCCACATTGATGACAATTAGAAATTACATCAGAAGAAATAGATTCACTCTTTCTGTGATCAAAAACAAAATTTTTCCCTATAAATTTGTTTGTGAGACCTTTTTCTTTTACTTGACGCGTGTATTCTATAATTCCCCCATTAAGTTGATAAACATTTTTAAAGCCTTTATGCTTTAAAAATGTGCTGGCCTTTTCACATCTTATACCTCCAGTACAATACATTACAATATCTTTAGAATCTTTATGCTGTTCAAGGCTTTTTTCGATAATTGGAAGAGACTCCCTAAAACTATCAACATCAGGTAGTATTGCACCTTTAAAATGACCTATTTCACTTTCATAGTGATTTCTCATATCAACAAGAAGAGTTTTAGGGTTTTCAACTAATAAATTAAATTCTTCTGCATCTAAATGTTTACCGCATTTTTCTAAGTCTATATCTAAGGTGTCTAATCCATCAGCTACAATTTTGTCTCTTAACTTTATTTTTAGTTTTAGAAAAGAGAGGTTGTCATGCTCTACAGCTATGTTAAGCCTTACCCCCTTTAAAAATTCAATTTCATCAAGACTCTTTTTAAAATTTTTAAAATTTTCAGAAGGCAAAGAAAGCTGCCCATTAATTCCTTCATTTGCTATATAGATTCTCCCCAAAACATTCATTTTATTCCATGTTATATATAGATGGTCTCGAAATAATTGAGGGTTTTTAATTTTATGGTATTTATAAAAAGAAAGAGTAAGTCTTTTGCCTCCAGCTTTTTCAATTAAGACAGCTCTTTGTTTTGCGCTAAGTTTATTATATAATTCCATAATAATGCGAAATTAATATTTTATAATTTATAACAAAAAATCACCCTTTTTCTATTATGACTTCTTTCAAATAAATTGTACTTTAGCTTGCAACCTAATTATAATAATATATGAGTTCTGACAAAGATTCCAAACTAAAAGCACTGCAATTAACTTTAGACAAATTAGACAAAGCTTATGGCAAGGGAACTGTCATGAAAATGGGTGATTCTGTGCCAGAAGAAATAGAATCTATTTCTAGTGGATCTTTGACTTTAGATCATGCCCTTGGCGTTGGAGGTTATCCCAAGGGAAGAGTTGTTGAAATTTATGGACCTGAATCGTCAGGAAAAACAACTCTAACGCTTCATGCTATTGCAGAATGCCAAAAGGCGGGAGGAATTGCAGCTTTTATTGATGCGGAGCATGCCTTTGACAGATTTTATGCTGAAAATCTAGGAATTAATATAGATGAATTAATTATTTCTCAGCCAGATAATGGAGAGCAAGCATTAGAAATTACAGACAATCTAATTAGGTCTGGAGCGATTGATATTATCGTTATTGATTCTGTTGCAGCCCTGACTCCAAAAAGTGAAATTGAAGGTGAAATGGGAGATTCTAAAATGGGTCTTCATGCTAGATTAATGTCACAAGCATTAAGGAAATTAACATCGAATATTAGCAAAACAAACTGTACGGTAATGTTTATTAATCAGTTAAGAGAAAAAATTGGAGTTATGTTTGGGAATCCAGAGACAACTACAGGGGGAAATGCCCTTAAATTTTATGCCTCAGTTAGGCTTGATATAAGAAGATCTACTCAAATTAAAGACACAAATGGAAATGTTTTAGGGAATAAAACAAGGGTTAAAGTTGTTAAAAATAAAGTAGCTCCACCTTTTAAACTTAGCGAGTTTGATATTATGTATAGCAAGGGGATTTCTAAAATGGGAGAAATTATTGATCTTGGGGTGAATTATGAAATTATCGATAAAAGCGGTTCCTGGTTTAGTTATAAAGACACCAAGCTTGGCCAAGGGAGAGATTCTGTGAAAGCAATATTAACAGATAATCCGGATCTATGTGAAGAGCTAGAGGCTAAAATTGTAGAAGCCATGAAAGGTTAATCTTCTAAATCATTCCATAACAAATCGTAAACTTGCTGTTTCAGGTCTTCCATATCTTCAAGGCCTTTGCCTTTGGTACTTATGTGATTATGAACGCGCACTCTTAATATTCCTGGACCACCTACATAATGGCCGTAAGAAAAATGATAGGGATACCTTTTTTCACAATCTAAAAATGACATCGGAACAATTGGCATTTGAAAATCTGTAGAAAATCTAAACGCCCCATTTTTAAATGGCGCAAGCTTAACTTCAGGGCCAAACACCCCCCCCTCAGGAAAAATGCAGATGCCTAATCCTTGACTAAGTCTTCTTTCAGCATGGCCATATACTGCCTTTCTGCTTTTAGCACTATCACGATTTACCATAATAGCTACTCTTTTGTAGAAATATCCAAAAATAGGTAGCTTCAAAAGCTCTTTTTTCCCTACGAAAACAAAAGGAAATTTACAGACCTTAAGCATTAGCATTACATCAATCATGCTTTTATGATTAGCAACTAACATATAGTTTTTACCTTTTTCAAATGGCTCTGTATATTCAATCTTAGGGATAAGCCCCATGCCATATAACATAATAGATGCCCAAATATTTCTAGCCCACCAAAAGAAATAAGGATACCAACTTTCTTTTAAGCTCATTACAAATAGAACAGGGATAAAAATAATGATACTAGTACTAGCTAGTGTGTAAAACCACACGTTATAAAGGCCACACAAGACCATTTTTATTAATCTTACCATTTATGTAAAAATAACTAAATGAGCAATATGTTTTTTAAATCTATTACTTTTGTTGATATTATTATTTGTATGGCAAGAATTTTAACTGGAGTTCAAAGTACAGGAACGCCACATTTGGGAAATATTTTAGGAGCAATAATTCCAGCAATTCATATGGCTAATGATAAAGAGAATGAATCTTTTTTATTTATTGCAGACTTGCATTCTTTAACACAAATTAAAGATCCAAATCAACTAAAGCATAATACCTATGCTACCGCTGCAGCATGGCTAGCTTTTGGGCTAGACATTAATAAAACAATTTTTTATAGACAAAGTGATGTTGCAATTGCAACAGAACTGTCATGGATTTTATCTTGTCATTTTCCTTACCAAAGATTAACATTAGCCCACTCTTTTAAAGATAAGTCAGATAGGCTAAATGATGTAAATGCAGGGATTTTTACATATCCAATGCTAATGGCTTCGGATATTTTATTGTATGATGCTGAATTTGTTCCAGTTGGAAAAGACCAACAGCAGCATTTAGAAATGACACGTGATGTTGCGACAAGGTTTAATAACGCATATGGCGAAACCTTTGTTATTCCAAGCCCAAAGATTAATGAAAACACTAAATATGTTTCAGGCACTAATGGAGAAAAAATGAGTAAATCCAAAGGCAATACAATAGATATTTTTCTTACAGAAAACCAGTTAAAAAAGCAAATTATGTCTATCGAAACTGATAGTACTCCAATTGATCAGCCAAAAGATTTTAAAACTTGTAATGTGTTTAAATTGTACTCATTAATTGCAGATAATAAATCTATAGAAGAGTTAAAACAAAATTATCAAAAAGGAGGATTTGGTTATGGGCATGCAAAAAAGGAATTACTTAATTATATTTTGAGTCATTTTAAAAATGAAAGAGAAAAATTTAATCATTACATGAACAACTTAGGAGAGATAGATACTGCATTAAATATTGGAGCCAATAAAGCTACAAAAGTTGCTCAGGATGTTTTAAATAGAGTACGCCAAAAATTAGGGTATAATTAACTTTTAATAATTTTAGTCTTTCCGATAGAGTTTTAAATCAAAAAAATGTATTTTTGATAGATGCAGCTCTCCCTTTATATAAGCGATTTATTATTTGATCATGATTGTGTTACTGTTCCAGGTTTTGGAAGCTTTCTAGGGAATTATAAATCTGCTGAATATGATTTAAAAGAGCAAAAATTTTATCCACCCACCAAACAAATTTCTTTTAATTCTCAAATTAGAGATAATGATGGTTTATTGGCAAAGGATATTTCAAAAAAACTAGATTTATCATATGATGATGCGGTTAAAAAAATTCATCATATTGTTTTGTCATGGTCACAAAAAATTAAATCAGAAACAATTGTTTTAAAAAACTTAGGAGAATTTTATTTAAATCAAGAAGGTAATATTACTTTTATTCCAAGTAACCAAGTCAACCATTTGAAAGAATCTTTTGGGTTGCCTCCTGTTTTCGTAACAGAATTAAAAGCCGAAAAATCCTACACTTCTATTTCTAAGAAACCTCTTCCAACATATTTTAAGCCTGAGAAAAGAAGAAATAATTTTTTCAAACAAGCTGCTGTTTGGGCATTGCTAATAGTTGGACTTGGTTCAGCTGTTTATATTAATGAAAGAAATAGCATTTTAGAACAACAAGTTGCCTATGAGCAGGATTTAAGAGAACAATCAATCCAAAAAGTTCAAAAAGCAGTTTTTAATTTTGGATCACTTCCGTCTTTAACAGTAAATGTTAAAATGAAAGAGAAAAAATATTTTATCATAGCAGGAGCATTTAGGATATCTAAAAATGCACAGAATCTTGTTTTAAATTTAAAAAGAAAAGGTTATGATGCTTCTAGATTAGCATTAAATGAAAAAGGATTAAACCCTGTTGCGTTTACAAGTTTTTCAAAAAGAAATGAGGCAGTGACTGAACTTAGAATCATTCAAAAAAAGGAAAATAAGGATGCGTGGATTTTTGAATCTAAATAACAAATAATCTTTTTACATAATGGATCCCAAAACACCGGAAAATTCCAAAACAATTCAAACAGATGTTGTAATGCCTGGAGATACAAATAGTCTAAATAATCTATTTGGAGGGGAGTTGTTAGCAAGAATGGATAAAGTAGCTAGTATAGCTGCTATTAAACATTCAGAAAAAATTGTTGTAACAGCGTCTGTTAATAATGTTTCCTTTGGAGAGCCCGTGCCAAATGGGAGTATTTTGACTATAGAAGCAAAAGTTTCAAGAGCATTTAATTCGTCAATGGAAGTTTTCATTGATGTATGGAAACAAAATAAAACCAATCCACAAAAGACCAAAGTCAATGAAGCTATTTACACTTTTGTAGCTTTAAATAATAAAGGAAAAACAGTAAAAGTTCCACAAATTATTCCAGAAACAGAACTTGAAAAAAGCAGATATGACGCAGCCCTAAGAAGAAGACAATTAAGTTTAGTTTTGGCAGGGAAACTTTCACCAAAAGATGCAACAGAACTAAAAGCTTTATTTGATTAATTTTAAAACTTTGACATTTTTAAATAGAAAAATAGCATTTTTTTGTCTATCCAGCCTTTTATTATTAAACGGTTGTCAAAAGATAGAGCCCAGAGTCTATAAAGCAGATCAAAGCGTTGTAGAAGTAAAAATTTTAGGAACTCTTCAGGATGGAGGAATGCCACACCTAGGTTGCAAAAAGGATTGCTGTAAAGAGTTTTTTGAAAAGGGATATTCAAACAAAAGGGTAGTTAGTTTAGGAGTTTCGGACAATAAAGAAAAAAGAAATTATTTAATAGAGGCATCTCCTGATATTTCTGTTCAGTTAAATGATTTGGTTCATGACAAATTAGAAACTCTTAATGGAATTTTTATTACTCATGCACATATTGGACATTATTCAGGTCTTATCAATTTAGGTAGAGAAGTGGCGCATACTTCAAAAATTCCTTTATACTTAATGCCAAAAATGACAGATTTTATTCTTTCAAATGGACCTTGGGATCAGTTGATTGAATTAAAAAATATAGAATTAAAAAAAATATTCAATGAAATAGAAGAAAAATTAACTGAAAATTTAAAAATAACTCCCCTACAAGTTCCACATAGAGATGAATATTCAGAAACGGTAGGGTTTAAAATTATTGGGCCAAATAAAACGGCTTTATTTATTCCTGATATTGACAAATGGGGCAAATGGGACAAATCTATTAGGGAATTAATTACACAAGTGGACTATGCATTCATTGACGGGACTTTTTATGATGCTAATGAAATAAATAATAGAGACATTTCTGAAATTCCACATCCTTTTATAGTCGAAAGTTTGGAACTTTTTAAAAGCTTAGATGCTTTAAATAGAAAGAAGGTTTATTTTATCCATTTAAATCATACCAATCCAGCTATTAATAAAGAATCAAAAGCCTATAAAGCAATATACTCTAAAGGATATAATGTAGCGGAATTAGGAAGAGTTTTTTCTCTTTAAATTAAACAGAGCAAGCCATATCTTCCCCACAACATAAAGGAGATTTTATTTTCCCCTCACATGAAGGACATTTTGAGACCTGCACTTGGCTTCCATCATCAAGTGTAATGTGACCATTTTCTAATGGAATTCCACATTTCGCACAAGAAGCATTTACAGACATTCCACATTTTTTACATGAATAAGTTTCCATAGTTACTTTTTATTTAAAGGTTATTCTTCAACACAATACTCTTCGCCAATATTTTTTAATTGATACACTGTTTTGCTAACAGAGACATCACCATACACTCTTCCTTCTTCATTATTACTAGCATCACTGAAAATTAATGCAAAAAAATATTCTCCATTCTTTTCATACTTTCTGTCTATTTTCCCGCAACTATATGCTGAACCTCCACATGCATAAATAAAAAAAATAATTGTAAGAAAAATTCTCATAAAATTTTATCTAAAGCCCTAATATTTCATTTATATCATCCTGACTTGTTCCTGTTCCAGCAAAATCATCAAAAGATTGTTTAGTAACATTAATGATATGATCATTAATAAATTTAACCCCTTCTTTTGCCCCTTGCTCAGGGGATTTTATACAACATTCCCATTCAAGTACTGCCCAGCCATCAAAATTATATTGACTTAGTTTAGAAAAAATACTTTTAAAATCTATTTGACCGTCTCCAGGAGACCTAAACCTACCGGGTCTATTAATCCAATCTTGATAACCACCATATACACCCGATTTGCCATTTGGATTAAATTCAGCATCTTTTACATGAAACATTCTAATATATTCATGGTAAAAATCTATGTATTGTAAATAATCCATTTGTTGTAAAATAAAGTGACTTGGGTCGTAAAGAATCTTAACACTAGAATGATTATTTGTAGCTTTTAAAAATCTTTCAAAAGTAACGCCATCATGTAGGTCTTCACCAGGATGGATTTCATAACAAACTTCAACTCCATTGTCTTTACAATGATTAAGAATAGGCTTCCATCTTTTGGCAAGCTCCTTAAATCCAGCGTCAACCAAACCTGCTGGCCTTTGTGGCCATGGATAAATAGTATGAAATAAAAGAGAACCGGAAAAAGACGCCATGACATTTATCCCAAGATTTTTACTTGCAGAGGCAGCTGATTTCATTTGTTTTACTGCCCACTCAGTTCTCCCCTTAGTATTTCCATGCAATTCTTTGGGGGCAAAAGCATCAAACATTTTATCATAGGCATAATGAGATGCAACTAATTGCCCTTGTAGGTGTGTTGCAAGCTCAGAAATTTCTAAACCAGCATCATTTACAATTCCTTTAATTTCATCACAATAAGTTTTGCTTTCACCAGCTTTTACAATATCTATTAATCTTTGATCCCAGGCAGGAATTTGAACAGCCTTATAGCCAAGATCTTTTGCCCATTTGCAAATGTTTTTGAGGCTATTAAATGGCTTTTGGTCTCCAACAAATTGTGCTAAAAAAATAGCGGGGCCTTTTATTGTTTTCATAATATTTATTTATTCAGTTCCACCCAAACATTGCCTTTTGAGTTTGATTCAAGCGCTTTTTCAATAAAGTCCATTCCCCTTACTCCGTCCTCAATTGGTGGAAACTCAGCTTTATCAAAAGATTCGCCATTAATAGCTCTGGCAACACCTTTATAAATATTGCCCATTGCATCAAATATCCCTTCAGGATGTCCTGGAGGTAATTTGGTTCCATCAAGTGAAATGTCAGAATTATACAAATGACCAGGTTTTAAAACTTGAAGCGGTTTATCATCGCTAAGATGATATAAATAATTAGGATTTTCTTGCTCCCACTTTAAAGCTCCCTTGCTCCCATAAACATTTATTCTGATATTATTTTCTTCACCCGTTGCAATTTGACTAGATCTAATGGTACCCTTTGCATTATTAGAAAATTGAATGAGAATATTGGCATCAATATCCATAGGATTATCTTCATATAAAGTGTTTAAATCAGCTAATAGTTTATTTACTTTCATTCCCGTTACAAGCTCAACCATATTAAACGCATGTGTTCCAATATCTCCAAGACAACAACTAGGACCAGATTTTTCTGGGTCTAATCTCCAAGTAGAAGATCTTTTGTCTTTTTCATGAATTATAGGATTTAACCAGCCTTGTAAATATTGTGCATCAACTTTTTGAATCTTACCAATTATACCATCAGAGATCATTTTGGTCATTTGTCTGACCATTGGATAGCCTGTATAGGTGTGTGTTACGCCAAAAACAGCATTTTTCTCTTCTTTTATCCTTTTTAGATCTAAAGCTTCTTGATAGGATATCGTTAAAGGTTTTTCACAAATTACATGAAAGTCATTTTCAAGTAATTGTTTTGCCATAGGATAATGGAGAAAGTTTGGGGTTAACACCGAGATTGCCTGCATTCTTTCAGAAGAATCTAACTTACATTCCTCAGAAATTAATGTCTCGTAATCTTTATAAACTCTAGAAGAATTTAATCCAATAGTTTTTGCAAAAGTAATATTTTCATCAAAATTTGGATTAAAAACTCCGCCAACAATTTCATATTTATCAAACATATTAGCAGCAATTCTATGAAGAACTCCAATAAGAGAATTTCCTCCTCCTCCTAATATTCCTAATCTAATTTTTTTACTCATTTTATTTTTTTAAAATTATCCTGTTTGTGGGATTCTATTTTCTTCTAATTTTTTTCTAAATGCAAAAAGAATTCCAAAAAGGAGTATTAGAGCTAAGGGAAAATATGCCATATTTCCAAGAGCTGCTTTTCCAGCAATAAGTTCAGCAGCATCTTCAGCGACGCCTGAGCTTAAAGCAATTGCTTTTTCTGCATCAAGCCATGATCCAATAACTGGTTGCCAAATTGCGGTTGAAAGCATTCCAACTCCACCCACAAGGGACATTCCTAAGGCGCCTGTTTTAGGAAGGTATTCGGAAACAAAACCAATCATAGTAGGCCAGAAATAACAAACTCCAAATGCAAATAAAATAGCACCAAAATAAATCATAGAGCCCTCTGCAATACTCATGGAATAAACAGCAACGGTTGTTAAAACGGCAGACATAAGCAATACACCTATTGGGTTAAGTTTATGAATAATTGGACCAGCAAAATACCTTCCGAGAGCCATAATACCCGTTACCATTGCAAGTATAAGCATGGGCTTAACACCAGAGTTTCCTAAAATTCTTTCAATCCATTGCTGAGGCCCAAATTCTGAAATAGCAGTCAATGTCATACATGCAGCTATAAATAAAAATAATGGGTTAAACAATGATTGAATATTCACACTAGTATCCGTTTCTATATGCTCACTTTTAGGGAATTCCTCTTTAAAAAACAGGTAACCATATATTGCCGTTGGAATAAGCATCACAGCTATTTGTAGCTCCCAGCCCATTCCAAAGTCAGTCATAAATTTAGATGTTAATGCTCCAATTACAATTCCTCCAGGGAACCATACGTGAAATTTGTTTAGCATTGCAGTTCTATTGTTTGTGTACATATCAGCAATTAGAGGATTACATGCGGCTTCAACAGATCCGTTTGCAAAACCAATGAAAAAAGAAGAGACTAAAAGGGCTGTAAACCCTCCAGCATATATTGTCATAACAAGACCTAAAACGTGAGAGACAAAAGCTATAATCATCAATTTTCTTGCTCCAAGAACATTATACAAAAGGCCCCCAAAGACTGTTGCTACAGGGAAACCAAAAAATGCAAGGCTGTTTACATATCCTAATTGAGTATCATTCAAATTAAACTGTACTCCCAAGTCAGTTAAGATGCCTGCTCTAATTGCAAATGTCATTGCAGTTACTATTAAAGAGATGCAGGATGCCGTAAATAATTTATTTTTTGAAATTGAATTATCCATAGTATGATTTTTTGAAAAATTTCTTGTATTCAATATAAGGGACTTTCTTTTTATTTAAAAATAAGAGATGGGGTTTTTTTAAGATAATCTTGATAACTCTCTAAATGTCCCCATTTTTTTCTCCCACTAGCCTCTAGTAATCTCACGCCACTAACATATACCAATAAAATGTAGGTAAAAATGGGAGAGATTAGTGTAACAAACTGCCATCCGCTTAAAGAGGATATGGACATTATAGTTATCCCAAGCCATAGAGTTATTTCTCCTAGATAATTAGGATGTCTTGATAATGACCATAACCCTGTATTTACAAATTTGTTTTTATTTTCTGGATTTGATCGGAACTTAGATTTTTGACTGTCAGCAACAACTTCGATTAAAAATCCAATTAAAAAAAATGCTAAGCCAACATATAGAAGACTATTGACTTGTACGCCTTCTGAAGTTGAAATAGCAGTAAGAGCACATGCTGAGCAAATGGAAACCCACATTCCTTGAAGAGTCCAAGTCATAAAAAATCTTGTAGCCGAAGGCTTAATATTACGGAACCTTTTATCTTCTCCTGCATTATGAATTCTAAAAAACAAGAAACTCCCTAATCTTATTGCCCATATTATTATTGCGCCACCAAGAATAATATTGCCAATATTAATTCCATTTTCCAAGTAAAAACTGTAGGACACATAACAGATTACAAAAATGTATGTGAAACTTCCAGACAAATCATAAAATTTTTCTGTTTGAAAAATATAAGCAGGAATAAATAAGACCCATTGAATTAAAAAAGCATACAGAACAACTTGTTTTACCAAATCAATCCCAGTTAAATAAGCAATTGAATAAGCTAAAACAAAAGCAATTAATGAAAGAATCAAATGAATCAAATTATTTTTATTCATATGTTTTTAAATATAAAAAATCTTTGCCATTCATAAGGATTGTTTTAAATTTAAATTTTTCAAAAAATGAAAAAACTAGTTTCCTTATTGGTATTATTATTTGCATTGAATATTCATTCTCAATCTTTAACAGTTAAAGTATTAGACTCTATTTCGTTGTCCCCGGTACCTTATGCCACAGTATATTTTTCAAATAATAAAGGAATAATATCCGATGAAAATGGAATCTTTGAATTGATCACAAGGGAGCTTAAAAACCAGGATTCTTTATTTATTTCTTCAATGGGATATAAAAAGGCTTCTTTTTCTTTAAATAAATTTAATGACACCATAGTTTTTTTACCCCCAAAGCCGATTTTCTTAGACGATGTGATTTTAACTAATCGAAATTTAAGTTCAAAAGAAATTATTAAAAAAGTTATTGAAAATTTTGATAAAAATTATGAAAAAGGAATAACCAAAAACAAAATTTTTCTAAGCAGAAAGGCAAAAGGAACAATTGAAAAATTTAATATTAATAAATTTAAATCTTCAATTCAAGAAATAGATAATTCTCTTTTAGATAGTATTTCAGCAAACCTTTCAAAAGAGGAGAATTATGGGCTGGAAACGTTATGTTATTATTTTGGAAATGATCAGGATGAAAATCAAAAAATCAATTTAGTTAAGGCTAGAGAAACTTATAATAAAGGAGATGAACTGCTTCAATCTTTAAACAAACGTTTAGAAGAATCTCTTAAAAAGAATTTGAAATCAGACTCATATTTTAAAATTAAATCTGGAATATTTGGTGGAGACTTGGACATTGATGGATTG
>JAAZZF010000058.1 GCA_014239275.1 Flavobacteriaceae bacterium | reverse complement strand
TCTTACATAGCTCTTGAAGAGATGGTAAACCATGTTAAGTCAATTTTAACAGAGCTTCATTTGCCATTTAGAATTGTTAGACTTTGTGGAGGAGATTTAGGATTTACTTCCTGTCTTACTTATGACTTTGAAGTATATTCTGCTGCTCAAAAAAAATGGTTAGAAGTTAGCTCAGTTTCAAATTTTGAGACATTTCAATCTAACCGTTTAAAGCTTAGAGTAGATAATAATGGGAACAAAATCTTAGCTCATACACTAAATGGAAGTTCTCTAGCTCTTCCTAGAGTTGTAGCATGTATTCTAGAAAATTTTCAAACTGAAAAATCAATTAAGATTCCAAAAGTTCTTATACCATATACTGGTTTTGATAAAATCTAATTTCATGTGAAACAGGTTAAGCCAAAAAAACACCTTGGACAGCATTTTTTAAAAGACTTTAATGTTTCAAAAAAAATAGCGGATAGCTTAATCTCAAAAAAATTAAAAAATATTATTGAAATAGGCCCTGGAATGGGAATACTTACTCAACATTTAATAATTAATAAAACACAAACCTTTTTTGTTGAAATTGATAAAGAGTCTATTATTTATTTAAATAAAAAATTTCCTGAAATTAAAAAGTCAATAATAAATGAAGATTTTCTAAAATTAGATTTAACAAAATTTGAGCCTCCAATTGGATTAATAGGTAACTTTCCCTATAATATTTCCTCTCAAATATTATTCAAGTTAATTGAAAATCGTGATAAAATTGATGAATTAGTAGGAATGTTTCAATTAGAAGTTGCAAAAAGAATATGTGCAATACCAGGCTCAAAAACTTATGGTATTTTATCCGTTCTTACTCAAGCTTTTTATTCAACTGAGCTTTTATTTTCATTGGAACCGCATTACTTTAATCCTCCTCCAAAAGTAGATTCTGGTGTAATTAGATTAATTAAAAAAAATATTAATGATTTAGGTTGCAACGAAAAATTGTTTTTTAAAATTGTTAAAACTTCATTTCAGCAAAGGCGTAAAACATTAAAGAATAGTCTAAAAATATTTAATTTAACCAATAATATAAAAGAAGATGTTATCTTTGAAAAGCGTCCAGAAACATTAAGTGTGGGCGATTTTATTCTTCTAACTAATATTATAGCTGATGGAACAATTCCAGCTTAATGATGAATTAATAATAAAAATTGCTGATTTAATTTCAGTAAAAAAAAATTCAACCCTAAAGAAATTAGTTGAAGATATTCACTTTGCTGATATGGCAGATATTATCAATCTGCTAAATGAAGATCAAGGGATTTACTTGATTAAACTTTTTGATAGTGAGAAAACATCTGAAATTTTAACTGAGCTAGATGAAAATGTTAGAGAAAAAATTCTTCAAGCTCTTTCTGTTAAAGAAATTGCTGATGAAATTGAAGAATTAGATAGTGATGATGCTGCCGATATTCTTTCTGAACTTTCAGAAGAAAGGAAAGAGGAGGTTATTTCTGAAATTAGTGATGATAACTTAGCAGATGATTTAATTGAGCTTTTATCTTATAAAGAAGATTCAGCAGGTGGATTGATGGCAAAAGAATTGGTTAAAGCAAACGAAAATTGGACTGTTTTAAAATGCTTAAGTGAAATTAAAAAACAAGGTGAAAATGTAAAACGAGTTCACTCTATTTATGTTGTTGATGACAAAGATAGGCTTATTGGAAGATTGTCTTTAAAAGATCTTATAACCTCTCCATCAAAAAATAAAATTAAAGATATTTATATTCCTAAAGTTGACTCTGTTAATGTTTTAGAAAGCGGAGAAGATATCGCCAAGATAATGTCTAAATATGATCTTGAAGCAATCCCAGTAATAGATGAAAAAAAACATTTAGTTGGAAGAATAACGATTGATGATATTGTAGATTTTATTAAAGAAGAAGCAGAAGAAGATTATTTAATTGCAGCCGGTATACAAGGCGATGTAGAAGCTGATGATTCAATCTTTCAACTTACAATAGCAAGGTTGCCTTGGCTTTTTTTAGGTTTAATTGGAGGATTAGGAAGTGTCTTTATATTAGAGGGATTTGAAGAATTTATGAATGATCCCCGTTATAAAGCATTATTTTTCTTTACTCCTTTAATTGCTGCAATGGCAGGAAATGTTGGAGTTCAATCTTCAGCTATAATTGTTCAAGGATTAGCTAATGATGTGGTAAAAGGAAGTCTTTTAAAAAGATTATTTAAAGAACTAGGATTGAGCTTAATTAATGGTATTATTTTAGGGTTATTAACTATATTATTTGGTGTAGCTATAGATCAACCTATTGAACTAAGTCTTGTTATTTCACTTTCTATGTTATGCGTTATAGTGGTTGCAGCTTTAATTGGAACTTCTATTCCTATAATTTTAGAAAAAAAGGGTATAGATCCTGCTATTGCTACAGGACCTTTTATTACAACTAGCAATGATATTTTTGGAATTTTCCTATTCTTTTATATTGCAAAAATATTTTTACTATAACACAAATGAAAATTCTTCATTTAGACAGTACACATTCTTATTTATCCAATGAATTAGAAAAGTTAGGATTTACTAATCATTTTGATTTTAAATCCGCAAAGAAAAAAATAGAAAATCTAATTTTCCCTTACTGTGGGATTATAATTAGAAGTAGAATTATAATTGATAAATCTCTGATAGATAAAGCTGTCAATTTAAAATTTATTGCAAGATTTGGTTCAGGACTTGAAAATATTGATTTAGATTATGCAAATACAAAAAATATTAAAATTATTTCAGCTCCTGAGGGAAATTCAAATGCAGTAGGTGAACATGCATTAGGAATGTTACTTTCACTAATGAATAATATCTCAAAAGCTCAAGAAGAAATAAGAAATGGGATATGGGCAAGAGAATCTAATAGAGGTTTTGAATTAAAAAATAAAACCATTGGATTAATAGGTTATGGAAATACAGGAAAAAGTTTTGCAAAAAAATTATCTGGATTTGAGGTCAAAACACTTTTTTATGACTTAAAACCTAACTTGGAAGACAGTTTTGCTAAAGAGGTTTCAATTGAAGAAATTCAAAAAAATGCAGATGTTATAAGCTTACATACTTCACTAACTAAGGAAGCTTATCAGATTATAAATAAAACCTTTATTAATAAATGTAATAAACCATTCTGGCTTATAAATACTGCAAGAGGCCAATGTATTAATTCTAAAGATTTAATAGCAGGAATTAATAATAATAAAATATTGGGGGCAGCCTTAGATGTTTTAGAATTTGAAAAAAAATCATTTGAAAAACTTTCTGAAACTTTAGATTCAAATTCAGATCTCTTATACTTAATTAAATCAAAAAAAATTATAGTTACTCCTCATATTGCAGGATGGACCCATGAAAGTAAAATTAATCTTTCAAAAGTAATTTTAAAAAAAATCAAAAGTTCTATTTAGAAAAAAGTGAAAAATATTTTAATTCTTTGTACAGGAAATTCATGTAGAAGTCAGATTGCCCATGGTTATTTTTCTAATCTTCTAAAAGAAAAAGCAAACATATATAGTGCAGGAATAGAAACTTACGGATTAAATAAAAATGCTATCAAAACAATGCAAAAAGATGGAATAGACATTTCTAATTACACATCAAATAATGTAAATGAATATAAAAATATTGCTTTTGATTTTATTATAACTGTTTGTGATAATGCAAATCAGAACTGTCCATATTTTCCCTTTAAAAATTCTAAAAGAATTCATAAAAACTTTTTGGATCCTTCTAAGGTAAAAAACTCTAAAAATTTTGATAACGATTTTGATAAATGTAGGAAAGAAATTAAAAAATTTTCAATTGAATTTAAAAAAGAGTTTTTTAATTATTTAACTACCAAGTGAATTACATCTTCTGTTCTCTGCTCAAGGATTAATTTATTATTCTTTAAAATTTCATCACAGGAACGTTGATTAAAATGTCTAATTGTAAATAAATTTACATTTTCAATATACTCCACTTTAAAAGCTCCCTTTAAAGTGGACAACAATTCATTTATCCTATTAAATTTATCATATACACATACTGAAAAACTAATTGCAGAATTCTGTATTAAATCTACTTTCATTTTATTATTATGTAATAGTTGAAATATTTCACTAATATTTTCTTCCACAATAAATGAAAAATCTAATGAAGAAAGTTTTAAAAGAATAAGATTTCTTTTAACAATAAAACATGGTATTTCAGGTTTGATTTTAATTCCTCTTGATATTGTTGTTCCTTTCTCATCAGGATTTAAAAAAGATTTAACATATAAAGGAATTTCCTTTTTTTGAAGAGGTTGTAAAGTTTTAGGATGAACCACAGAAGCCCCGTAAAATGCAAGTTCAATTGCCTCAGTATAGGAAATAGATTCTAAAAGAATAGGATTATCGAAAACTCTAGGGTCAGCATTCAAAAATCCTGGAACATCTTTCCAAATGGTTAATGAATGTGCGTTTAAACAATATGCATAAATAGCAGCTGAATAATCTGAACCCTCTCTGCCTAATGTTGTATTAAAATTATTTTCATCACTAGCTATAAATCCCTGTGTTATATTTAATAATTTTTTATCAATTTTATTAGAAATATTTTTTTGAGTAAGATCCCAAATTAAATCAGAATCCCTATAATTGGAATCTGTTTTAATTAATTCTCTTGAATCAACCCAGTTAGATCTAATCCCTTTATAATTTAAATAAGCATTAATTATTTTAGTAGAAAGCAGTTCTCCATTTGAAACTATTTGATCATAAACAAAAGAGTAATCAGGAGATTTATTTCTATTTAAAAATCCTTTTAAATTCTCAAAAACAGCTTTAACTTCATTATATATTTCATGATTTTTATTAGCAAAAAGTTTCAATAAAATTTCATTATGAAAAGATATAACTTCATTGATTGAATATTGTAATTCATTTTTATTATCAAAATAGTTTTTAACAACTAATTCCAAAGCATTTGTTGTTTTCCCCATAGCAGAAACCACTACTAATGTTTTCTCATAACCCTTTTTTTCAAGTATTTTAAAAAGATTT
>JAAZZF010000057.1 GCA_014239275.1 Flavobacteriaceae bacterium | reverse complement strand
CTGGAAAATGAAAAGAATAAGTTCATTGTTTTTTGTTTCATTATTTTTTGTGGCCTGTTCTTATTCTAGTCATCTTAATACTTATGAGTTTTCAAACGGATGGAAAAAAAATGAGATTGTTACGTTCGATTTCAACGTCCCAGAATCTAAAACAACTTATAATCTTTTTTTATTAATAAGACATAATAACAATTATTCCTTTTCTAATATATTTTTAATTACCCAGCTAAAGCTCGCTAATGACTCCATATTAATCGATACATTGGAATATAAACTCAGTGAGACAAGCGGAAAATGGCTGGGAGAAAAAAGGCTTTCATTAGTGGAACATAAGCTTCTCTTTAAAAAGAATATTGATTTAATAAAAGACAGTATTAATTATCTTTCTATTAGAAATTCGATGAGATTAAATAATGTAATCTCTCCTATTGAAAACTTAGAAAATATCTTAGATTTAGGATTATTAATTGAACCATCAAAATAAATGGCAACAAAAAATAAAAAAAATAAATCTCTTCCCAAAAAATATAGGCTATACTATTACGGATTTTGGATAATTTTTGTTTTTGGGTTGTTAGGTGGTTTTGGTCTTTTTTATTCTGCTTCAACAGGACTACTTGGAGAAATGCCTGATTTTAGGCAGCTTGAAAATCCTAACACTAATTTAGCAAGTCAAATAATCTCGTCCGATAATAGAGTTTTGGGGAAAATTCACTTTGGAGAAAACAGAACTCCAGTAGAATATTCTGATCTGCCTAAACATTTAATTGATGCCTTAATTGCAACGGAAGACGAAAGGTTTTATGGTCATTCCGGAATTGATTTTAAAGCTACCGTTAGGGCCATTATCTACTTAAATAAAAAAGGGGGTGCCAGCACCATATCACAACAGCTAGCAAGACAATTGTTTGTTGGAGTACGTTCAAAAAATATTTTTGAAGCCATCTCTCAAAAAGCCAAGGAATGGGTTCTTGCAGTAAGACTAGAAAAACAATATACAAAAGAAGAAATCATTACCATGTACCTTAATATTTATGATTTTGGATATAATGGTGATGGAATCCAATCTGCTTCTAGTATTTATTTTGATAAAGAGCTTGACAGTTTAAAAATAGAAGAGTCTGCGGTTCTGGTGGGAATGTTAAAAAATTCCTCTTTATATAATCCAATGAGAAGGCCTGAACTTGTTAAGTCAAGACGAAATGTAGTGTTTGGTCAAATGAAAAAAAACAACCATTTAAATGACAGACAGTTAGATTCCTTAAAACAACTCCCCCTTGAAATTAATTACACTCCTCAATCACACAGAGAAGGCCTTGCAACTTATTTTAGAGCTTATTTGCAAAAATTTATGAAAGGTTGGACTAAAGAAAATACTAAAGAAGATGGTTCAAAGTATAATCTATATTTAGATGGATTAAAAATTTATACTACAATAAATTATGAGATGCAGCAATATGCTGAAGAATCTGTAAAAGAACATATGGCTAATCTTCAAAGAGAATTTTTTAAACAAAACACCTTAAATTTAAATCCAACTGCTCCTTTTTTAGAAATTGAAGAGGAAGAAGAAGAAATGATTTTTAAAAGGGCTATGAGAAGATCCGAAAGATGGAGAAAAATGAGAAACTCTGGTAAATCTGAGGAAGAAATGTTTGCTTCATTTGAAAAAGAGGTGCCAATGACAATTTTCTCATGGGAGGGAAATATTGATACCATTATGAAACCCATTGATTCTATTAGATATTACAAGCATTTTATGCGGGTTGGAATGATGTCAATGGAACCCCAAACTGGCCATGTTAAAGCTTGGGTAGGCGGAATTAATTATAAGCATTTTCAGTACGATCATGTAAAGCAAGGCAAAAGGCAAATTGGTTCCACTTTTAAACCCTTTTTATATGCTACTGCAATTGATCAATTAAAACTCTCTCCATGCGATTCATTGCCTGATGCAATATATTGTATTGAACCAAATAAATACGGCAACCCTGAGCCATGGTGTCCAACGAATTCCAGTGACAAATATGGAGGAATGCGAACTCTTAAAAATGCGCTTGCAAATTCTAAAAATACCATTAGTGCTCAGCTAATGGATAAGGTTGGTCCAAAACCTGTTGCCGATTTAGCAAGAAATTTAGGGATAGAATCTTTTATTCCTAATGTTCCTGCAATAGCACTAGGGACTCCTGATTTAAGTGTTTATGAAATGGTTGGTGCCTATGGTGCCTTTGCTAACCAAGGAATATATGTAAAGCCTACCATGATAACTCGAATCGAAGATAAAAATGGGGTGCTTTTATACCAATCGGTTCCTGAAACTAAAGATGTTATTAGTGCTGAATCAGCCTATGTTACGGTTAATCTTTTAGAAGGTGTTACTAAATTTGGCTCTGGCGCCAGATTACGACATAACATCCCAGAAGAAGAAAGGAATCCTGTTTACAGGGATGTCGTAACTGGGTATCCTTACAGTTTTGAAAACGCTATTGCTGGAAAAACTGGAACAACACAAAATCAAAGTGATGGATGGTTTATGGGAATGGTTCCCAACTTAGTAACTGGTGTTTGGGTCGGGGCCGAAGACAGATCTGTTCACTTTGAAAGTATTGCCTATGGGCAGGGAGCTACAATGGCTTTACCTATTTGGGGAATGTATATGAAAAAATGCTATGAAAATGAAGATCTAGGAATTTCCCTTGAAGATTTTCTGGCTCCAGAAGAACTAAATATCCCTATCGACTGTGAAATCATTAAGCCTTTAGAAAATATTAATTCTGATGCTGATGATATCAAGGGCTTAGGATTGTAAACTCTTTTTTTATACCTTAAAGAAATGAGCCAAAGACTAATCTCGCTTGATTTTTTTAGAGGTTTTACCATTGCTGCAATGATTGTTGTAAATGATCCCGGTAGCTGGTCTTACGTATATGCTCCCCTTCGGCACGCTAAGTGGCATGGAGCCACTCCAACGGACCTTGTGTTTCCCTTTTTTTTATTTATTGTTGGTGTATCTATAGTTCTTTCGCTTTCTAAAATTAAAAACTCTAACTCTACAGTTTATTTAAAGATTATTAAAAGAACAATTATTCTTTTTGGAATTGGAATTTTATTGGCTGTTTTTCCAAATTTTGATTTTAGTAACGTTAGAATTGCTGGAGTGCTACAAAGAATTGCACTGGTATATTTTTTCTGCTCTTTTATTTATTTAAACTCCAATAAATCCCATCAAGTTTGGATTGGGACTTTTTGTTTAATTATTTATTGGATTTTTATGAAACATGTTCCTTTTAGTGACTCAATTGTTGGGGTATTAGAGCCAGGAAATAACTTCGCTGCATGGGTAGATCAATTTATAACTCCTGGGAGAATGTATCGCGAAACGTGGGATCCTGAGGGGTTCTTTAGCACTATTCCCGCAATAGCTACTGGAATCTCAGGTATGTTTTGTGGGCATCTTATTTTAAACAAATCCAAATCTTTAAAAGACAAAATCATTTTGATGTATTTGGTTGGTAGTGTTTGCTTGTGCCTAGGTATGCTCTGGGATTTTAGCTTTCCTATTAACAAACATATATGGACTAGCTCTTATGTTCTTTTCTCCTCGGGTCTTGCCATGATTTTTTTAGCTAGCTGCATGTGGATTATAGACCATAAAAAAACGCATTCTTATACCAAATTTGGAGTAGTTTTTGGTTCCAATGCCATTTTTGCCTACGTGCTTCATTCTGTTCTTGGCAGGGTTTTTAGGATTCCTGTTATTAATGGAAATGGCATACAAAAAACATGGATGGATTTTG
>JAAZZF010000056.1 GCA_014239275.1 Flavobacteriaceae bacterium | reverse complement strand
GGATTTCGAAAACGGGAAACTTAAGTTAGAGGATTTGTACAACTTAGCATTAAAAAATGACCCTATATCTAAATCAAGTGGTAAACAAGAATTATTAGAAAATATTTTATTTAATTACATAAGATAAATTTTTATGGAATCCGTACTATAGTGGTTAGACTGATTATACCATTCAGACAGTGTTTTTATATATTTGAAATAATAAATAATAAATTTTTAAAAATGAAAAAAATAATAATTTTAATTTCTTTTTTGATTTTAAGTTGTAATTCTGATGTAAAGTCAGACAGTCCAATTTTAAATTTTCAAAATGAATTAATTGAAAATGAGATTACGGGATCAAATGTCTTTAAAATGGTAAAAGGCGGTAAGGTAATTTATAATGAGGTAGTTAATTCTGGCAAACAAGGTGATAAAGATATTAATGATCAAACTATTTTTCCAATTTGGTCAATGTCAAAACCAATAACAACAGTTGCAATAATGGTTCTATATGATAGAGGATTATTTAAATTACAAGATAACCTATCTAAATACCTTCCAGAATATGAAAATGTAAAATGTAAAGGGGAAGATGGTATTTACCCTTGTAAAAACAAAATAAAAGTGATCGATTTACTCACTCACAGATCTGGCTATACATATTATAGTGATGTTTATGGAGAAAATAAATTTATTTCTCCTCCTTCTCCTTTAAATAAGTTTACAAGCTCTTACCATTTTAATAATCTTGATGACTTTTCAAAAGCAGTTGCAAATCAACCTTTAGAATTTGAACCTGGTTCTCATTATCTATATGGACTGAATCAAGCAATTTTAGGAAGATTAGTTGAGGTGCTTTCAGGAGTTTCTTTTTATGATTTTTTAAAAGTAAATCTTTTTGATCCGATGGATATGAAAGAAACTAAATTTTATTTAACAACTGAGGAAAGAACACGAATTCAGCCACTTTTCATAAATAGACTTCCAAATACACCATTTAATCCAAGTGATACTTCATTAAAAGGCTTTACTTATCTTCTTGATGAACAGACATATGATATTAATAATTCTGCTCATTATGGTGGAGAAGGTCTTGTTTCTACTTTCTCAGATTATTCAAACTTTTGTGAAATGCTTGTTAATAAAGGAAATTATAAAGGCAAGGAAATTATTTCTGAATCAAGTTATAATCTAATGATTAAAAAATATACAAATACAGCACCTGATCCTGATGAACCATTTATTTTTCCTGATCTTGAAGGACATTATTTTGGTTTTACATTTTCTGTTATGGAAGATGCCATTCTAGATGGAACAGGATCTCCTAAAGGTGTTTTTGGTTGGTCGGGATATCACAATACCCATTTCTGGATTGATCCTCAAAATAAAATATATGGACTTTTTATGTCTAGATCAAGGGAGTTTAATTTTGATATATCAAAGGGATTAAAAAAGGCAGTATATAGTAAATAAAGTTTTTTAACTAAATAAAAAAAGGGTTAATATTAGTTAACCCTTTTTTATTTTATAAATATTATGTTTTAAAAAATTGTGTAGTTACTATTTGTATGGGCAACTGTTAATCCTTTTTCTCCACCTAACACTAAAGGAAGTAGATTTTTTGAAAGAAAATCATCATCATTAAATCTCCAATCTCTATATTTCAAGTAATGATCATTACTAACCCAGTCAAGAATAATCCAAACAGAGTTTAATTCTTCATTGTATACCATTTCAGCTGAATTACATCCTTCGTAAGCTCTAGTAGCAGGTAATCCATTTTCACTATTTAAAAGGTCTATCACTTCTTGAGCTTTTCCTTCTTTGATATCAATTTTAGCAATAATTTTAGTTTTTGGATAAACAGCATCGTACATTCCTCCAAAATCAAAGAAATCACCTTGAGCTACAATTTTACCTTCATCATCAAAATTCAAGTACCAATATCCTTTTAAATTTAACTCTCTTCCAGTTCCTGCATTCACACCTGTCCAAGTTCCGTAAGTTCTAACGCTTCCATCTAATTTTCCTTCAGGACTTGTACCTGGAAGCCAGTTATTAGCAGTGTATTTTATATTATCAAATGCTGCATGATAACCTTTTAACATAGCAACATATTGATCATAGTTTGAAGTTTCAGAGCCATATACTGATGTGTTAGATTCTATGTCTTTACTTACAAGAGCTAATTGAGCATCAATATCTTCTTCCCCATGAAGTTCAAAGAGTTTTTTCGCAGTAGCTAAATTCTTAGCATAATCTGGATTTGAATTACTTAATGAGTCAGTTATTTTTTTTACAGCAGTGTTATTACAAGATGTGAACATACATAATGTAAAAAATAATAGTAATTTTTTCATTTTAATTTTTTTTATGTTAGCCTTTCAAATATATGCAAAATACTAGTAAATATGTTTGATTTAATAGTTATTTAATTTTTGTTATAACTTAGATAAATTAAATTGATTTATGAATTTAAAAGAAATTAAAGAAAGAGAAATTTTTCCTGGTTTAAAAGGAAAATTTGTTCATGGAGAAAAAATTACTTGGGTATTTTGGGATGTAAAAAAAGATTCAGTAGTTCCAAAACACAATCATATTCATGAACAAATAATGCATGT
>JAAZZF010000055.1 GCA_014239275.1 Flavobacteriaceae bacterium | reverse complement strand
TGTACCATTTAATAATGTGAAATCTGGACTTTATATTCTGAAAGTAGATTCCAAAACAATTAAAAAATCAATTAAAGTAATTAGAGAATGAAAAAGATATTAATCATATCGTTTTGTGTCTTTTCTATGCTAACCATTTCATGCTCTAAAACTTATGAATTTAGAGCTCCAGTAGATCCTGCAGCAGCTAATCTTTCTAAACCAGCAAACAACACACAATGTTTAGAAGTTGACAAGGTGAAGTTTGAATGGAATAAATCTGATAATACTGATACCTATACCATTACCATTATTGATTTGATTTCTAGTGCGACAGTAACACAAAACACTAGTACTAATACAGTAGAAATTACATTAACAAAGGGTAAACCTTATTCATGGCAAATTACATCAAAAAATAAATCTACCTCAAAAACGGCTAAATCTGAAGTTTGGAAATTTTATTTATCTGGTGCCGCAGATTCTAATCATGCACCTTTTCCTGCTGAAATAATTGCTCCTAAAAATGATACTACAGTATCAGCGGGATCTATAGAACTTTCCTGGAAAGTTTCGGATGTAGACGTTGGAGACACACATAAATTTGATGTTAAATTAGATAAAACAAATGCCACAACTGTAATATGTACTGACCAAGCAGACACAAAAAAAACTATTACACTTACTGCTGGTGTTTATTATTGGAGAGTTATAGCAAAAGATAATAATGGAAATCATTCAGAATCTGGAGTTTATAAATTTACAGTTCAATAATTCTTTTCATAGTACATTTAAAAGCTTCTGAATCAATAGGTTTATTCTAAAATGATTTTTTATATTTGATATCCTATTAATTAATCGATAGAAATTATATTTTGAAAAATAAGAATCTTATATACTTCATTATTTCATCAATTTTTTTACTGATTTTATCTGTCAATTTTGATTCTTTATCAATTAATTATAAAAGAAGCGTTCACAAAGAAAATTTAGAGAATAGTCCTTTTAAAGAAACCTATAATCTATCCAAAGAAGAAAGAAGAAAAATAGAACTTCCACCAAATAAATATTCTGAAAAAATGTGGGAGCTTTCTATGAATCCAATGGAGGGGAAACCTAATCTTGAGAAACTATTTGAATTACAATATGAATTAAGAAAAAATAGATTTAATTCTAAAAAATCTCCACTTGTACCTGGGGAATCAAATGAGATGAAATGGAATGAAAGGGGACCTGGAAACGTAGGTGGAAGAACTAAAGGTTTAATGTTTGACCCCAATGACGGATCTAGTGAAACTGTTTTTGCAGGAGGTGTTAGTGGTGGACTATTTAAAAACACTAATATATCTAGTCAGAGTTCCACATGGGAGCACATTACTAAAGGAATACCTGATAATATTCCTGTTTCTAGTATTACATATGACCCAAATAATACAAAAATATTTTATGTAGGAACTGGAGAATCCTACACAGGTGCAGAAGCATTAGGAAATGGGCTTTGGAAATCTTCTGATGGAGGAAATACCTGGTCAAATGCATTTGGAGGAAAATCTGATTCTGAGGTTACTTATATTAGTCCTGGAAATTTTGTTAAGGTTACTGTGCCAAGCGGATTAGGACCTTATACTTATATAGGAGCTTCATTTGGCCCCTCATTAACGAAGAATCCTATTGTTCATGATCTAATTCTTGCAGATGATGGTTCAACTGCTGGAGATGATTCTGATGGAGTTGGAGGGACAACTTCTGATGCATGTCAGGCTCTTACTGCTGCTAATGCTGCTGCAATGAATGGGAATATTGCCTTAATTGAAAGAGGAGATTGCCCATTTATTCAAAAAGTTAAAACTGCTCAAGATGCTGGTGCAAAAGCTGTAATTGTAGTAAATAGAGACGATGGAAGTAAAACAGACTGGTCTTCCGAACCAATTGTAATGGGTGGAACAGAAGGGGCTAATGATATCAAAATTCCTTCATTGATGATTTCCACTCAAGATGGAGCAAAACTTAAAAATGCTTTAAAAAATAGTACAGTTACTGTATCATTAAGTGAAGAATATTCTACTGCTAAAGGGACTACTGTTATACCAGGAATCTTCTATATAAATGATGTAGTAGTTAGAAATAATAATGGAAATTCTGAAGTTTATATTGCAACGGGAACATCTACCCATAGAGATGCTGCCTCTCATATTTTTGGGCCTGATGATTATGGCATATGGAAATCTCTTGATGCAGGGTCAACATGGACAAAAGTTCCGGCATATATTGAAGGTTCTACAATACTTTATCAACCAATTGACTTAGAAATTTCTCCATCTACTAACAAATTATGGATGTCAACAACTTATAACTTTAGAGGAGGAGGCTCTGGAAATATTTTAGTAGCAAATGACCAAGGAACAAGTTTTACAAAAAAACATACAATAGAAAACGGGAGAAGGACAGAAATAGAAATAGCTGGAAATGGTGATATATACGCCCTAGCTAGTGTAAATGTTGCTGAAACACCCGTTCAAATATTTAAATCTACTAATGAATTTAGTTCGGCTCCAACCGAAATAACCCTTCCTAATGATGCTGATACCAATATAGATGCTAATGATTTTACTAGAGGGCAATCATTCTATGATCTTTTAATAGAAAGCGATCCAAACAATACTAATACTATTTTTGCTGGAGGAATTGATTTATTTAAATCAACAACAGGAGCTGTGAGCACTGGGGGAACAAATCCTTGGAATCAACTTACCCATTGGTATAATGGGTTTGGAGAACCTTATGCTCATGCAGATCAACATGGAGCTGCTTTTTCTCCAATTGATTCTTCAAAAAAAGTATTTGGAAACGATGGTGGAGTTTATTATAGTAAATCAGAATCTAGTGGCTCTGAGACCATTAGTTCTAGAAATAAAAACTTTATAACAAGTCAATTTTACACTATTGCAGTTGCTCCATCTGAAATGTTTAAAGATCTTACTAAACAAGTTCAAGGGAGTGATAGGTCAACTAGACTTAATAGTACGCTTACAATAAGTGGAATGACAGATGTATTTGTAGGAGGTCTTCAAGATAACGGAACTCAATTATTAGCAAATAAAACTGGATTAATTAGTCAAGGACATGATGTAAGTGGTGGTGATGGTGCTGCCTCAATGTTTTCACAAAATCTTGAAAAGCCATACTTTATTACAAACTATGTTTATAATAGATATGTAGATGTATACGACTTTAAATCTAATCAGCTCTTTCAAATAAATAGCGAAAGCACTCAATATGGAGATTTTATAAATGTTCAAGCTTTAGATTCTAAATTAGGAGTGATTTATTCTAATTACAGAAATAATGGTAATTATGAAATTGCTGCTTATGTTGGCTGGGATGATTTTAAGACTGCTGATCTACAAACAAATGCAACTAAGTTAATGTTAAGTAATTCTCAAATGTTCTCCAATGTTTCGGCACTAACTGTTTCGCCCTTTGGAACTGATACTTCTACCCTAATGGTAGGTTTAGAAAATGGATATGTCCTAAAAGTAGAAAATGCCAATACAAATTCTCCTACTTGGACTAATCTTACTGGTAGTGCGTTTTTAGGAAGTGTTTCAGATATTGAGTTTGGAACAAATGAAAATGAAATTTTTGTTACATTCCATAACTATGCTGTTAAAAACGTTTTTTATTCCTCAGATGCTGGAAAAACATGGGCTAATAAAGAGGGTGATCTCCCTGATTTACCTGTAAGATGTATCTTACAAAACCCGATTGTTTCCAATGAAGTAATAATTGGTACAGATTTAGGCGTTTGGTACACTAAAAACTTTAAAGATGCCTCTCCTAATTGGTCTCAAGGATTTAATGGCATGAGTGATGTTCGAGTTACTGACATGGATATGAGAGATGATTATGCTGTATTTGCTTCTACATATGGTAGAGGTGTATATTCTTCCTATTTTGATTCAGATGTTCCAATGCTTAGATTAACTTCTAAAGAAAATAAAATAAAAATAGATCAAGGTGGAACTGGAAGTTTTAAAGTAAAATATAAGATCTTTAAAAATTATAATGAAGAAACAGAATTTTCAGTTACTGGTCTACCTGCAGGATCAACTGTTAAATATACACCTTCCCAAAAAATAGCTATAAATCAAGATGGTGAACTAACTATTGAATTAACTATTTCAGATACTGCCGTCCCTAAAACATATCCTTTATTAATAAAAGGAACCAATAGTAGCGCATCTAGTAAAATTGAGGAAACTGGTATAAGTTTAATAGTCCTTTCAAATGATTATGATAATGATGGAATTAAAAATAAGGATGATAATTGTCCTAATACGCCAAATCCAGGTCAAGAAGATTTTGATAACGATGATATTGGAGATGTTTGTGATCCTTACCCAATTCCAGGAGATACTCTAAAAATAGAATATACTGATGAAACTTGTAGAAATTCCAATGATGGAACAATAAAAGTAACGATAAAAGGTGATTTAGGATTCTCTTTTACCGTAGCTGTTACTGGAGGACCAACTGATTTTAGTCACACTCCAGAAGTTATTTCTGGATCTGATTGGTCATTAACTAATTTAAAAGCTGGCATATACAAGGTTTGTTTAACCACTACTGCTTTTCCAAATATGAAACAATGTTTTGATGCTAATGTAGAGCAGCCCCAAGATCTTGCCGTTTTATCAGGAGTAAGTAGAGAAAACAGAAGAGTTTCATTAGA
>JAAZZF010000054.1 GCA_014239275.1 Flavobacteriaceae bacterium | reverse complement strand
CATAGTAGAAATAGCCTAATGTATTAATTATAGGAGGGATCATATAAGAATGATCTCCACTTGTTGGCAGAGAATTAGGGTCTCCTTTTTGATCCTTAATCTCAGAAAGTAATGACTCCATCTCTTTAATTCTTTCATTTGCATCAGGCATAGTAAAAGCATAATAGTAATGTATAAGCTTCCCCTTAGGTTCAAGCTCACGCATTTTTGACCATAAATCATGGGCCCCTTTTGTGACTAAAGGCCAATTGCCTCCTCTTGGTAAGTCAAGAAGTGAAACAAAGATTTTAGAGGTTTCGTTATTATCAGCTACAAGTTCCTTTGCTTTTTCTACATGCATTTTTCGTTTTTCAGATCCTTCAATTGAAAATCCAGCTAAAACAACATGAGGCCCAAATAATGATGGGTCATATTCTAAAACTTTTTCAAAGAATGTCATAGATTTTTCACGTTCAACATTATACATGTGCTTCATTGCATGATGTAACATTTCATTAGCATTCGTGTCATCTCCGTTCCATTGAATATATGATCCATCAGTGGCATCAAAAGTCCATTTATTGTTGTTTTGTTGAGTGTTGGTTTGGCAACCTAAAATAAGTATTGATAAAAGTAGAATTAATTTTTTCATGTATTTGATATTAAAAAGGAATCTTGAATATAATAAATATTTACCAATACATTCAATAGTGTATGTTATTTAAATTAAAGCCTAATTTCTTGAAGCTTTAGCAATTTGTTCAAAATCTACATTTCTATAGTGAAATGAATTTTCTTTAAAAAGTTCCTCACCATAATTTTTTAACCAATCATTATGAAGAGCGAGCTCAATATGAGTCGGAGGAATTACACGGAACAGGACTGAATAAAGATCGTTAATTGCACCGGGCAGTGTAATGTTTCTAGCATAATGAAAATTATCTACCAGGTTAATATGAGGCAGTAAATCAATAAAAGTACTTAAGCTTGTTTTCTCATTTATGATTTGGGCTGTTATGTGTAAGTATGGCACGAACCCTCCTTGAGGTGTTCCTAAAGGAGTATTATTTGTATCCCAATTTACACGAGCTTCAATATGAACATTAGTTTGATTTTCTTTTAAATGCAATGAAGATGGCATTACATGATCTTTTATAGCCCCTTCAAAAACAAATACAATCCCTGGTTCAACTCTTTCTTCTCCAATAACTAGCTCTTGAGCAGTTAAACAAAAATTAGCTATAAATAAAATGTATAGACCAAAAATTACTTTTTTCATTTATTAAATTTTATAAGAATTTTCAAGTATTTGAATGTCATTCAATAGCTTATCCATTTCTTCTTTGTTAGTCCCGTCATAAAAACCCCTTATTCTTTTTTCTTTATCAATTAAAACAAAATTTTCAGTATGAATCATATCATACTTGCCACCATCACCATTGTTTTTTGCAACTAAATATGATTTTCTAGCAAGCTCATAAATATCTTTTTTTTCTCCTGTTAATAAATTCCATCTATTATTATCAACTCCTTTTTCAATTGCATATTTTTTTAATTGAGCAACTGAATCTATTTCAGGTGTTACTGAGTAAGAAACCAAAAGAATATCTTTATTAATAGTTTTTTCTTGTATGTAAAACATATTTTCTGTCATGATTGGACATATTGAAGGGCATGTTGTAAAAAAGAAATCTGCCACATAAATTTTATTATCGTAATGTTCTTGAGTAATTGTTTCTCCATTTTGGTTTGTTAATGAAAAATTGGAAATTTTATGATATTTCTTAACATGATGAATACTCTCTTCAACAAGGTTAGAGGAAACCATATTTGGGCTGAAAATAGGCAGTGTAACTTTAGGTTGTAAAATGTAATAAAAGGATGTTAAAACAACAATTGACAGTAAGGTCATTACTATAATGAGAGGACCATATCTTTTGAAAAACTTTTTATACAAATTAAATTTTTTTCAAAATTAATTCTTTTTAAAATCATAACAATAGATAGTTTAAAATACTTTTTTAGTATAAACTTAAAAACGTATTTTTGCTCTCTAATTTTTAAATATGATTTTTTTAATTAAGGCAATTCAATTTCTACTAAGTCTAGGAATCATAGTAATTCTCCATGAACTGGGACACTTTATTCCAGCTAAACTATTTAAGACTAAAGTGGAAAAATTTTATTTATTTTTTGATTATCCATTCGCTCTGTTTAAGAAAAAAATAGGTGAAACAGAATATGGAATTGGAGCTATCCCACTTGGTGGATATGTAAAAATTGCTGGAATGATCGATGAAAGTATGGATACGGAACACCTAAATAAAGAGCCTGAACCATGGGAATATAGATCAAAACCAGCTTGGCAACGACTTATAATTATTAGTGGAGGGGTTGTAGTCAACCTAATTTTAGGTTATGCCATATATATGATGGCGGCTTTTGTTTGGGGAAAAACTATTTTAACAAATGATAATTTGCCTGGCGGATTTGAGGTTTCTGAATTAATACAGCCATATGGATTTAAAGATGGAGATAAGATTTTGCAGGTTGATGGTGAAGATTTAGAAAATGTAATTGATATTAATAAGTTTTTGTTTTTAAGAGATGTTAGTGTAGTTAGGGTACAGCATTATGATGGAACAAGAGAGAATATTTCAGTTCCTGAGGACATAGGCACAATAATGTTTACAAATGGAGTAATGCGTCCTTTTACCCCTTTAGTTCAACCGATTATCGATTCAATAATTCCTAATTCTCCAGCTGAAAATGCAGGTCTAAAATCAGGTGATAAAATTGTCAGAGTTAATGGGAATGAGATTATTAAATGGCAAGATTTT
>JAAZZF010000053.1 GCA_014239275.1 Flavobacteriaceae bacterium | reverse complement strand
TGTTCATTATCTTGCAAATAAATTCCACGGTACTGACCCGGTCCATAATCCTGATTAAAATAAGCAGAAAATTTATCATAATCTCTTTTTTTACCAATGGCAGGATCATTTGGATTACCAAAATGTTTATTTACGTATTCCTTAGAACCGTAGAGCCCCTGTTCTTCACCTGACCAGAGGGCAACACGAATAGTTCTTCTGGGTTTGGCATCAATTGCTTTTAATATACGCATGGCTTCTAACATTACAGCTACACCTGAAGTATTGTCACTCGCGTTTGGACTAGCATGCCACGTATCAAGATGAGCGCCTAGCATAACGATTTCATCTTTAAGATCTGTCCCTGGGATTTCACCTATCGTATTTCGGGCTTTTCTCCTGTTTTTACCAATTTTATTTCTTATTTCTAACTCTATTTTTATTGGAATGTCTCTTTTTGCAATACGAACCATCCTATTATAGTGTTCAGGTGTAACAGCAACAATTGGCAAATGATCTAATGTTTCTTCACGTCCCCATTTGTCTTGCTTAGCGCCTGGGCGAGCGAACCCTCTAACCGCTGCAATCCATCCGCTGCGTGATTCTAATATTGCTATTACGCCTTCATCTTTAAAAAAAGAATTTCTTTCAATTGCTGAAACTAAATCAGGATTAGATGGAGGGAGAGGACCCCTTGGTTCCTTTGGAAATGGTTTTTGTGAAATCTCAAATAATTCACTATCAGTATATCGAGGAGTACCCTTCCTATATCTATCTAAATCAATTTTTGGTGGTGGCGTAGCTAAAACAGCTTTCCCTCTTAATTTACCTCTATACTTTTTTAAATCAGATTTAGTTTTTATTTCCACAAGACTAACGGATAATTTTTTTCTACCATCTATCCCTGGAGTATGTGCTATTGGATAACCAACCATTACTTGCTGATCTGGTTCTAAGAGATGAAGAGAAAAATATTCATTGTCCCAACTAACTCCATAATCCATGAAGGGTTCAATTTTAGTATTTTTTAACCCAATGCGCTTCATCTCTTTAACTACCCAATCTTGGGCACGCCTCATATCTTCTGAATTAGTTAAACGGGCTCCTAGCACATCGGTCATATAAGATAAAGTATTAGCAATTTCAGAACGCTGAAAACCTTCTTCACGAATTTTTGCAACAGTTTCCCAATCTATTTCATATTTCTCTTGAGAAAATAAAAAGCCAGTTAGTGGAATAAATAGTAATAGTAGAATTAGTTTTTTCATATTTCTAAGTTATTTAAATTTAATTTAATCTCTTCCAAAATTTAGGTGTTTTTCAACTAAACTTTTAAGCGATTACTATTATAGCTTGTCTAGGATTAGATATTGATAATCATTATATTACAGTTTATGAAAAAGTTACTATTACTATTTGTTCTACTTGGTTTTTCTTGTTCAATTATTAAAGTTGGTAATACTAGTAATTCAACGGAAGAAGTTAATATTGGTTATGGTACACAACAAAAAAAGAACATAAGTACTGCAATAAGTACTGTTTCTAGTAAAAAATTAACTAAAACTCCTAAACACAACACATCTGAAGCACTCAGTGGCCAAGTTCCTGGTCTTAGGGTACGTGAAAGTAATGAACTAGGGGATTACTCATCAATCTTTATTAGAAACTTTGGTGATCCTCCACTTATTATTGTTGACGGAATTGAAACAACTTTAGATGATATAGATCAAAATGATATTGAATCTATTTCTAT
>JAAZZF010000052.1 GCA_014239275.1 Flavobacteriaceae bacterium | reverse complement strand
TGTTGTTTGGAAAAATTTTTAGATATATAGTTTGGGCAATTATAACATATTGGGGATTATCTTATTTTTAATAATTATTTATTGAATCTGCCTGGCGCTATAAATGAGCTAAGGATTTTAAAAACTGATTGGGGGACAGAACTTATTAAAAAAGCTATTATTTTCCATGTTTTTGTAGGCACACAAATTGCCTTTCCCTTTAGCATTGCATTTACTCCTTCAATTGCAATTCTTTTAGCAGATTTTTTTAAGAATTTAGGAACCCTATCCATTTCATCTTGTACTCCACTAGCTGTATGAAAATTTGTAACTGTATAACCTGGGCAAACAGCAGTTGAAGAAATTCCATTTTTATTATAATTTAAATTTACTGCCTCACTAAATCTGTTTACAAAAGTCTTTGTAGGACCATATAAGGATTGAATTGCAGAAGGAGGGGCAAATGCAGCAATTGATGAAACTATCATAATTTTTCCTCCTCCTTTTTCCATCATTATAGGAATAAATAATTTTGTTAAGGCTATAACGGAAATACTTAAAACTCTTATGCATTTTTCTTCATCTTCCATTGAAGATTCATGTAAAGGAGCTACAATCCCATAACCTGCATTATTTATTAATATTTCAACAAAATAATTTTTAGAATTGCAATATTCAAATATTTCATTTGGAGCTTCTTTCTTACTTAAGTCACTTGAAATAAAATCTACTTTTACCTTATATTTTGATGAAATATCTTTTGAAATATTTTTTAATAAACCATCTCTTCTTGCCGTCAAAATTAAGTTGAATCCTTTTTCTGCTAAATAATATGCTATTTCCAAACCAATTCCAGATGATGATCCTGTGATAAGAGCATACGATTCGTTCATTTAACTTAAGTTTTTAATATTTTCTGAAAGATCATTAATAAAAGATTGTAATGGATTTTTTACCATCATTTGTAGCATAGGATTG
Source organism: Flavobacteriaceae bacterium (assembly GCA_014239275.1). Lineage (GTDB taxonomy): Bacteria > Bacteroidota > Bacteroidia > Flavobacteriales > Flavobacteriaceae > MAG-121220-bin8. Next base: position 975 of record JAAZZF010000052.1, on the reverse strand, counting down.
AGATTTCCATCAAATTCCAAATGAAATGAAGATATTTGATCATCAGATTTAGATATAAATCCAGTAAGAGAAAAATCTATTTTAGAATCTAATGATTTTAAAATAATTTTTGAAGGCATGTTTTTCTCAGAAATTTTCAATTTTATCGCTGGCATTCCTTTTATAGAAAAAACAAAAGACTCTTCATCAATAATTTCAAATTTAGAAACATTTTCAGGCATAATTTTTTTATAATTTTCTATTAAACAAAGCCTATCAAATAAAACTTTATCAATTAAATTTATTTGTGAAATTTTACTAATTAGTTTCATAGATTAATTATTAGGATTCCAGTCCTGTGGACTTTCTTTCCATTTGGAAAGAATTTTAAATTCATTATCATTTATATAATTTGATAAAAGAGCTTGTTTTAAAAGAATATCATAGGAACTTAATGTATTTAATGTTACTTTTTTCTTTTCAAAATTTTCATATGAAATTGGAAATCCATAAGTAAATATACTTATCATTCCTTTCACTTGTAGTTTTGCTTCTCTCAATGCATCAACGGCAACTAAACTACTATTACCTGTGCTAATTAAATCTTCAATCACCACAACATTTTGGTTATTTTCATAACTTCCTTCAATTTGATTCTTCCTACCATGCTTTTTAGAATTAGGTCTAACATATATAAATGGTAAATTCATTATATCTGCAACCAACATGCCTATTCCTATTGCACCAGTAGCAACACCTGCAATTAAATCAGGTTTACCATATAATTTATCTATTTGCTTTGAAATTTCTTCTCGAATGAAAATTCTTATTTGAGGATAAGATAGAATTACTCTATTATCGCAATAGATAGGAGATTTCCATCCGCTAGCCCATACATATGGATTTTTTGGATTCAATTTAATTGCATTAATTTGTAGTAGAAGTTCAGCTGTTTTTTTGGCAGTATTCAAATCTAGAATCATTAAGCAAATGTAT